>PFDR01000002.1:1120-6090 GCA_002772545.1 Candidatus Peregrinibacteria bacterium CG10_big_fil_rev_8_21_14_0_10_49_10 | reverse complement strand
GTTACTTTGTATTCGCCAATCATGGTTGAATTGGCTGAGCTGTTGGTACCGTCGTACGTTGTACCGCCAAACTCGGAGGGGTCACCTTCTACAGCAATGCCTCCCGTGTATGTGCCATCTACCAGTGTGCGGACGATGAGGGTGGTAACAGGAATATCCACAACCGTAACCTTTGTAACACCACTCACCACTCCTAATGACTGAGAAGAACAGTTATTATTTTCATTCTTTTCCTCAATACTCGTATTCACATCCGCGCAGGTTTGAACCCAGTAGTCACCCGCAGCAATGGAACCGTCACCTCCCCAAATTAACTCTTGAAGAGTAGCGCTCTCGACACCAGCATCAAGAAATGGCCGCACAGGTAAAAGTGGAACCGTAGGCGAGAGAGGTGTCCATATCGCTCCGGTAGCTGGATCCTTTATCGAAACCTCGTAAGAGTTATCGAAGGTGCCATTCTGAGTTTTGTAAGTAGCACCGGACCCTGAGTTATTTACAGCACCGTTGAGGGTAATCGGCGTTTTAGAAACAAAGCTGGTTCCAAGCGTCTGCCCCGTGGCGACAGGAGGGTTTGCTGTAAGATCCGGCTCTCCAACGACAAAGTTAAGGTAGCTACAGTTGTTTGTTTCGGCGGTATCGGTTACTCCGTTATAGCCGTTGTATTCAAAAACCTCTCCAACGATGTCAGGAGGTCGCCGAGTATCAGAGCACACTTCAAGCCTATATGAACCAGGGACTGTGTCCCATGTGTCATCTAGATTAGAAACGATTGAGGATACTCCTCCAGCCTGTAGATCGCTGGATACTCGCGTATCTGGAAAGATTGTATAAATTGTTGAAACGCCACTACTATTTTTGATAGTAAACCTGTTATCAAACGGAACTGCCGGCATTCCACCCTGATTGAAGATACCTGCAGAAAACGACTTGTTTAAACCTGATCGAATAGGGTTAGTCAGCGTAATCGTTTGTTCTGGTGTGACTGAAATACCCTCGATCTTATTCACTACCAAATCGGGACAGGCGAACGAAGCATCATCCTGTGCCACGACGCTAGCCAAACTCTCGCTTGAACTGTTGTATGCAACAAGCTTGTAATTATACTGAACTCCTCCCGTTAATTTCTCAGCCGAGTTATTGGCAAGCGCACCACCATCCACATACGCATTTACGGGAGCTGTTGTTGTATCAGAAAATGGAAACGGTGACGTGGATGTGAAATCTCTCACGAGGTTACTTGAGGACGGAGTGAAACTGGAAGCAGAGCTTCTATACAATCTATACCCGGTTGCACCGACAACTGGAGTCTTGCCCCATACTTGAATCGCTCCTGCGCCCACGTTACAAGCAGGGGTACTCGTGAGTACCGTCGGTACTCCGAGTGATGTACCCGGGGGAGTATTGAGAAACGGTGGCTGTGACAATCGCGGTGGCTTTTCCGTAATTCTAGGAGTGGCTCCGAACGTGGCTTTCCCAATGGCACAGGTCGGCTGTATGGACATCGCATCCGCTGTCTTTTCTACACAATTCTCATTGTAAAAGACATTCCCCTCGTCTCGCCTGTCTATGCAAACCGCAAGGCTTGTATTTACGTTAAGCCTCTCTGTGTCTTCAGTATTGCGAATACTTGTGACACCACTCCCTGTAGGATTAGCCTGGAGACATGTCGCGCTATCAACATACTGCGCGTTCCTACTGTCACATGCGGGATAATATACGGTCGTGTTTCGTACATTACATATATATGTCCCGGCAAACTCGTTCCCTATTTCATAGCTATAGTTACCAAAGGGTAGCCCGCTTGCTCCGTACAAGCTACTAGTCTCAACAAGCGGACTTCCTGTGCCATATACCCTTGTCATAGAATATCCCGCCGACATAGTACCACCGTCAGGGCCGGGCACGTAGAACGCGAATCGGGACGGTAGTTTGTTAGCGGTTTTCAAAAGGTCCTCTATTCCGCGGAAAAGAGACTGCGCGACAGAGCCATCGGTTACATCAGCGTAGGTGTACCACCTCGGAATACTGCTGTCGTAAATACTGGTTACGTTACTGTCAATGTCATCCGCCCCTCCACTCGCCGATAGGTCCTTATACTTACTTACAGGGCATTCATTCGCGCCGATGCTGACATCTGCGTAAGTACGAATGTCTCCACCAACACCAGTAACTCTGTTATTGAAGTTTATCTTGCAGGATGTTATAGGTTGCGGTGGCTCTCCCCCGACAGTAATTCGCTCTGGTGCCGTACATACTTTTTGAGAAACATTGGTTGCCCAAGCACAGGCGCGTATGTACCATGTTCCATCTGGCAGTGTTCCGGAAACCTCTTGGCTGTAGGTTTTTCCGGGAAGTAGGTCGTTTAAAGACGCCTTGGTTTGTAGACTAACAGTTGCGACATTTACATATCCGGAACCAGAGCTTGAACTCCGCTCTAAGTACACATCAGGTGAATAAATATCGTTTGCTGTAGTATTACTCACCACCGCGACGAACTTAACTTGACTGCTGCGGTCGAAGTAATTACCTCCATTAAAGGTCGTTCCAGCAATTAGATATTTACTTATAGAAAAGGAGCCCGAGGGTGGAGGTGGTGGAGGTGGTGGAGGTATTTGCTCAAACAAAACCGTAACCGTTTTGTTTGCATCAGTGTTTGTTGTGCAAATCGTGTTCTTACCACACGTCGTAAGCGACCAACCATTTATCTGGTATCCATTGCTGGGAGTCGCAGTGATGGTGGCGATGTTTGAGGAAGACCCTGCACAGTTTGTACACGATACGGTCCCCCCGGAAAACGGGTCTGCTGTAGGAGTAACGACAAATTGCTCTATAACTGTCAGCGCTCCTTTTATAAGACTAAAACTGTAATTAGAAGACGAGAGGGTTCCGATAGAAATGAGAATATCGTAATTTCCAGGAATACTATCTATAGTGGCATCGGTACTTAAACTCGGCGAACCACTCACCGATGTGTCTCCATTTGTAAACCCACTGTAACTTGCGGTTAGTGTAGGGTTCGGGGCCCCTTGCACCTTACTTAGATCATCACCCCTTACAGTTAAAGTTATTTTCCCCGCTGTTACTGTACGCTCAACATTTGGCGCCTCATTGTAACTACTGTTCCCTCCCTGCGAGGCAGTAAGCGTACATGCTGTCGTACCACTTGTCATCGTGACCGTCCTTCCTGTTGCATCAAGCGAGCACCCTCCGCTTGCCGACACAGAAACAGTGAGTCCTGAAGTAGACACTGGAGCTACAGTAAACGTAGAGCCGTACACGGCAGGGCTCGTCGGTTGAGCAAAGGTGATGGTCTGATTTGATTTAGGTGGCGCCCCGACCGTTACCGTAAGACTACCCGTCGGAGTACCAGCAGTTCCGGTGTCCTTTGTACAAGAAATAGAAAACCCTGTATCGGAGGTCAGGTTCCCCACACCGATATTTCCTCCGTTTGAGACGTTTGACCATGTCGTCCCATTTCCGGATACGCTACAACTTGATGCGTTTGAGTACGAAGGCTGTATGATGACACTCGAGTTGTATGCCACAGGCAATGATGATGGAGAAATGAGCGAGAGACTTGCCGAAGAAGTTTTTTGAGTAAAACTTGCCGTTACGGTACAAGCACTCGTAATAGCACCAGTGGTGTACGTCGTGTTGGACAGGGTTCCGCCACAACCGCTCGCACTTGCGGTATACCCGGTAGCCGGAGTTACCGTAAACGTTGTAGTGTTGCCACTTGTGACCGTTTGTGACGCGGGAGTAATGGTACCGCCTGATCCGATACCAACGTTGCCTGCGCTGGAGACGGTATAGGTGATAGGAGGTGGAGCTGTGGGTGTAATAGATGCCGTCTCGGAACATCCGAAATTTTGAGTACCATCATTTGCGCACAGGCGCCACTTATAACTATTTCCATCAACTCCCCCGACAGTAGCATTCGACACAAGATTTACAGAAGCTGACTCGCCTGGATCGATCTTACTGGTAAAACTTGACGCACTATAATCATGCCATCCTCCAGCATAGTGAACAGACCATTGATAAATAATAGTGCCGTTAAATGATGACCCCCCACTATTTCCTATGGAACCAGTAACACTATATGTTGTCCCAGGTGTTTGATTACCGGAAGGACTCAAGGATGCACTCGGCGAAATACTGTAATCGGCAAAAACAGATTGAGGAACAAATAAAAAAACAAGAAATATGGCTCCGATGATAAAAAACTCAGGCCTTTTGAAAATTTTTTTATATATGCTCCTCATTTGAGTTATTAAATCTACTTTACAGCTTTTTCAATATCCCTAATTTCCTCAGAGGAGAGCTGTAACAACTCGTAAACCTTTTGTCTCATAAATCAAGACAAGCTAATTATTGAAGAGATTCTTGAATTCGCTTTTCCTCCTCCTCGGAAAACTGATACGAGATACGCTGAGTATTGAAGACGGAGGTAAGAACGGCTTTCTCCTCTTCCGTTAATGGCTTAGGCAGAGCAATTCTGGCAAAAATCAGCTGTTTGAACTTGTCCACTTCTTGCTGCTGTTCAGGTCTTAATCCACCTATCAAATATGCCGGAATGGCTGGAGGATTACTTAAAACAACGTCATCTGTCGCCGATTTCTTCCAAGAGACGACAACAAATACACCCACAATCAGCACTACCCCCAATAAAATATATATTTTTTTCATTGTATTTTTGCAAAGTTATGATATTTCTAATATCATCTATAGTCATAGGGAGAGTATGGACCTTCTAACAGTGAGCGGACTACTGAATATCTTACAGAAATAATATTGGAACGTACTCGAAATCAGCTTGAGTTCCCTGTAGTTACCGAGTGATGTCCTTAGAGCCTATTCATAATCTAACCGCAATATAGGGCCTAAAACCGCGCTTGCCTGCCGAAATGTTCAAAATTCTGCTACAAATTGAGTCTTTTTCATCAACATATCACCACAGGAGTACTTCC
>PFDR01000002.1:0-1072 GCA_002772545.1 Candidatus Peregrinibacteria bacterium CG10_big_fil_rev_8_21_14_0_10_49_10 | reverse complement strand
AAACTTAGGTCGCCCGATATGCTTCCTCAAAATACGCAATTTTCGCAACGAATTTTGGACATTTCAGCTAGGCATTAGATAGTGGATAGGCTCTTAGAGTGTTTCTTTTAACCTGCAAATCCCTCTTCACTACTCTGCTAACAGCTTCATAATCTTTTCTACCTCCTCATCAGTAAACCGTATTTCCGACCCATCGCTTTGCCCGCTCACTCCATTCACCATATCCAGAATAACCGCAATGGATGATTTTTCTTCTCCTGTCAGAGGGGTTTCAGACTGAAGTCGGGCGAGAACTGTATCGTGTAATTCTTTTAGGTTCGCCTCCTCTCCTGGATTAAATACGTTCAGAACGGTCTTTTCAGAAGTGTTGCCTAATGGTGCCGATGTAGATGGAGGGGTCGCACCTCGAGATAGGACAATGACAACTACCACCACAACAGCTAGAAGTACTATGACACTGATATGTTTTTTCATATGAGATATGTGTTATATGTACCTGTCTTAGATGATAAAACTCTTACTTATTAAAGGCTGCGAAAATGGCTTTGCGCTCCTCCTCTGTAAAATTATAAATATTAGCTTTTGTGGCCATAATAAGAGTAATCTCCTGCTTCTCCTCTGTCGTCAAAACAGCACCAGAATTAATCTTGCCCAGAATTTCTGCTTTTTTACTGGACACATCACCCGACTTCTCTTCAGGAGTTAATGTTACCTCGACTTCCACTGAAGCAGGAACCTCCTGTACAACAGCTTCTTCTCCCGAATCATTCTGCACGTCCTTGCCCGAAAAAAGCCAGATACCTACCCCAACAACAGCAATAAGTGCGACGATAACAAACGCGATAGGTTTTTTTTCTTCCATAAATAAATAGGAGTTAGATAGTAATTACAATAAGTATACGACATAGACAAGTAACCTACAACGAACCTTTGTTGATAACCGCCAAAAATCAAGAAGCGAAGCGACTATGATTTTTGAGCGTCCTACCACACTCCCCAATTCCTCCTTTGTAAAGGAGGTGGCTCATTCTGATGAGACGGAGGATTTTGAAATCCCTCCTCCGATAAGAAT
>PFDR01000006.1:16172-22280 GCA_002772545.1 Candidatus Peregrinibacteria bacterium CG10_big_fil_rev_8_21_14_0_10_49_10 | reverse complement strand
ATAGTCCTGTGCACTGGCACCCTCGGGTAGTTGCTTAATGTCACCCTCAAAAGAGAAGAACGTGACGTTCTGTTCTTCCTGTAATTTCTCCGAGAGGGATGTGTAGTGTTCCAGAAGTTTTCTCTCTGCCTCTGTAAGTAGCTTGGATTTCTTTTCCTGTGCGTACAGCCAATGAGAAGCAATACCACGTTCTGCAAATGCATCCATGATCTCCGTACGTACCTGCACTTCTACCGGCAGGTCCAAGTTGGATACGACACCATGGAGCGTAGTATGGATGCTCTGGTACCCGTTTATTTTGGGAATGGTAATGTAGTCCTTAAACCGGTCTACCCTCGGGGAGAAATGGTCATGCAGCAGGTTCACCATCTCAAAACACTCTTGAGGATCATTACTTTTCAGTATAATGCGAAACGCAAAGATGTCGCTGAGTTTAATGATACTTGTGTACTTCTTCCTCTGGAGTTTACGGTAAATGCTGTACACGTTCTTGTAGCGGCCCGTAATCTCACATGCTATGTCGTTTTCTTTTGCAAGATTCTTTAGGACGCTCAGAACCGTTCCAATCGTTTTCTGTGCGCTCTTCTGATACTTGGCAATCACCTGTTCCACTTCCCTGTACTCTTTTGGTTTTGTAATGTGAAAACAGAGGCGATCCAGCTTTTCTTTCTCTTCAAATACACCAAAGCGCTCGCAGAGGGAAGAAAGTACGCTGAGGTACTCCTGTGCAAGCTTGAGGCGTTCATCTTTCTTTCGGCTGTTTGCCAGTCGTTTTTGCACAAACAATAGGAATTCATAAAAAAGCTCCGGTTCGTGCAGGAACTGGCGCAAAAAGTATTGTGAGAGTATTTCCTGGTTCCTGGGAGTATTGCGTACAAAAAGGAGAAAAGAGAGCCAATCTGTAAACTGGCGCATATCTGCGATGGTTACTGTTCTCCGATTCATAACAATGAATGATGAGAAAGGAGGATTCCATTGTTGGCTTTTAGAGGGCAAAATGCAAACAGGATGTTAAGTTTTCTTTTTATAAAGTGTATTCTTCTTTCTATCTCTACAGCCCCTCAATGCTGGTTTGGAAGTCTCATTTGAATCAAATAATGTAAAGAAAAATTGACCCATGATACTGAATGTGCATTAATCTCCCTATGAGTGAAAAACCAGAACAGCCGGCTTACGGCGGTTTGAGTGAAACAGTTGATCTCCTTGCAGCAAGGTTACCCTCCCGTGCGCTTCAGTATCTTCTTCGTATTCATGCAGTAGGTGAAGAGGTACTGGAACAACAGAACATCTCCGATCAAACAATTGCTCGTCTACTGGAGGAGGTAGGTATAGGCATCCGTGAAGTTATAGAATCAGATGTTTTCCAAAGGAGTCTTCTACGCAGTGTGGGCGAAGGGGTAGATCTTTGGGAACATTTGGATCCAAACATGCGGGAAAAAGAGAACCCTCTTGTACACTCTGTGCTGAGTTTGCTTGTTTCTAAAGGGATTCTTACGATGGCTGAGGAGGAGTGATGTGGCTCAGTAATTTTCCTATAGCTGCACGTTCGGATTCGTAGATGTAGTGCAGGGGATTTGGATGTGGTATATCTGTATCGATCGCTTTGATTTTTTCACGAAAGACATTCGCAATCACTCTACCTGTTCCCAGCGCACGTGCATCGATGTCCGCAAAATAGTTTCCTGTATCTTCTTTTAAAAAGTAGCCGATACCCTCTCCTTTCGGCAGTAAGTCTTTGTAGTATTTTGGGTTTGCTATGCATCCGCGTGGTGTAACAAGAACATCCGCTCTAAAGTCGGCCTTCTCTATTTTTTCCTTATTTTCAGTGATGTCGGCAGTAACGAGGAATTCTTTTCCTGTTTTTGCATCTTCGTGCACTACAAAAAAATCACATCCTTTTTGGTCTGCGGCTGTTTGAATACTGGGGAACATTTGTACATGATTGTTCGGGCAACCAAGCGTATCACGAATGCTCAGATGTACGGTGTTCATGCGACGGGACTGCGGGTCGGAAACATTTTTTGGGTCATAGCGTAACGGGCTTCTTGCTATGCAGTATTTTATGGCACCCCGAAAAGTAAGGTCCTTCGGTATATCGGGATGTTCTGTGTGAAGTCCCAGTACTCTGACTTCTTCTGCTGTATAGAGATAACTTTCCTCAAAGGTATGCCCAGTTTCCCCTGTAGATTCTTTTCTTTTTTCAGGCCTTCGTCTGTTATAAGGTTGTGCCTGTTGTAGGTACATATTAATTATAATTATAACATAAATTTTTATATTAGTAAATTACAGATTTGGTTTCTGTTCCTTCCAGTCCATCGCCTGTTCGTAGGCGTAGGCAGCATTTAAGATCGTGTCTTCTCCCCACTGCGGTCCTGTGAGGTGCAGGCCAATGGGCAGAGTATTCTGCGACGTAAATCCGCAGGGCACGGTCATACCTGGCATGCCCGAGAGCCCCTGGGAAACCAGGAAAATATCCTGCAGGTACATGGCTATGGGGTCACCTTCCAGTGCTCCCACTATGAACGCAGGTGTGGGGTAGGTAGGGGTGAGAATCACATCCACATTCTGAAAGGCGTCATCAAAATCTTTTCTGATGAGCGTGCGCACTTTTTGAGCTTTGCGGTAGTAGGCATCGTAGTAGCCGGCGGAGAGAGCGTACGTTCCTATCATAATCCGTCGCTTTACTTCGTCTCCAAAGCCTTCGGTACGGGCAAGGTGATAGTAGTCTATGAGGTCCGTTGCAGCATCTGTAGTGTGGCCATAGCGGATGCCGTCGTAACGCGACATGTTGGAACTTACTTCCGAAGGAACTATGACATAGTACGTGGCGACTGCGTACTCTGTATGAGGTAAAGAGATGTCCGTCACAACTGCACCCATTTTCTCAAACTGCGTTGCGGCATCCCGCACAGCCTTTTCTACCTGCTCGTCCATACCGTCTATGAAGTACTCTTTTGGCAGGCCAATCTTGAGCCCCTTCACATCGCCATGGAGTGCTTTGGTGTAATCGGGAACCGGTACATCTCCCGTTGTGCCATCCAGCGGGTCTTTCCCGGCAATGGTGCTGAGAACAATGGCAATATCCTCCACAGATTTACAGATGGGTCCTACGGTATCCAGTGAGCTGGCCATACTCATGACACCGTAGCGGCTTACTCTTCCGTACGTTGCACGCAGGCCCGAGCAGCCGCAAAATCCGGCCGGCTGGCGTATGGATCCTCCGGTATCCGAGCCGAGTGCAAAGAGGCATTCATCTGCACCCACCGCAGCGGCACAACCGCCCGAAGAACCTCCGGCGACCCGGGAGGGGTCCCAGGGGTTGCGGGTTACGCCGTAGCAGGAAGTCTCGGTGCTCGCGCCCATGGTAAATTCGTCGGTGTTTCCTTTCCCAAGGCTTATAGCTCCCACAGCTTTTACGCGTGCCGTTGCGGTGGACTCAAACGGAGGTCTGTAGTCCTTTTTTCGCAGTACATTGGAGCACCCCGTGGAAGGAATATCCTTCTCACAGAAGTTATCTTTTACCACAAAAGGAATCCCCGTAAGCAGGTGGGTAAACTCCCCCTCTGCGTCTATCTTTTTGGCTTCTTCTAGGGCTCTTTCAAAATTCCTATACACCAATGCATTTAGTTTTTTATCCACTGATTCTGCCCGGTCTATGCATGCCTTCGTCAGTTCCGTGCAGGAAATTTCCTTCTTTTGCAACTTCTCGTGGGCCTGTGCAATGCTCAATGTATGCAGCATACTATCCATGCGCAGAAGGAGTCTGAATTTGATGTTCCACGACGGGTAGGGGACTGCAACTGAGGAGATCTTCTGGTGCAATCAAACTGTCTTCTACCTCGTCCTCCCGGAAGGCATTGGTGAGGCCTGTAATTTGTGCAATAGGTTCCACGCCCTCGGTATCCACCTCTTGTAGCTTCTCTACATACTGCAAGATGTTGCTGAGTTCCGTGGAGAACTTTTTCACTTCCTCGTCGTTTAGGTTTAAGCGGGCAAGTTTTGCAATATGCCGGACGTCGTCGTGATTGAGTGTGGTCATGATGCCTTGCAGGATACAGAAGAACATTCGGGAAATACAAAATTCAGCATGCAAAATGTAGAATGAAATCACGAAGCAAAAAGAATGATAAGAAAAAATCATTCTGCATTCCGCATTGCTGGTGGGGAGGAGGAGAACATGCAGTATACTTTCATTCATGAAGCTCTCCCGACTCAGTGGCCGCAAAACCTGTGACCGTGTAATGCGCACCGGCAAAGTATGGAGGGGCAAGACCATGACATTGCGCTGGCTGCCGGGGCCGCCGCGCACACTTGCGCCCCATACCACGGGTTTTTTTGTGGGTACGTTTGCTTCTGCAAAGCTGCACAAGTCGGCGGTAAAACGCAACCGCATGCGGCGGCGTTGCCGCGAGGCACTGCGCATCACCATGCGCGAGAAAGAGAAAATGCCAACCGTCCAGTTGTTACTTTCCCCGCGTTCCCCTAGTCTGACGTGCGACTTTGCAGACATCGTTGCCGATGTGCACGCTTTTCTTTCTACGCTCGATTCATGCCCAAAGCCAATTCCAAAGTAGATTCGCGTTTTAAGCTCTCGCAGTTCTTTCTGGTCTTTGCTCTGGTGTATGTGGGTTCGCGTGCTGTGCTCAGTGTGCTCTTTCCTGATCAGTATGGTCCCGGTGCTACAGAGGTGCAGGCAGAAGTGCTCTTTCGTCCTGTGGATGCCACAGTCAAGGGTGGCCACCATCCTCAGCTCACACTGCACAACAAGACAGATCAGGCTCTTGTACTCCCGGATCGGTGCCCGGAGCCTCCTGTGCGGGTCTTTTTTGAAGTCGGTGGTGAGTGGACGGAGCGCACATCCGAAGAAACGGTTTTGCCCTGTGTTCCTCTTACGGAAGTGGCTCCGGGCAAGCGTGTACAAGTTGATTTAGGCCCCTGGAAGTACTCTCTGTTTTCTGATTACGGTCAGTACGAGGTACGGCTGGATGTTCCCGGTGTAGAAGAAGGCGCTGAAGCACAGACCTATACTGCACGCTTCAGCATGTACGAGCCGGGATCGCTTACAAAAATATTCCGTACGTTCATCTCGAAGCCCATGCTGAATTTTCTCATTTTTGTGGCTTCCATCCTGCCGGGCTACAACTTGGGATTCGCCATTATCATCCTGACTCTGCTCGTGAAATTTGCGCTCTTCTTCCCCACGCAGCATGCGCTGCAGGGCCAGAAGAAACTACAAAAACTCCAACCGAAACTGGATGAAATCCGTACAAAGCACAAAGGGAATCCCGAAGTCATGAACAAAGAGATTATGAAACTCTGGAAGGATAACGGTGTGAATCCCCTGCAGTCGTGTCTGCCCATGCTCGTGCAGTTCCCCATCCTCATAGGCCTTTTTTACGTCATTCGGGATGGTTCCACTCTTGCGCTCTCCAAGCATCTTATCTACAGCTTTCACCAGCATCTGAGCTGGAACTTTGGTACGGACTTTCTGGGGTTAAATCTCCTGCTACCAAGTAAACACATTATGCCTCCGCTGCTTGTTGCACTGCAGTTTTTCCAGATGAAGTTAAGCTTTGCCATAGCAAAGAAAAAGCGTACGAACAGCAAAGACGACGCAAAAAAAGAGCCCTCACAGCAGGAAATGCAGCAGCGCATGATGCAGTATGGGCTGCCCATTATGATTGGCGTGTTCGCCTTTCAGTTCCCTGCTGCCGTATCGCTCTACTGGGCAGTGAGCACTGCCTTTGCTATAGGGCAACAGTTGGTCGTGAATAGGAAAGAACTACGGTAGTACTTTGTTTCTTATGGCTTTGGAGATTCTGTTATTCGTTGGTGGTTGTTCATTATGAGCATCTTTGTTTTGACTGTGAACATCATCGCTAAAAACTAAAAACTAACACCTATTCAAGTTTCCAAATTCTAAAAAATACGATCCTGTTCTATCTCCCCATAAAACCACTTTTACCTCTTTTGTAAGCCAAAAAGTATCCTTATGCATTCGTATTTCTCTCACGGTACCCCACAAGCGCCTTTGCTCCACATACAGTATGGGCATGACTACTTCTACCTCCACTCCCACCTACACCACCGGCCAGCGCGACCTTGCCA
>PFDR01000006.1:0-16163 GCA_002772545.1 Candidatus Peregrinibacteria bacterium CG10_big_fil_rev_8_21_14_0_10_49_10 | reverse complement strand
GCAAGTTTGCCTACGAGGCACGTGCCTTTGTCCGACGTAAGCCCAAGACCATCGCCAGTCTGGGTGACTGCCGACGCCTCGTGCGCGCCTCCGGCGAAATTGGTTCTTCCTACCTGCGGGCAGATCAGGCCATGAGCAAAGAGGAGTTCCTGCTCGGTATGGCATCCTGCTGTAAGGAAGCACGCCAGGCAGGTCATTGGCTACGCCTTCTGGATGACAATCTGGACGAGAAGTGCAAGACCATGCATGCAGGTCTTGTGCAGGAGTCCACAGAGCTCGAGAAGATCTTTGGAGCTATCGTGCAGAAGGTACGGGCAAAAAAGAAGGCTGAGTAAGTATAAGCAGCGGCTTATGAAAGCGTGCAGGATTTTCAAGCCGTATCCGCACACAACCTCCATCTACAACAGCCGTATCCAAAACAATGAGCACCAATAAATGAGTCGCACCAAACAATAAGCCGCACCCACGGAGGGGTGCGGCTTATTGTTGCGATCATCTGGCAGCCGCACCCCTCCGTGGGTGCGGCTGGTCTTATTGCTACCAGAATGCCCTAGATTTCTCAGGCAACAGTTACCTCACTGCACAGGTACACATCCTGTATGGCATGTAAAAGCTCTATGCCCTCCTCCATGGGCTTCTGGAAGGCTTTGCGACCGGAGATGAGACCGGTGCCTCCTGCGCGTTTATTGATAACCGCAGTCTGCACGGCCTGCTGTAAGTCGTTCTCTTCGGAAGCGCCTCCGGAATTAATCAGTCCTATTCTTCCCATGTAGCAGTTCGCAACTTGGTAGCGGCAGAGATCTATGGGGTGGTCACTGCTGAGTTCTGTGTACATGCGCTCATCCAGTTTGCCGTAGGAACTCTCTCCCATATTCAGGGCTTTGTATCCGCCGTTATTCGTGGGGAGTTTCTGCTTAATAATATCTGCCTGTATGGTCACACCCAGGTGATTGGCCTGACCGGTAAGGTCAGCGGCAGCGTGGTAGTCCTCACCATCCACCTTAAAGGCGCCGTTGCGAAGGTAGCACCACAGAATGGTACACAGCCCTAGTCTATGGGCTTCTGCAAAGGCTGCGGCAACTTCCACTATCTGTCTGCCGCTCTGCTCTGAACCGAAGTAGATGGTGGCCCCCACGCCTACCGCGCCCATGTCATATGCCTGCTGCACCGTGCCAAACATCACCTGGTCGTACACATTTGGGTACGTGAGCAGCTCGTTGTGGTTGATTTTTACAATGAAGGGAATCTTGTCTGCGTAGGAATTGGACATCATTCCCAGCACACCAAAGGTGGAGGCTACGGCATTACAACCGCCTTCTAATGCGAGTTTGATAATATTTTCGGGATCAAAGTAATCGGGGTTTTTCGCAAAGGAAGCGCCTCCCGAGTGCTCTACACCCTGGTCTACAGGCAGAATGGAAAGGTACCCTGTACCGCCCAGGCGACCGTGGTGGTAGAGAGAATGCAGGTTCTTCTGTACGTCCGCAGACCTGTCGGACTGGCGAAACATCTTCTTAACGGTATCGGGTCCCGGCACGTGCAGTCGGTCTTTTGCTATTGTCTTACACTCGTGTGTGAGCAGACTCTCTGCTTTTTCTCCGAGGATGGATCGAATACCTGCGTAGTCCATAGTCTATGAGGGAAGAAGTGTGTGTAGGCTAGCATTCTCCTCCTATTGTATCTAGTTCCCTGAGTGATTCTTTGCTTGTCCCCTTTGAGTGCGTTCTGTTGTGCATCGTTGCTTGTTACTGGTTACTGGTTACTCGTTTTGCTCTCTGGACTCAACCAGTAACAAGTAACCAGTAACTAAGTCTGTTTCACCTTTCAAGAGAACAAGGTTATGCTTTGCGCATGCTTAGGTTCTACAACACGTTTACCAAGAAAGAAGAAGAGTTTGTTCCCGCAGAGAAGGGAAAGGTACGCATGTATACCTGCGGACCGACTGTCTACGGGCGGCCGCACATTGGCAACTACTCTTCCTTCCTTATGGCAGATCTCATTCAGAGATGGCTGGAGGTTTCCGGGTACGAAGTCACGCTTGTGAAAAATATTACGGATGTGGGGCATCTTGTGGCCGATGCGGATTCCGGTGAAGACAAAGTAGAGAAGGAAGCCCGTCGGATTGCTGCTGAGCAAGGCAGAAAAGAAATTACACACGAAGATGTTATAGCCGTTGCACGGCAGTACGAAGCCCAATACATAGCGGACGAACATCTGCTTAATCTCAGAGAGCCGGCGCACCGGCCTCGTGCGAGCGAAACCATAGAGGGTATGATCGCCATCATTCAAAAACTTGTCGAAGCGGGGCATGCGTACGAAACAGATGACGGTCTCTATTTTTCTGTGGAGTCGTTTGCGGACTACGGCAAACTCTCCGGCAATACATTGGATAAGCTGGATGCCGGCGCGCGCGTAGAAGTAAAGGAACATAAAAAGCATCCTGCCGATTTTGCCCTCTGGAAGAAGTGTGTGGGCAGCAATAGTCATCATGTGTTGCGTTGGCCGTCTCCCTGGGGAGAGGGCTTTCCGGGCTGGCACATAGAGTGCAGTGCCATGAGCCAGGCGTTTCTTGGCCCGCAGATAGATATTCATACAGGAGGTGAAGACAACATCTTTCCGCACCACGAATGCGAGATTGCGCAGAGTGAATGTAGTGGGCCTGCACCCTTTGTTCGCCTCTGGATCCACAAAAGGCGTATAGATATGGGGTCTCAGAAGATGTCTAAAAGCCTTGGCAATGTGTTAAGTTTAAGCGACATACAGGAAATGGGGTACTCTCCGCTGGATCTGCGGTACTACTTTCTTTCCGTGCATTACCGTACGCAGCTGAAGTTCACAGAGAAGGGCCTGGAAGATGCTAAAAAGGCCAGGCGGAAGATCATGGAGTGGATGTCTGCCATAGACTCTACGGTGCCTGTGAGCTCCTCCTCGGGTCATGCTATAAGTGAGAGCATTCAGCATTTTAATGATGCTATGAATGCAGATCTCAATACACCAGCCGCACTTGCTGAAGTTTTTGCTGCGATGAATTTGTATTATCAAAATATGCAGCTTGATACAGACTGTCTGACTTCCTATCTGGAATTCATAAAAATAATTCGTCAGACCTTCGGCTGTTTCTATCCGGAGGAAGTTCAGGATATTCCTGCAGAGATTCAGGTTCTTCTGGAACAACGTGAAACAGCACGTAAGGACAAGAATTTTGAAGAAGCAGATCGTCTAAGAGAGGAGCTTGAGCAGCAGGGGTTTGAGGTGAGGGACACCGATAAGGGGCAAAAACTGACCAGAATGTGAAGGAGCCCAAACGCTTTGTATAGCCAAGTTAACCTTTGAAGTAGTTTAAATAAAACAAAATCGAAATTTTGCAAGTATAAATTTATGGCAGGTACAAAGGCCAATAGTGCCATTTGCCTCAAAGATTTGTTCAAGAAAAGCGGAATGGATGCAAATATTCTCTGTTTTGACGCATTATCCTACTTTTCTGTTCTGTAACGGTGGCCTCTCTCCCCCGTTCTTATAGGTGCACGTGAAGAGTGAATCCCTTGCTTTGAAGATACGCTTCTCGCTAGGATTCTCGCTGATCTTGCTCTTCTAAGTAGAGGAGTGGATCCGTGTATATGTTCATTCACATACCGGCAACTTGCCTTTCCGTTCTGTACGGGCAGACAAGCTTTCCACATCCAGTATGGATCGTGCCTTCCTTTCTTGAGCATCTACCTGCGTTGGTATGTACGTCCTGCATTCGTGTTCACTCTTTATATATAAGGAGATGAGTGAGATCCCCTCGGGGTATTTCTCTCGCCTCACACAATAGAGTGCGGAGATGAGCAGCGTAGAATGGCTCTTGCTTTCCATGACATCTAAAGACATTTCAATGTTTCATTCTTTTGTTTTTATTCATTTTATCCCTTCATTTCTATGGATATTTCCCGCTTTAAAAGAGCGCTTGCCGGAGTATCTGTAGCAGCGTTGTCCCTTACCCAAATGGGTACGGTCTTTGCTGCCTACAGCGATGTTCCTTCAGGCGTGTGGTTCGGGGATGCCGTCGGCGCTTTCGTCGATGCCGGCTACCTTGATTCCACACAAGCGCGCTTCCGCGGTGGCGATCCAGCCAACCGTGCGGAGTTCGTGAAGCTTGTTGTAGAGCTGAACGGTGGAATTCTTTCCACTCCTCCAGCTGTACCAAGTTTCAATGATGTGCCAACCGGCGCATGGTACTACGGGTACTTCGAAGAATCCGGTAAAGAAGGATGGGTTCGTGGTGACGGCAACTGCTACGGCAGCAAGCCTTGCTACGCTCGTCCCGGCGCAAACATTGTACGTGCTGAAGCAGCCGCCCTTATTGTCCGTTCGTTTGGTCTTGAGTGGACAGGCGATGCTGCGCAGTTCGTCGATAACCCATCCGGTCAGTGGTACACCGATGTTATCCAGACAGCCGCAGATCACTGTGTGCTCCAGGGTGACGATCGCACAGGTCGTGTTCGCCCAGGCGATAACATGAACCGTGCAGAAATGGTCGTTATGCTGTACCGCGTGGACCAGGGTCTGCAGTACGGTGTGGACTGTGGCGAAGAAGACATGAGTGGCGAGCCCATGATTACAGATGCCACTGCAACATCCGCTACGACTGTAGAAGTTGAGTTCAACATTTCACTCGACCAGGAATCTGCTGAAGATGCCGGAAACTACTCTGTAACCGGTTCCCCGGCACTTGCTGTGAGTTCAGCTGAACTCCTTGGCGCCAGCGTCGTCGAGCTCACGCTCGGTGAGGCCATGGACCCAGGTCACGAATACACTGTTGCCGTTTCCGATCTTATGACGGCTGATGGTGTGACATTCGACGATGCTATGAGTTTTCTCGGATACACCGTTCTCCAGCAGGGAGATGGTGAACTTGAAGTATCACTTTCCGCCAGCAGCCCGGTAGGAGACACAGTCCCCAAGGGTGCTATCGGCGTGGTGGTTCTTTCTATAGACCTCACCGCTTCCTGTTCTGACAGTGTGAGAATTGAGAACCTCACTATCCTTCATGAAGGATACGGAGCCGTGGCCGATATTGACGGCGTCTACGCTGCCATTAACGGAGCACGTGTTTCCCGCAAGCGCACAATCGACTCTGAGGACCAGACCTCCGATTTGCGTTTCTCTTCTCCTCTCGTTCTTGATTCCTGTGAAACTGTAACGGTCGATATCGTTGCAGACTTTGCGACTACAGCTTCAACGTCCGCAGAGCACAATATCGTGGTTGAACTTCCATCGGACATCTTCGGCAATGCCAAGGATGTAACCGGAAACTTCCCGATTCGTGGTAGCACATTCCGTGTTGCCGCTGTGACCAGCGGAACAGTGACGCTGACCTACCGGACTGTTGCTCCGGATGAAATAGAAGTCGGTGATGTTGGAGTGGTCATTGGAAAATTTGAAGTCTCTGTGGACTCTACGGAGGACCAGACCTTCTACTCCATGACACTTGAGCAGAACAGTTCTGTTTCAGATGGTGACTTCGTAAACATTGCTGTCCGTCGCACAGACGGTACGGTTCTTACCAATACAGTCTCTCAGACTGTTGGTGACTTTGTGACCGTCGTCTTTGATCCTCCCTTCACCGTTCTCGAGGGGGACAAAATCACACTCGAAATTATTGCCGATATCATCGGTGGTGCGGGTGATTCCATTATTATACACTTTGAAGAGTCTTCTGACTTATTCGCTGTCGGTTCCCTCTACGGGTACGGCGTAAACGGTCAGTTGTACGGCTCGCAGATAACCCTGCCAACCGAATCTGCAACACTTCCTGACACAGTGACCATTGATGCCGGTGAGTTTACTATCGGTATTAACGGTCCTGCTACACAGGACTTCACGCGTGACGACAATGATGCTGTTCTTGCGAAGATTGAATTGCAGACCGGTGGTGAAGATATCGACATTAAGGACCTCTTCATTGCTGTTCAGGGTCAGACTTCCACCGGTGTGGAACTCAGCAACGTTACAACAGGTTCGAGTGACCAGATCCACGAGGTTCTGGAGAACGTTCAGATCCGTAACAAGACAACAGGTCGCACTGTCGATGGTGTTCGTCTTACGACCACCTCGGCTTCCGGTCAGCGCACCGGTGGTAGCAACCGTGGAACATTCCAGATTTACCGTTTCGATGACTTCATTATCAAAGGAACAGAAACTTGGGAGTTCCGTGTCGACTTTATCGACAACGGTGCAGGTGCTCACCCGGACAACGGTGATAAGTTCCGTATCCACATTTGTGGCGAGCCGACGCACATTTTGAGCTCCGGCACGCTCACGGCGAACACCACCACTTGTGACTTCGGCGGACTGCTTTCCACTGCCAGCACGGCTTACCAAATGCAGGTAGAGGGTCTTTCCACCGGAGACAAGGTCGGAGACGTTCGGCCACGTGGAAACATTTCCGGTAACTTCCACCGCATTGCTACAGCTACGCTCACTATCGCTGTGAAAAACATCGGTACAGGAGACACTGCTGTAGAGAATGCAAAGAACATTACCCTCTTCCGCTTTGAGGCTCGCGCCGGTGAAGCAGAAGACATTTTGTTCACCAAGTCCGTGCTTGAATCCAAGACAGGTTCTCTGCTCAACGCTCAGAACTACGCTCTGTGGGTAGACACGGATGGTGACGGTGTTGTTGATACCGTCCTCGAAGACGGTGTGGCTTCACAATCATCCCAGATTCCTTTCTCCGATCTCGCAGGAGGCGGATACGTTATCCCGGCCGAAGAGACAGTGCTCTTTGAGGTCCACGGTGACATTTCTTCCTCTCTCACAAACAATGACCTGCAGATCCAGTTCGCTACCGGTTCCTCTGTAACCTTCCTGGAAGCAGAAGAACTTGACGATGGAAGCAACCTTAGCGGTATTAAGATTGATGGTGTGTTCCACGCAAGCGTTACCTCTGCAGACATTATTGTGACTACAACGGCTTCACAGCTCTGGACCCTTGTTTCACAGGGTGACCTGTTCGTTACAAAGGACTCCACGCCTCTCACCAACCGCCAACTCCTTGGTGGTACGCTCGGTGAGCCTGTGCTCCGTCTCCAGTTCCATGCAGAAAACGAGGCCGTCGACGTGACCGACATCCAGATTTACTCTTCTGGTTCGACGGTATCCTCCGTTGATCGTCTTGAACTCTACAAGGCTGGTGAATCCACTCCGTTCGCTCTTGCAACCATTGGTGGATGTGGAAGCGATGATGTTCTTACACAGAACCCAGGTGCCGGTGCCAGTACGACCATCGAGCAGTTCTGTGCCAACATGGAGAGTCGCCAGCTGGTTATTCCAGAAGGCGAAGACACCGATGTGCTTATCCGTCCTAAGATGAAGACGGATGTACAAGGTGGAACCAGCAACCAGATTGTATGGTTCTTTATAGATAACCAGGCTGTTTCCGACGAGTCCTCCGGTTCCGGAGCAATCCGTGCCCGTGGTGATGAGTCCAGCAACAACCTTGTTGCAAACGACGGAAACGCCAGCGCTGCCGGTGAAATCTTCATTGGACGCTCGTCTGCAAACGCAACCAACGCGGTCATCAACGGAAACAAAAACGTTTCCGTACTTGCAAAGATCACGTCGATCACAAATGCAAGTTCTGATGCCAACGGTTCGGCTGTACCGAGCGGTGTGTCTGATATCGGCGCCTTCAAGTTCTCCGCCGCAGCACACAGCAACTCGAAGAACGGTCTGAACGATGCTGTGCTCTCTGGAATTCTCTTCCAGGTCAATGCCACAAACGTGTCCATTGATGCCAGCACATTCAAGATCTACAACAAGGCGAACTCCAGTGACGGAAACAAGGTTGCCTGTACCGGTTACAACGGTTCTACCAAGATGGCTGGTACCGCTTCCGGAACATTCACCGTGTACTGTCCTGAGCTGAAGTCTAACACTGCTATCGATACAGAAATCGATCAGGGTAGCAGTCTTACACTTGTTGTTGAGGCGAACATTACGAATCCAAGCAACTCCACGGTCGGTGCTGTAAGCACCCTCCAGGTTTCTCTGACTGCATTCAACTCCATTACCCGCACAAGCTTCCTTGTGGGTGGTGCTTCTACTTCCAGTAGCATTGAGTGGTCAGATGTCGATACGTCGACAGCGAACTTTACTTGGGTTGAGTACCCGGAGACCACGATCAAGTCTACGAGCTACCAGAGCTAATGACTGTTCGGTCCCTCTGATCTCACGATTCGAGATAAAAACCCCCCCGGATTCCGGGGGGGTTTTTTGGTTACCGCGAAAGGCAAACCTATGGTTTTCCTCTCGCGGACTCTCCTTTCCCTTTATAAGGTGTCGCTCCAGCGGAAGCAAGCTTCCGCTTCGCGACTTTTTTAGACCGCTTACGCGGTCTTTTTTAGTGGAATAGTCTTCTCTTGAGTTGCAGGAGTCCATACATTATTGGACGAAGAACTACCTGCTTTTCCGGAGGGTACGTTACCACCTCCCCGCCAAATTTTTCTTTAAATTGCGAAATGCCCGACCAGGGGTGATTGCCATCGGCATCCGGTGGTGCAACTCCCAAAAGATCGTATGTGGTACACCCTTTTTCCTTACAAAACTGCATGGCAGCCCACTGCAGCGCGTAGGGCGCCATAAATGCTCTGTGAGCGTAGTTTGAAGCGCCATAGTAGTAGAGAGCCTGAGAACCCCAAACAACGCCCAGAAGGCCGGAAACAGGCTCGCCGGTTTCAGGTTTGCTTGCCAGGAGCAAAAAACTGCTCTCCAGCACATCCAAAAATGCTTGGTAGTGAGATTTTGGGAGCGTACCAAATGCATCGCGCTCGCCGGTTTGCACGACGAGAGTGTAGAACGCATCGATATCTTCCGACTCCTCCACCTGCACGTCGCTCTTCTCTGCAAGCCGGATGTTGTACCGGCCTTTCTGTTTCATCTGTGCAAGGATCTCTTCTTCAGATTGCGTGAGATCAATCATGCGGGTTGCTTCTCCGTGCATCATTCTGCCGGATGGTTTTCCGGCTAATCCATCCACTGCATGTGCCGGAGAGTAGTAGAGCGCAAGGCAGCGATCCCCTTCGGCATCGTTTATGATGATCTCCAGGATCTCTGCCTTTCGTTCCCCCACCGGTCCTCTTGGGACTTCCCAGGTGGAGAGACCGAAGGTTGTTGTGTCTATTACCACGAGTGCAGAGCCGACGATCATCCCCTCCTCTTCCGCAACATAAATGCGCACTGTGCGTCCGAGTGCTTCCTGGAATTTCTTATACTCCAGAGACTGCCACAAGTTTCCTGCGGGATGTGAACGTATCCATGCAGCGTATTGTGCATCATCCTCTGAAGTTCGTATAGAAACCGACATATCGATACTGTACCAATCTCATCTCATCTGCGCGATGCAAGCTTGAATAATTGATTCCTCTCTTGCATCCTGCCATACTTTCCAATCCTCCCTTACCTTTTTTACCTATGGCCCACACTCTCCCCGAACTTCCCTACAGTTTCAGCGCCCTGGAACCCCATATTGATGCGCGCACCATGGAGATCCATCACGGTAAACATCATGCCGGTTACGTTACAAAAGTGAATGCGGCACTCGAGGGAACGGAGTTTGCAGAGAAACCTATAGAAGAAGTTCTGGCCAATCTGAATCAGATCCCGGAAGACAAACGTATTGCTGTACAGAACAACGGTGGAGGGCACGCGAACCATACTCTCTTCTGGACCATCCTTTCTCCCAATGGCGGAGGAGAACCCTCCGGTAATCTTGGTACTGCCATCACCGAAGCCTTTGGGAGTTTTGCAGACTTTCAGGAGGCGTTTGCCGCTGCAGCCGCAGGCCGTTTTGGTTCAGGGTGGGCATGGCTGAGTGTAGAGAATGGATTACTCAAAGTAGAAAGTACGGCAAATCAAGACAGCCCTATTTCCAGTGGGAAAACACCTATTTTGGGTCTGGATGTCTGGGAGCATGCCTATTACCTCAACTATCAAAACAGGCGGCCGGACTACATTGCCGCCTTCTGGGAGATTGTACATTGGGAAGAAGTTGCCAGGCGTTACTCGGAAGCGGTGCGTTAATTTTGATGTACATTATGTGGAGTTTACTAGCGTTACTAGCTGGACTAGCGTTACTAGCGTTTTAGCTTACGCGCTTTGTATTACTCCTTGATGTATTTTACTTCCCAGCAAGAAAACAAGTTCAAATCAAAAGAAAAACCCCTAAAGACGCTAAGAATGCTAGCCACGCTAATAACGCTAGTAGAAGAATTTGTGCAAACAAGTTGACCCGGAGGCAAGAATCCTTACACTGCTTAAGATTTGCAGCGGTTCCCCTTGTGTTTTGAGTGCTGCGCCTGTTTCCGGCCCCGGAGAACTGTTCTCTGGTGCCTCTCCTTCTCCCTCTTGTTTTATGGCGACTAAGAAGAAAGCTCCGCGAAACCAGAACGTACGTTCGGTTCACGGCAAGGCTGCAAAATCTACAGGTAAAACAAAAAAGTCTGCATCCAAGCCATCCGTTTCCAAACGCTCTGCAGTAAAAAAGAAGCCCGCGGCAAAAAAGCCTGCTCCCAAGCGCACGGTTGTAAAGAAGAAATCCGTCGCTTCTCCCGCAGGCAAAGCAAAAAAGCCTGTCTTAAAACGGTCCTATCAAATGCAGGTCTCGGAGGAAGTACTTCCTATTGTTCGTCCGCATGTCGTGCCGGCTGCAGGACGTATTCCTGCTTCGTGTAAGAACCTGCCAAAGCAGTTGGCTCCTGTGCGGGTGGAAGATAATCGTGTGTATCTGGTGCATGAATCTCATACCGATTTGCCTTCTCTCATTGAGATGCAGCTACAGAGTTACAGGTGGTTCCTTACGGAAGGCCTCAAGGAGCTTTTGCAGGAAATCAGTCCTATTCATGATTTTTCCGGAAAGAAGATGGAGTTGCGCATATTGGGTCACACGTTCGATGCGCCGAAGTACGACCCCGATACCTGTCGTCGCCGGAACCTGAGTTACGAAGCAGTCATGAAGGGGCATGTGCAGCTTATTAATAAAGAAACAGGAGAAATTAAAGAGCAGGATGTGTTTCTCGGTTCCATTCCCCTTATGACCGAACATGGTACATTCATTGTGGGAGGTATAGAGCGGGTGGTAGTCCATCAATTGGTACGCAGCCCGGGTGTGTTCTTTTCCAAAATGCCGGATGTGCCCAAGTACCACACCGCTAAAATCATCCCCAAACGTGGTGTATGGTTGGAGGTGGAAACGGATCGAAAGGGGATTATAACCTGCAAAATTGACCGCAAGCGCAAAATTCCCGTTACACAGCTTTTGCGTGTATTCGGGTACGATACCGATAAGAAGATTTTTGAATTGTTCGAGGATGTGACGAAAGAAAAAGACTACATACTTACGACTCTGGAAAAGGATACGGCACGCACTGTGGAGGAGTCGTACCAGAGTGTCTACAGGCGTATTCGTCCGGGAGACCTGGCCACACCTGAGAACGCAAAGCAGCTCATAGACAGCCTCTTCTTTGACTTTAAGAAGTACGATATGGGTGCCATAGCACGCTACAAACTCAACCGTCGTTTTGGCGTGAAACTTTCCAATGCAGAGGAGCATCGCGTATTTCAGGTGGAAGACTTTGTGAATATTCTTCGCGAGCTCATTCGCCTGAACAATGGCGAAGGAGTAGCAGACGATATCGATCACCTCAGCAATCGTCGTGTGCGCAGTGTAGGAGAGTTGGTACAGAATAAGTATCGTGTGGGTGTTGTACGTACGGAGCGTATTGTAAAAGACCGTATGACTGTTATGGATCAGGAAACAGTCACACCTATGCAACTCATTAACTGCCGGCCCATTACGGCTGCCATGCGGGAATTTTTTGCATCGTCACAGCTTTCACAGTTCATGGACCAGACAAACCCTCTTGCAGAACTTGCACACAAGAGGCGTCTTTCTGCGATGGGTCCGGGCGGTCTTTCGCGTGAACGTGCCAGCTTTGATGTGCGCGACGTGCACCAGAGCCACTTCGGTCGTATTTGTCCTATTGCTACTCCGGAAGGTCCAAACATCGGTCTGGTTGTGCACCTGGCAGGCTACGCCCGTGTGAATGAATACGGCTTCCTCGAGACACCGTACCGTGAAGTGAAGCAAACTATCCCGCTGGATCCCGATAAATTGGTGGGGCGTATTTTGGGAGAAGATATAAAGGATGGTCGTAGTATTGTTGCCAAGGCACATGAAGTTGTGCCGACAAAAGAAAAGGCAAAACAGATTATTTCTCTTCTTAAGAAAGAAGGTGCAAAGGAGATCCCTGTTCGTGCGTACCTCACGGGTAAAATAGAGTATGTGGATGCGGAGCGTGAGCGTCATCTCACCATTGCACAGGCACAGAATATACTCACTGAGTTCAATGAAATTCGTACGTCACGTGTTTCCAGTCGCAAAGGAGGAGAGCCACTTTCGTCCCATGTACGTGATGTGACGCATGTGGACGTCTCCCCCAAACAGATTCTTTCGGTTTCTACTGCGCTCATCCCGTTCCTGGAGCACGATGACAACACCCGTGCATCTATGGGAACAAACATGCAACGCCAGGCTGTTCCGCTTGTCACACCCCACGCACCGCTTGTAGGTACTGGTGTGGAAGGTCTTGCTGCCCGTGCATCGGGTCATGCGCTTCTGGCTGAAGAAGATGGCGAGGTAACGTATGCAGACAGTAATGAAATTTCCGTGGTCTACAAATCCGGAAGAAAATCAGTCTATGGTCTCCAGTCCTTTGTACGCAGTAATCAGGGTACGTGTTTTACCATGCGGCCTCGTGTGATACGCGGAGATAAGGTGCACAGAGGAGACAGCCTTGCAGACGGTGCGGCGGTGGAACACGGTGAGTTGGCCCTCGGACAAAATCTCCTTGTTGCATACATGTCCTGGCAAGGCTACAACTTCGAAGATGCCATCATTATTTCGGATCGTGTTGCGCGGCAGGGTTTATACGATTCCATTCACATTGAGTCTTATACCACCGATGTGCGCGATACCAAACTGGGTCCCGAAACCATGACACGCGACATCCCGAATGTAGGCGAGAGCAAACTGAAAGATCTCGATGTGGACGGTATAGTGCGTATAGGAGCTACAGTGCACGAGGGGGATATCCTTGTAGGAAAGATTACACCGAAAGGTGAAACGGAACTCACACCCGAGGAGCGTCTCCTGCAGGCAATCTTTGGAGACAAAGCCAAGGATGTGAAAGACAGTTCACTCAGGCTGCCGGGAGGTGCGGGTGGAAAAGTGGTCGACATTCACATTTTTGACCGCACGGAAGGGGATGAACTTCCTACCGGAGTTATCAAGCAAATAAAAGTTTTCGTTGCGCAGACCCGCAAGGTGCAGGTAGGTGACAAAATGGCAGGTCGACACGGAAACAAGGGTGTTATTTCCCGGATTGTTCCGCAGGAAGACATGCCTTTTCTGGAAGACGGTACCCCTGTAGATATTATTCTCAATCCACTTGGTGTGACCTCCCGTATGAACATTGGGCAGGTGCTCGAAACGCACCTTGGCTGGGCCTGTGAAGCACTTGGTATCAAAATTGCTTCTCCACCACTCAACGGTATTTCAACCGATCAGATTACAGATTTTTTGGAGGCGGTACATCTTCCAAAAGATGGAAAAGTACAGTTGTTCGACGGTCATACAGGCGAACCATTTGCGCACAGAACAACTGTGGGTCAGGTGTACATGATCAAACTTCTTCACCTTATTGAAGACAAGATTCATGCACGAAGTGTCGGGCCATATTCTCTTGTTACACAGCAGCCACTTGGTGGAAAAGCTCAGCATGGAGGTCAGCGTTTCGGAGAAATGGAAGTGTGGGCACTGGAAGCCTACGGCGCTGCGCACACGCTGCAGGAAATGCTTACGATTAAGTCCGATGACGTCATCGGCCGCAGCAAGGCGTATGAATCTATTGTGAAGAATGAACCCATTCGTCGCCCTTCTATTCCGGAGTCCTTCAACGTGCTTGTAAAGGAGTTGCAGGCGCTGGGTCTCAAGGTGGATCTTCTGAAGTTCCGCGATGAAGTGCTGGCGGAAGAGCGTGTGACCGTGGAGGAAGAAGAAGTGGAGGAAGTGGAACTCGCCTCGCGTGTGGAAGCCGAAGAGGAGGCAGAAGAAATACTCCCACTTGCAGATAAAATCAGCGAACTTAATGATGTGGCTGCAGAGAGTGACGAGGAGGTGGTATCCGGTATAGAAGAAGGCAAAGAGGTCACCGCTTCCGGTAAGAGTGCAAAGTCAGAAATGGCAGATGCCGTGAGTGAAGATGCTATGGAATCCGCATAAATCTATGGATAAGGCTAAGGCTAAGGATAAGGTGAAGAATCTCACCTTAGCCTTAGCCTTAACCTAGTTTTAAAGTTAAGTTTCATATACTATCGAATCACTATGAAATCTCTCAACAGAGTCACACTGCTGGGCAACGTTACACGGGATCCCGAAGTAAAAAGTACAACGAGTGGCCAGACGGTGGCTACCTTTGGCTTGGCAACAAATCGCGTCTGGAAGGATGCGGAAGGTGAGAAGAAGAGCCTGCCTGAGTACCACAATCTTGTGGCGTGGGGTGGCCTTGCAGAGTTTGCCGGACAGTACGTGCACAAAGGGAAGCCGCTGTACATAGAAGGCTATTTAAAGACAAGAAGCTGGGATGGTATTGAGGGTAAGAAGATCTACAGAACGGAAGTTGTGGTGGAAAATATCATCCTTTTGGGTTCCAAAGATGATGGTCCGGCGTTTCTACCCCCACTTGCGGAACATGCACTTACCCCCGAAGACGCTCTGCTTCCTGCCGAAGAGTAGTGTAGGAACATCCTCTTTTTTCTTGACCCTGCGAAGAAGCTCATTACAATTCATGAGCTCTATGTATTTGCACGTCCACCCGCGGGAACCGAGCTCCTCGTAAAATGCGAGGAGATGAACGGATTCTGCGGGTGTGCGTCAGCCACCCGCTTTTTGTTTCTGGGAAGTCGATCCGACGGCGAACGTAGTGAGCCGAGGAGCGCCGAACCGGAAATAACCCTGAGTAAGTCCCGAGCTTGTCGAGGGACGCATCGAAGGGTAAGTGGGTGCTCTTACCGCCCCGTGCTCCTTCGCATCACCGGCACGAAAAAGAAGATAATCAACATTTGCAATTTTTTAAACGTCACCTGTGAGCAGATCTTGCTCGCTTGGTGACATGTGAACAGTGTAAAGTCCCAAAGTTCATGCTTTGCATGGCTTTAGGGCAAGAAAAACGTTACTCATGCGCATTGCATGGATGCCTCGACTCTGTACTCCTATGAAGGACGTGGCCAGCTGCGATAAGCCTCGGTAAGCCGCTAGGCAGGCGTTATAACCGGGGATTTCCGAATGAGGAAACTCCATCTTCGTTATGGAAGATGATCCCGCGCAAGCGGGAAGGTCACTCTGCGAACTGAAACATCTCAGTAGCAGAGGAAAAGAAATCAAATGAGATTCCCAAAGTAGTGGCGAGCGAAATGGGAACAGGCTAAACCCCACTATTTACTTGGTGGGGGGTTGTAGGACTCCGATATCTGATTGTTTCTCTATAGGCGAACGACCCTGGAACGGGCGGCCAAAGTGGGTGAGAGCCCCGTAGTCGAAATAGCGAAACACAGTAGGAAGTTCCTGAGTAGGATCGGACACGTGAAATCCGGTCTGAATCTGGGTGGACCACCATCCAAGCCTAAACAGGTACAGAGATCTATAGCGAATAGTACCGCGAGGGAACGGTGAAAAGTACCCCGAAAGGGGGATGAAATAGACCCTGAAATGTAATGCGTTCAAGGAATAGGAGCCCCGTAGATAGTGCTGCTTTCGATAGCCTCATGGTTATTACAAGTTGGGCAGTACCATCTACGGGGTGACTGTGTGCCTTTTGCATAATGAGCCAACGAGTTAGTTGTTAGTGGCTGGTTAAGGCAGATTTAGCCGGAGCCAGAGCGAAAGCGAGTCCGAATAGGGCGAATATAGTCGCTAGCACTAGACCCGAAACCGGGTGAGCTACCCATGGGCAGGGTGAAGGGCGCCGGAAGGCGTCTGGAGGCCCGAACCATTAAGTGCCACAAGACTTAGGGATGACCTGTGGGTAGGGGTGAAAAGCCTATCGAACCCGGAGATAGCTGGTTCT
>PFDR01000039.1 GCA_002772545.1 Candidatus Peregrinibacteria bacterium CG10_big_fil_rev_8_21_14_0_10_49_10 | reverse complement strand
ATATTTCAGAAAGTTGTGGATGAGTACCGGATCAAATCAGGCGACGCCTTCTTGATTCTGCAGGCTGTGTAGCACGACTCCATCACGGAATACAACCCCTCGAAGAAGATCCTGAGCTGCTTCGGGTTTACGGATCCGTCGCCACTTCTTCTGTGCCTCCAAAAGAAGTTTGAAAGCCATGGCAGAGGCCGCCTTCTCACTCCCTGCTCCTTTCGTGACTTTTGTCCGGAGTTTCACTGTGGCAAAGGTGGATTCGATCGGGTTGGTCGTCCTGATCGACTGCCAGTGGCTGGCAGGGAAATCAAAAAATGCAGTCAGTTCCCTCCAGTCTTTCTCGAGCTTGTCGACTCCTTTGGGGTATTTCTCGTGATAGAGATGGGCAAACCGCTTTCTGCTCATGTTCGCGTCCGATTTTGTTTCGGAGTACATCATGTCATGCAGGAGTGATTTGACCTGACCCTGCAGACGTTTTGGAAAGCAGTTGAGGACATTAGCGATCTTGTGCACCCAGCATCGGCCTTTTTTCGTGTCCTGGAAAATCTTCAGATCCTCCAGCGCACTCCAGAATCCGAGCGCTCCGTCTGCTACAGCCAGAAGTGGCGCCTGCATGCCCCGGTCTGTCAGGGATTTCAGAACGGACTTCCAGCTGTCTGCAGATTCACGGTATCCGGGTTCGACTGCCAGAAGGCGTTTTTCGCCAGTTTCAGTGACTCCGACAATCACCAGCAGACATAGCCGCTTGTCCTCTCCGATCCGGATTTTTACATTCACTCCGTCTGCCCAGACATAGACAAACCGTTCAGTAACGGGGAGTTTTCTCCAGTCATCGAATTCCTTTTCCCAACTGCGTTTTAACGACACGATCGAGCCGGGGGACAATCCCCTGGCTCCCTCGCCGAGAATTGAACTCAAAGCCTCCCTGAAGTCACCTGTCGAGAGTCCTCGCAGGTACAGAACCGGAAGCAGGCTCTCGATGTTTGGAGATTTACGCAGGTAAGGGGGCAGGATCATGGAGGTGAATTTCTGGCCATCCCTGCGGTCGTTCACCCTCGGAGCCTGGATCTCGACCTGTCCGGATCCAAAGGTAATTTTTCTTGGCTGCCCCTTCCCGTTTCGGGTGACCAGCCGGTGGCCATTGCTGTCTACCTCAGAAGCATGGTCTGCAACATATTCCGATACCTCCCTCTGGAGGGCGTTGACGAGCATCTGGACCGCTCCCTGACGGGCGATTTCATCGAGAATTGATTGATGGGACTGTGGATTCTTGGTAATCAGATTGAGCATGGCGACGTTTCCTTTCTGCTTTTAGCAGTTGATGTTTTTGATCGAACATCAAGAGGTTACGTCGCTATGCTTCATCCTTCAATCCACAACTTTTGAAAATTTCTCTGTGGCATCCGATCCAACAGAGTACACTGTTGGAGAAGCGCACCAGTTGGAGGGCTCATCGTTTAGTTCTGTATCGTATTTGGATGGATCCAGAGTGAGTGCATGACCTGCGCTGTAGGGCCAACCTGAGTGGTAGGTAATCTCGTCAATGGTTTGGCCATTGTAAACGAGACGGACGCTTTCTCCTCTGTTGTTAAGCGAAAGACCTCCGTCATGGGTTATATTGGGCACGATTCCTCTGGATAGCAGTCCGGGGCGGGCAATAAGAAAAGTGGCCCCTGCGGCAAGCTGCTGGTCAGAGATCATGACGGTATTTCCGCCTCCATCCACGAGTTGGAGACTGCTGATATTGAGTAATTCTCCAGAGTTGTTATATATTTCCACATACTCGTAAAGACTGTCATAATTCG
>PFDR01000093.1 GCA_002772545.1 Candidatus Peregrinibacteria bacterium CG10_big_fil_rev_8_21_14_0_10_49_10 | reverse complement strand
ACCGCTACGCTCACCATGACATCAAAAACACGCACCGCTACGCTCACCATGACATCAAAAACACGCACCGCTACGCTCACCATGACATCAAAAACCTCCTTGGCGCAGTGTCACCCTGAGCGTAGCCGAAGGGTGACACGCCTATCTCCTTTTCCCACCCCTCCTCCTATTCCCACGACGTTTGTTTTTCCTTCCGCCGGCAGGTTGCTTTGCAGGCTGCTGCTGAGTCTGCGTGCTAGGCTCTACTGACTGTTTTGGTTGAGAGAGTTTACTCATATCCATGTAAATTTTCTTTGATTCTTCTTTTGGTTTTTCCGCCGTATCTTTCTGTAGTGGAATTGAATAGACACCAAGCAAATCCATGTCCATAACCTTTTCTTTTTCCAGTTTCACTTCGCCCGTATCGGGGAAACTCACTCCGCCGGCTTCACCCATCGCTTTCACTCCGTCTACCGGAGTGATTTCATAGAGATTTTTTTCCGGCATTTCCGGCAAGTCTCCATTTTCCTCCAAAGTTGCTTCTTTTCCTTTTGTTCCGCTTGCTTCCTCTTCGGCCGCATCGAATGCAGCAAATACTGCGATTCTCTCTTTTGTTTCTGTGCTCTCTTTCTCCTCCTGCTCCTCCTCATTCTCACGTGCCTTGGCTTCCTCTTCGTCTTTCCTCCTTTTCGCTTCCGCGTCTCTTTCCCGCGCAACTTTCACTGCCCTTGTGGTACTCAGGTCCAGAATGCTGTCTGTCACTTCCGGTTTTCCCTCAGGGATAATGAGTGTAACAGTATCGGTCACCGTGTTCCCCCGTATGAAGTCCGCCGTTTTCTTCTTGGAATTTACCCGCACGTACAAGCCGTTTTCGTCTCTGCAGTGCAGGAACACCACTCCTTTCTCATCTTGGTTGAACTTGATGAACCGCATGTCCTCTTCGCCCCCCATGTCTATGCGCACTTCGGTTCCCAGGGGGAGTTCCTGTAAACCCTTCAGACGATCCTGGATTTTGGGTGCAAGCAACTTCCGTTCATTCTCCAGAATCTCCGTCGCCATGGCGTAGGAGAGTACGCGGTTCTGCTGCTTGCACTTTTTCCACGTCCAGGGCTTGAGCCAGGAACGGGATTGCAACGTCAACTTCTCCGCCAGGATCAGCAATCTCTTCTGCTCCTTATCATCCGCAATGCCGTTCTGTATGGCATTCTTCAGTGCCAATGGATTTCCAAGAGCGGCATTGAATATGTGTTGCGTGATGGGTTGCGTACTGAAGTAAGGAAGGTTCAGGGCCATGAGATCTGCGCGCAGCTCCTTTTCCGCCGAGAGAACTGCATTCACCTCCGTCAGTTCAGGCGACTTACCCCGCACAGCTGCGCTCGCCTCTTTTTTGCCTTCGAGATGCGTTGCGAGTTCGGTGAGGGTCGTGAGGTCTGCCTCGGTGACCGGATTTTGCACTTTGCCGCGCACGGCCTGGAACCGCTTATTCGTTTTGGTATCCGTTTCCAGTTTGCTCCTGCCTCCCGTGTCCAGCGTATCCAATGCCCGGCCCCGCTGGTCCAGTGAAAACAGGGGATCTTTTGTAATGCGGGAGCTTTTTTCTATTTGATCGAGGTAGAAGTTCGTTGTGCCTGCCACCTCGTCTCTTACCCGTTGGACCTGCTTACTGACTTCTCGCGAAATAGCGGTTTCCAGTTTTTTGGGCAGCTCGCCGGGTTTCGGCTTAAACATCCATCGTTTCTTTTCCTTTTGCAGTACACCTTGCAGCTCCCGGACTGTTTCGCCCGTTATGCCTTCTATGTGTTTGGTGACTTCCGGAGAGGAGGCTTTTTTTGGTGCCTCCAAACTTGCGGCTATGGTCGCCAATTCTTCCACTTCTTGTTCGGCATCGTCTTCCTTTGCAAAGAGGAGTCTATGCTCGCCTATGTACCCACTATTGGAGAAGGGCAACATCATACATGATTTGTATATACATAAATTATTTTACCATATTTTAGAAGTATTGACAATATCCGGAAAAGTGATTTGGGGAAGAAAAAGCGGGTTCTGGTATTGCATATATAGCAATTGTTGTATAATAAAATTTGGCAGACTTTTTTTTGGTTCTTTCACATCTTCGGACCCGAAGAGGGGAACCTATCGTCCTTTTGTCGGATTTTACGCCTTTTTTAGGCAAGGAGGTGAAACATGGTTTTACTCGTTTTTGCACTGTTGTCTGCTCTCTTGGTGTTCGTCATCATCAACAAGATCCCCTTTGAGAAAGGGGGTGACGGTTCCGGCATGCACCAGAAGACAGTTTTCGCGTGGGTCGCACTCGCATGTTGTGTGCTCTTCGGCATGAGTCTTACGTCTCTCTCCGACCTGATCCGCTTGTCCGAAAGGACCGAGACGGGATTGGTCGGTGTTGTTACAGATGCTTATACTAAGGTGCAGCAGCAGAAGTCGCCTACGACCACTGCCCCCCAGAAAAGCGAGAGGGAGCTCGCTATCGACAAACTCACCGAGCGGGTTCGCCCGCAGGTTGAGCAGGTACGCTACGTCGGCAAGATGCTGACGTTGGTACCGCTTCCCCCGGGTCTTGCCTGGGGTGGGTTTGACCCCGGAGCACAGAAGCTCCGAGGCGTAAAACCAGACCAGACGTACACCGTCAAAGCGGGTGAAAACCCGTTTCGGCTGTACGTAGTTGACCAGGAAGCCGCTCTGGCTTCCGATTGGTTCCCCATCGAGCGGGAACCAGAAAATTCAAACTAAGCTCACCAAGGGTCTGCCAACCCGAGAGGTCGTGCAACGCAAGTTGTACGGCCTCTTTTTTGACCGCAGATTTGACCACAGATGACGCAGATTACCACAGATGTGTTCGTGAATCAGCGAAATCTGCGTCATCTGTGAAATCAGTGCCTACCTGCCGGCAGGCAGGTAATCTGCGGTTCAGACAATAGGAGAATGGCTGAGTACAGAAATATGCCTAAAATTGCTCCAAATGCCGCTTTAGCTGCAGTATTTCTACACAAAATGCTTTACATTCAGAATTATAATTGTATAATTATAGTTGGCAGATTTCTTGGTCTTTCAAATCATTTTTGTCATCGCCGGCGTAGTGCGGTGGCAGTTCAAGGACTTTATTTGAAAGGAGGCCATCATGGCCACGCTTATTCTTGCATCACTGTTCGGATTTTTTTTGGTTATTGTTTTCTTTAACTGGGTCAGCCTGGAGGTTGGCGGCGACGGACCCGATGCCCACCACGTCACGTGGAAGGGGTGGGTACTGTTGGTCGCGACCTTGCTGCTGGGGATGTCTATCTCGACACTCCCCGTGTTGAACAGGCTGTCCCAGCGCATGGGACAGAAACTGTTCAGTATTGTCGCAACGGCCTACTCTACGGCTCAGCAGGCTGTGGATGAGGCTGAGGAACAGATGTCGGGTGGTGGCAACGACTCCGCTGCCTCCAAGCAGCAGAAGGCCACCACCGTTCCTCCCCAGCGGAAGGAGGTCGACCCAGTTGACAAGCTGGATGACATCGTCCGTGAGCGGGAGGGTAGCATTACCTACGTTGGCGATATCCTTACATTGGTGCCACTTCCGCCCGGCTTAAATTGGTATGGTTACGATTCTGGAGCAATGAAGCTCAGGATCGATAACTGGGTGTATAAAGTGAAATCGGGTGAAAACCCATTTCGCTTATACATTGTAGATTCGGGAGGCATGGCTTCCCATTGGTTCCCGATCGAAAGGTCGGATCCAGTTACAACTCAGTAAACACCAAGGGTCTGCCAACCCGAGAGGTCGTATGACGTAAGTTGTACGGCCTCTTTTTTAGACCGCAGATTTGACCACAGATGACGCAGATTGCCGCAGGTGTATTCGTGAATCAGCGAAATCTGCGTCATCTGCTCCATCTGTGGCTAAATTTCTTAACGAAGCGCTTTACCTGTCCACTTATTATTGTACAATAACATTTGGCAGATCCTTGGCATCATCGTCGGATTTTTTGTTTCTGTCACAGCGTGTGGCAGTGTTTTCTCCTTTTTTGAGAGGAAGTTCGCTATGGACTACGTGTACTCTTTTTTTCAGGCAGGACTCGACCACTGGTTTGGCATAGTAACCCTTCTGGTGGCTTGCGGATGCGGCTACCCTTTCGCCAGGCGATACGTCGCCAAAACGAAAAGTGTTCTGCTGTCTGACACCAGCACCGGAAAGAAGTTGTTCTGGACGAACATCCCAGTGGTTCTGAGGGGTTTGACCGCTTTCATTGTCCCTGTCCTGGTTTTTCTGCTGGGGCTGGCCAATGGTCTCCACCCCAAGTCGGTGGAGAAGGCAAATGCCCTGGGGGTTGAATATCCCCATATCACCACCGTGTCTCCCGGGCCCGCAACCATGACGGTTGTTAAAGACTGGCAATCTCCGCAGACTTCGCAAGGAGAGTTAGAGTTTGTGAAGATCAAGGAGCTCAAACCCGTTGAGCCGGAGCGCCCTTTGGCAAGCGTTGACGCCGAAAAGCTCATTTCTGAGCGAATCGGTGGCGTTAGGTGGCTCAGTGGAGAGGATCCTTCTTTCCCGTCTCTCTCACCAAGGAAGGTGATGGAGGGCGAAGCGGAGGTGCAGCTGACATACCTTTGGTACGTCATTGTCCCCAAAACGGATCCTGAGACAGGACGAAAGCGTTTGGGGACGGAGCCTGTCTACACCGAGACCTTTACCCTCCCTGAGGGCATCAGGTCTCCAATTCAGGTTCAAGTTGGCGCCAAGAGCGAGGTGACTGGCAAGTGGTATGTATCGCACCCGCGGTATGTACACATGCAGGCTGCTTCTTCGCTCTCACCTCTCGAGCAGCGCAAACAAAAATGGACGCCGAAGGAAGAGGGGTCGCAGGAAGAAAAGCCTCTCATTCTCCACGGTGCTCCATTGGAGGAGGGAGGCTAGGTTTACATGGGGTCTGCCACCCGAAACGGCCTGCAAAGATTGCAGGTCGTTTTTTTTGTTATTCGTTCTCTTCCATTTTTCTCTTTATCTCCTGAATTTTTTTGAGTGTTGCTATGAGTTTTTCCTTTTCTTCCGGCTTTCTTGCCTCGAGGTATCTGTAGATTCTGTCCTGTGCCGTTGTATACTTTTCATCTGGGTTTTTCTGTGCTTTTTTGGGATCTTCTAGTTCCTCAATGAGCGTCTGTTGCTCTTTGAGGTTAAGTAAGGTAAACGCCGAACGGACTTTAGTAATTGAGACGGGTTTTGTATCCAAAATCGGAGCACTCTCTCCTCTTGCTACAGGAGCTTCACCCGGACTGGCAATCGGTGCTTCATCAGGTTTTGACAAGGGGGCACTCTCTCCTCTTGCTACAGGTGCCTCACCCGGACTCGCCATCGGTGCTTCACCCGGTCTCGCAATCGGAGCACTTTCTCCTCTAGCCATCGGTGCTTCACCCGGTCTCGCAATCGGAGCACTTTCTCCTCTAGCCATCGGTGCTTCACCCGGTCTCGCAATCG
>PFDR01000055.1 GCA_002772545.1 Candidatus Peregrinibacteria bacterium CG10_big_fil_rev_8_21_14_0_10_49_10 | reverse complement strand
TTTGCAATTGCTGTGGCAATTTGCTGTGCGCTCGCATTGGATTGAATACTGTTGATTACAGGTGAATTCTTAATATTCTGTGCCGTATTTTGTACAACATTCGTATTCCCTTCACCCAGCAGGTTATCCAGGTTCTTCTTATTCAGGCCACCTCTCTGGGAAAGGTTCAGTGCCCCACGTGCCAGTTCCCGTGCTTCACCGGCGCTTGCGTACACAGGTTTGTTATCTGCGCCCTTCTTACCCGTAGGAATAAACGGAATGTTCAGTGGCAGGCTTGCCACAAGTTTGCCTATGCCACCGCCGGCACCCCGTATACCCTTGGTAGCATCTTCGTAGATTTGGTCTATGGAAAGGGCCATGAACACGCCCTTCCATACGATAAGAATGGCCATAATCTGCCAGAGCAGGAGCCATAGGTTGGGTACTCCCTGTATTTGGAAGCCGACGTTTTTGAGTAATTCACTCGCAATCTCGTTTACTTCAGCATCCGGGGTACCCACGAGGGCATTCACTACTATGAATCCCACGGTAATGGGAATAGCGGTCACTGCAGGCAGAAATGCCGCCTTCACAAACTTTTTAAAGATTTCCATGGTATCAAACTTGCCGGCTATGGGCCCTGCTACAAACCCTACGAACATGAACGGCATGAAAGCCATGGTGATCCACAGGATGGGTATGCGAATAATGAAGGCAACCATAAGGGCAAGCATTGCCAGGAAGAGCGTAAGTGACAGTGCCAGGGTAAGTCCGGTACTCAGAATGAATCTGATAAATTCATTGAGTTGACCCAGCTGGTTAGGTCCGTTGCCACCCCTCTGAGAAGAGATGGTCACAGCCAGTTCCGGTAGTCTTGTGTGGTTGAAGATGAGACCTGCCAGTATGCCCTGTGCACTGTTTGCGTTGCTTTCCAGCGGTACGGTCCGCACACAGTACGACCCTTTATCGCATCTCCAGCCATCTCCCTGAGGAGCTTCCTCTGATTCCGAAAGGTACCGCCACTCCACGGGGAACTTGCAGTCCCCACCTGCTGAATTTTTGCAGGCCTGACCGGTCATCTGAGGTAACTTGTAGACGGTTGCGGTAAATACGTTTCCTACATCTAAAATGACCCGTGGGAAGAACCAGGAGAAGTTTACGAGTACGATGCCCAGCAGAAACTTGGCTGCGTACTTGTCTATAATATCCTTCTTTGCAGTAACCACCGTCATACAGGCGCCTCCTATAAGCAGGAAGGCAAAGAGCACGTTCATGATATCCCGGGATGTCATCCATATTCTGTTGATGACTGCATCGTTGGCACCATTAATCTTTAAAAAGAAATTTGGGTCGAGCAATCTGTTTATAAGCGGGTAGATGACAACAGAAAGAAAGTTGACCATGGAGATGAGCGTACTCATGAGCACTGTCATATCCGTAAATATTGCATTACTGGGCGTCTCAGCTGCAAAAGCTTTCTGTACTCCAAAGGACACATCTGCTATTCCGGAGGAGTGGCCTAGCCATACAAGGAAGGCGGCACTGAGCACACCGGCAATTTGTTTTTTATGTGAAACCATTCCCATTAGTATAGCAGAATTGCCGCTCCCGGACAATTCCTATTTTGCTCCTCTGTCTGTGCTGAGTGGTTTCATTCCTATTTATGTACGTTCAAAAATTACTTTTAGAACACATATTGAATTCATAGATGAGTATAAATTTTGTTCATATTTATTCGAATTTTTGGCTATATTTCTATTTTTTAGCTTTCATTAGCCAAAATATTGTATACATTATTTATACAGTATATTGATCACTTTTCTTGCACTATACATATGTTCATGAGTACAGTTTGTGTACACATTGATCCCCACATTTTGACGATATGGCGTCACCTGTCCTCAAAGCATTGTTTAGTTCGCAGACGCGAGTCAAGCTCCTTTCTACGTTTCTGCTCCATCCGGAAGAAGAGTACTACATCCGCGAGCTTACGAGGTTGCTGCATGAACAGATTAACTCTATTCGTCGTGAGCTCGAAAACCTTCGCCGCATAGGGCTGGTAAAGGCACGGCACCGGAACCGCAAGAAGTACTACCGTACCGACACGGAGTTCCCTCTCTACCACGAACTTCGCAGCATGTTTGCAAAGGAGATTCAGACCGATAGTCCTGTGGTGGCGAGTTTAAAGAAGCTCTCCGGCGTGCGCCTCATTATCCTTGCAGGTGCATTTGTAGGAACGGAAACAAAGGTGGATCTGCTTGTGGTAGGGGACGTAAAGAAAGAAATGCTGGAGGCGCTGCTGCTCCAGGATCCCGGTCTTAAAAACGTGAAGTACTCCATTTTCTCAGATGCCGACTTTCTGTATCGTCTCAGCCTCAAAGACAAGTTTATATCGGATATCATCAGCGACCCCCGGCATCTTACGGTGCATAATGTCATGCAGAAGCAGATAGAGGAGGCGAGGAAATAAGCGCTTTCATTGTTCATACAACAATGAAAGCACAATGCAGCTGAGGGAATAGCAGAAATGGGATGTTGCAAATTTACGTCTGTATTCCCTTTACACCGACCTTTGCACTCTGTAGTCTTTTTCGGCTATTCCAAGCCTCCTTCACCAGCGTTCGGCAGAGCAGTTACAGCAGAGACCCGACATTTGTCCGGGCCATACTGTGCGTGTACATGAGCGCATTCAGGAAGGAGACAAAGAGCGCATTCAGATATTTGAAGGACTGGTTATAGCTGTGCATAAAGGACTCACTCCCACAGACAGCACGTTTACGGTTCGCAGAATCGTTTCCGGAGTGGGTGTGGAAAAATTGTTTCATCTGCACTCTCCAAACATCGAAAAGATTGTGGTGAAGAAGGTGGCCAAGGTACGCAGAGCCAAGCTGTTCTTCCTCAGGGGTCGTAGAGGGAAATCTGCCCGTTTGAGCGAGCGCTTTACCACAGCAGAGGAGTTCGCTGTGGCAGCCGCTGTAGAGCCGTCAGCGGAGGTGCCGGAAGAAGAGGATGCACCTTCTGCAGAAGAAGAGCCTGCAGAACAGAAGGATGAGGCCGCAGGAGAATCTGTACAGGAGGCAGAGAGTACGAAGCCGACTGATGAGGCAGCTGCGGCGGAAGAGAAGTCCAGCGAAAACGAGGAGGAAAAGAAGTAGCGAACGGAGTCCTCTACGTGCCCGATCCCATTTGCTGTAGAGTGGTGCTGCTATGACCTACCTGCTTGTGGGAAATTACGGCGTGGGTAACCTGGGGGACGAAGCCCTGCGGGAATACTTCCTGCAGCGTTTTCCGGATGTTCAGTGGCGTGTGGTTTCCGCGCATCCGCAGGGCGAGGAGCTTCCGCGCTTTCCGTGCGGACTGCGCTCATTCTTTTCCTGTAGATGGATACGGACCTTTCGGGCGCTCCGCAGGAGTAATGGCATGGTGCTGGGTGGAGGGTCCCTGTTTACGGATGTGGAGTCCGTATGGGCGTGCGTACTCTGGTGGGTGCATGTGTGTGCTGCCAGATTGCTTCGTAAACGCGTGATTCTGGCGTTCCAGGGTATTGGCCCATTTCGGACCACGTGGGGAGAACGTTTTGCACGCTCCGCTGTGCGTGTTGCATATGCAGTTTCCGTACGGGATGCTGCATCGTACCAACGTATACAGACATGGAAGAGACAGGGGACACTTTTGCAGTCGTTCGATCCTGTTTTAGCACTGGTGCCGGATCCAACACCGGATCTTGCCTCAGGACATGTACTGATTGCGGTTCCGAGAGAGAATTCAGGTGAAGTATTTCTTGGTCGTCTGCGTGCGCTGCTGCAGGGAGATCGATTTACTCACGTACGCATTCTTTCCCTCAAACCTCATTCTCCTCAGGAAAAGGAGTACTGTGCCTTACTGCAGTCTGCTGTTTCCCTTCCCTGTACGCTGCAGCATGTACATACACTTCAGGATCTCATTTCCGGTATTGCGGGTGGTGAGCTGGTTCTTACAGAGCGCTTTCATGGCGGTGTGGTGGCACTGGCACTGGGGAAGGAACTGGAAGTCGTGCCTCAGAAGGAGGGAGACAAATTGGATGCACTTGCTGCACTTCTGCACAGTATGCCGGTGCAGAGGAGGAAGGAACGGTTGCGTGCGCTCGTGCAGGAGGGGGAAGACGCACTCAGAGCTGCGCTTTAGCGAAACAGCAAATTGCTGTTTGATCCCTCTTCTTGTTGTTGCGGGCTCTTGGGGCAGGCATGATAGAAGTCCTGCTCACTGCACGAAGCATCCCACACAATCACTATGGATATACGGAATTTTTGCATCATTGCGCACATTGACCACGGAAAATCCACACTTGCGGATCGCATGATTGAAATGACAGGAACGCTGCAAAAGCGTGAAATGAAGGCACAATTACTGGATTCCATGGATCTGGAGCGCGAGCGCGGCATCACGATCAAGCTACAGCCGGTGCGTATGGTGGAGCAGGGGGTGCAGTTGAATTTGATCGATACACCCGGGCACACAGATTTTCGCTACGAGGTGAGCAGATCACTTGCTGCCTGTGAAGGAGCGATTCTTCTGGTAGATGCTTCGCAGGGTATTCAGGCGCAAACATTGGCAGTGCTCTACATGGCTCTGGAACATAGTCTTACCATTGTGCCTGTTCTCAATAAAATAGATCTTCCTGCCGCAGACCCCGAGCGTGTAAGTGAAGAAGTTATTCATCTTCTGGGTTGCAGGAAGGAAGATATTTTGCTCATATCCGCCAAAGACGGCAGGGGAGTACGCGAAGTGCTCTCTGCAGTTATAGAGCGTGTTCCTCCGCCTTCACGCTCTTCCGGTACAGATGCACGTGGTCTGATCTTTGATGCCGTCATGGACCCTTACAGAGGTGCGGTCGCCTACGTGCGGGTGGTAGAAGGAGAATTTCGGAAAGGGCAGCCCATTCATCTCCTTGGCACAGGCTACGAGTCGGAGGTGCTGGAAATAGGACATTTTTCTCCAAAGTTTGTTGCAGATACTTCTCTTGCGTGCGGAGAAATTGGATACATTGTTTCAGGTGCAAAAGATGTGCTGCAGGTGCGTACCGGAGATACCATAGCGAGTTCACAGCATCTCAAACCCTTACCGGGGTATAAGCACCTTCAGCCGATGGTCTTTGCCGGATTGTATCCTTCCGAGGCGGATGGCTATCCGCAGTTGCGCGACGCGCTGGAAAAACTCTCTCTCAATGATGCCGCTTTGGTTGTAGAACATGAGCGCAATGCGGCGCTTGGCAATGGATTCCGTTGCGGATTTCTGGGGCTTTTGCATATGGATATTATTCAGGAACGTCTCGAACGGGAGTATGACTGCGATCTGATCATTACCGCACCGAGTGTGCTCTACGAGGTAAAGCTCCAGTCACGCAATCCCGGTGAAATAGTCCGTTCCAGTCTTTTAAAGAAGGATGAACCCGATACCGCGCTCATTAGTAATCCCGCAGATGTGCCGGATCCGACCGTTATTGCAGAAATTCGG
>PFDR01000054.1 GCA_002772545.1 Candidatus Peregrinibacteria bacterium CG10_big_fil_rev_8_21_14_0_10_49_10 | reverse complement strand
GTTCAGAAAGAAAGATCCTGCCACCCTCGATCCGGAACGTGATGTACGTGACCGCTTCGATGACCTCAGTCTTGATCAGAAGCAAGCACTAAAAGAGGACAAGCTGGACAAACTTCCGGACAATATCATCAATAATCCTGAAAATCATGGCCTGAACGTGGAGGAAGCACAGAAAGTAAAAGACCGTAGAAATCCGCCTGCACCGCCTCCTGAAGAAAGGCAGCCACCCGCACTGCCGGTATCCGTGAACGGACATGCTCCAAATCTTCGCCCTCCGGTAGCCCCCAGTGACAATACCACTGTTCCTCCGCCTCCCAGTGGTAGTGGCGAACCGGAAGCGCGGGAAACAGAACCTCCTGCAGATGATTTCGCACGTCAGTTGAAGGAGATTTTGACGAGCACGGAAGGACGGGAGATGCTCGAACGTCTCGCAGGAACAACCGGAAACGAGCGTCTCTGGATCGATCACAGAGGCAAACGCATTGAACTTAAGCTCTCTGAAAAGGATCGCCAGCTCTGCCGCGATATTCTCGAAGATCGTAAGCCACTCACAGATCTCCTCAATAAACAACTCGATCTCCGGGCCCGCATGGACGAAGTCGGAGGAAGAACATGGAAAGAACGCTGGGCGGCAGACAGACGTTCAAACATCACCGGCAACCTGACAGGACAGTGGAAGACGGCACTCGAATCCAGTGAAGGACTCACTGTGACACAAGTGTGTGAAGACACAGCCAATGCTCTTCAAGTACAAGATGTAGAGAAGGCTGCATTCATCGCAGAACTCACTCGACTCCTCACGCCGTTCGTCGCAGAAGGAAAAATCGCCAATGAGACTGAGCGATTCTGGGGAGAATTTCTCACACACACCCGCAATGCTCTCTACTCCATAGAAGGATGGAAGAAACTAGAAGATGTCCCTGAAGTACAGGGCATAAAACTCGCATCGAAGACCTACGAACAGATCAAGATCCGTACGTGGGAGAAAATTGTCGGTACAGATGATAGAAATGCTACGCGGAACAAAGGAATACTTGATGGATGGACAGGGGACATCACCGTCTATCAACACGGCACATGGAAACTGACATCGGCACCTTCAGCAGACAGACCATACTATGAGTTTACAGAAGGAAACAGATCTCTCTACGTTGCACCAAACGATATCCGCATGTGTCTCAAGCAGAAGAAAGAAGGGGATAATTGGCAGTTAGTAGAACCAACCGAATTCCAGCTCCTCATTCTGGGAAAACCCGTAGACACGCCTCCCGAACCCCCGCAGCCAACTCAGCCTGACAATCCTCCTCCAGACGCACCTCCTGTGCAACCAGATGATCAGCCACCATCAGGATCGGCTGATTCTCCACCTACACAGCACAGAACTGTAGACAATGCATCCGAATGGTTCGTGCCGCAGAGAGAGAAAAACAGACATGACTGTGGACCATGCGTACTCATGAACGGACTCCGCTTCATAGGCGCAGACAACCCACCGAAGAATACACAGAAGATTCGAAAAGCCATCAACCAACTAACACATCGTAATACAGACAAACTTGGTGACACAGAATGGTTATCCGACAAAGATCTCCACGCGTTTGTACAGGAAAACATGCCGGACTGCGAAGTGCAAATGATCGCAGGCCAAAAAGAGATCGTAGAAGACTT
>PFDR01000066.1 GCA_002772545.1 Candidatus Peregrinibacteria bacterium CG10_big_fil_rev_8_21_14_0_10_49_10 | reverse complement strand
TCTTTTTTGACGACATCCTGAAATGCTTTCCGTAACAAGATAGTTGTCATCGCAACCATGATTGGAATCAGATGCACAATGCCCCGCGCGTATCCTGTTTGCTTGATGGCTTCTGCAGAAAGTCCTGTGAAGAGGAACACACTCATCTGACCGAAGTACACAACAAGGAAGAATCCTGTCAGAACGAGCAGAGATGTGCGTAGCGCAGTGCGCCATTGCCAGATAAGAAGGGCAAAGAAGATGAAGAAGAGGAGCAGCCAGTTGCCGAGAAAAAACGAATTGAGGAAGATGGCAAGAAGCGCCTGTGGTTGCCACTGGAGATCTGTGAGTGTCGGCAGAGTTTTTGCGTTGCCGAAGCTGAGACCATTGGTGTATTTATAGGAGAGCCAGGGCAGGAGGACTGAAAAGATGCAGAGGAAGCTAAGGACGCAAAAAAAGAACAGGTTCTTGAGGGAGTGACGCTGTTTCCAGAGGAGGATGCCTGTCATGAGAAATAGCGGCGGAAAATAGATAAGCAAACCTTCATTCTTCATAAGCGGCAACAAGGCGATGGGAAGGATGGCGAGGCGAAGGAAAGAGAGTTGCTCCATTCGTTCTTTCTGCACAGTACTCAGATAGAGTAATGTGACAGCCGCAAAGATATGCGTTGAGAGAAACACGTCTGCATACGGGTTCGTGCCGTGCATCAGAAAGAGCGGGAGGCTTGTGAGGATGTAGATTCCTACGCAGGACCAGAGCCAGTTCATGTGTCTGCGCAGAAAGAGGTAGAGTAGCACAGTCACGCTCAGGAACCACACAGCATGAATGCTGTTGACGAGATTCTCATCCCAAGACCCGAGGATTTGTGCAAGGTAGGCTTTAACCAGTGGAACTGTTGGGGGGTACGAGCTGACACTGTTACTCAAAGTTTCCACTTCTTGTCCCGGTAGGATGAGAGTGAGTGTCCGATCAACGAAGAACACTTTGCCTCGCAGGTTCCAGTTATCCACAGCATCATCGACGTAGAGAGGAGT
>PFDR01000021.1 GCA_002772545.1 Candidatus Peregrinibacteria bacterium CG10_big_fil_rev_8_21_14_0_10_49_10 | reverse complement strand
GTCGAACGTACGGGACGGTGGGTGGACATGGACTGGGACTACCGCACGATGGATCCGGAATACATGGAGAGCACATGGTGGGCATTCTCAGAGCTCTGGAAGAAGAAGTATGTGGAAGAGGGACATAAGCCCATGCACATCTGCCCGCGATGCGTCACGCCACTTTCTAATTTTGAAGTGACATTGGGATATAAAGATGTGACGGATATTGGAGCGACGGTGAAGTTTCGATTAAAGGAAGATTCATCAAACCCACCCCTGCCCCTCCCTGAGAGGGAGGGGTGCCCTGCGGGGGGAGAAGCGGAAACATTTCTTTTAGCATGGACTACAACACCATGGACACTTCCCGGGAATCTTTTCCTCGCTGTGCATCCGGATGTCACTTACGCAACAGTGCAAGCGGCATCAACTCAATTCATCCTCGCAAAAGACCTCGTCGAAAAAGTCTTCAACGATACCGACTACGAAGTTATCAAAGAGTTTCCCGGGAAAGAACTCCTCGGACTCACCTACGAACCACTCTTCCCCTACTTCGCTCATGAATACAAAGACAAGGCTTTTCGCATTGTCGCGGGAGACTTCGTCACGACGGAAGAAGGAACCGGCATCGTGCATATTGCACCGGGCTATGGAGCGGACGACTATGGGATTTGGGAAAGGGAGCGCAATGTCGATCCTTCGATACATTTTTCTGAGAATTCCCGTGTCACACTGAGTGATTTTAATAAGAATCGTATCGAAGTGCGACACGAGAATTCTCAGAAAAACACTCAGGATGACACTGCTTCCATTCCCCTTCTCCAACACGTCACGATGGAAGGGAAATTCACTGACGAGGTGACAGACTTCGCAGGACTTGAGGTAAAACCAAAAAAAGATCCGAGTGCAACAGACAAAAAAATAGTAGAGCATCTGCAAAAGTCTGATCACATTTTTTGTACAGAAAAGCACAAGCACAGTTACCCTCACTGCTGGCGGTGTGATGCTCCTCTTCTCAATTACGCAACGAGTTCATGGTTCGT
>PFDR01000010.1 GCA_002772545.1 Candidatus Peregrinibacteria bacterium CG10_big_fil_rev_8_21_14_0_10_49_10 | reverse complement strand
GAAGTGTTACCTACAAACCGCGCACTGATGCAGAAATCTTGCACCAATTGCGGCTCCTCCTTTGAGATTACGGATGCGGATCTCGCCTTCATCGAGAAAATTTCTCCGACGTTCAGCGGAAAGAAATATCACATTCCTGCTCCGAACCACTGCCCGGACTGCCGGCTGCAGTACCGTATGAGCCACCGGAACGAGCGGAATCTCTACCACCGGAAATGCGACCTCACAGGAAAACAGATCATCTCCATGCACAGCCCGGAGGAACCGTTTCCAGTCTATGAGCAGGAAGCATGGTGGGGCGATCAGTATGATCCTCTTGCCTATGGGAGAGAGTTCGACTTCAGCCGGCTGTTTTTCGAGCAGTTTAAAGAACTGGAGCTCGCTGTTCCTAAACTTGCTCTCATCAATGCAAAGAGCGAGAACAGCACATATACGAACTATTCTGCAGAAAACCGGAACTTGTACATGGTGGTTGGAGGGCTGGGAGCCGAAGATTGTTACTACAGCTACCGCGTCTTCTACTCCAAGGACATCTGCGATTGTTACGATATCTACAAATGCGAGCGGTGCTATGAGTGCTCGGAATCCGGGAACCTCTACAACTGCACCTTCTGTACAAATTGCTTCACTTCCTTCGATCTCGTCCTCTGCAAAGACTGCATTGGCTGCAAGAACTGCTTCGGGTGTGTGAATCTCCGCAACAAGCAATTCTTCATCTACAACCAGCCGTTCTCTGAGGAAAGCTACCGCTCAAGGGTCGCTGAACTGAAGAAGAACCTGAAACTTGTGAAACCGGATATTGAGAAGTTGCATGCCACAGTCCCCCACCGGTTCGCACAGCAGGTGCAGTGCGAGAATGTCACAGGTGACCAGCTCTGGCAGTGCAAAGACTGTGCAAACTGTTACACGCTCAAGAACTCCCGCGATTGCGCATACACACGCATTGGAGAGAATAGTAAGGACTGTACGGACTGCAATTTTTGCGATAACTGCGAGCTGCAGTACTTGAGCT
>PFDR01000052.1 GCA_002772545.1 Candidatus Peregrinibacteria bacterium CG10_big_fil_rev_8_21_14_0_10_49_10 | reverse complement strand
ACTGCGTGCAAGAATACGGCTGGGAGCACTCTTAGAAGACATGCTATCACCAGATCCAGATGCCCGCCCCAACCCTCAGGAAATTATCCACGAGTTGAAAGAAGTTCTCGAAGAGCTGTTGCAGAAACAAGGAACGAATACTTCAGAACAACAAATTCAGAAAAACATCGGTACGCTCGTGCAACGCACAAAAGATGCAGAGCTCTATCCTGAAGAGCCGGATATATCCATTGATGAAAAGCCTTCCGTACGTGCATCCAGAGTCGTAGCACCTCCGATTGAAGACGAAACTCAGAAACCAACACATCCAGATCCAAAGCAGCACCCCATTGCAGATAGTGACTCCGGTTCATGGTCTTCTCTGTCACCAGACCCTCACTCTCCTGAACCTTCATCCGGAGAACACATAGAAGAAATGAAGGATAGTGATTTTAACTGGGAGAATCTGGATAATCCGAACAGTCACAATAATCCAACGGTGATCACACGCAAAAAAGAGTAAATACTATCTACTTTTTCTTCACCTGCGTGAAGTCGAGTTCGACGGGTGTTTCACGATCGAAGATGACGACGAGTACCGTGAGTTTTCCTTTATTGACGTCCACGCTATCCACCGTTCCCTCGTAGTTCTTGAACGGCCCGTCGGCAATCACCACGAGGTCACCCACCTGAAAATCGCTCTTGTACTTCGCTTCCTGCTCTCCGACACGACGCTCAATCACCCCGTACTCTTCAGGCGTCACGGCAACCGGAATATTTGCGGACCCCACGAACCCCGTCACATTCGGCGTATTGCGCACAAGATACCAACTCTCATCCGTCACGATCATATCGACAAGAACATAACCGGGAAAAATCTTGCGTTCCTCTTCGGTTGGCTGACCCTTCTTGAAGACCAGCTGCTTTTCTTTTGGCACCTCGGCATTAAAGATGTACTCCTGCATGCCAAATGCGTCGGCGCGCTGCTTGATGGACTGAGCAACACTATCTTCATATCCGGAGTACGTATG
>PFDR01000008.1 GCA_002772545.1 Candidatus Peregrinibacteria bacterium CG10_big_fil_rev_8_21_14_0_10_49_10 | reverse complement strand
GAACAACGGCGCCGCAGATATGTTCTTTAGAATGAAAACGGCTGGGACTCCAGTCACGGCAATGGCGATTACCGCAGGCGGCAACATCGGCATCGGCACTACAACACCAGACCGTAAATTAGTAGTAAGCGGAGGTACGAGCGGAACCAATACCAGCATCTTTGCAATTCAAAATTCTGGAGGGTCTGCAGCAAACTCTGGAGCATCCATTGAGTTCTCAGGAAAGAATGGTAGTAGTATTTTCAAAGATATGGCACGCATCGGTACTCTTTTGCAAAATGGAAGCAATGGTGCTGAAGTAACAGATCTTGCCTTCTCAACCATTGGTTCTGGAACTCTAGATGAACGTATGCGAATAACAGGCGGTGGCAACGTCGGCATCGGGACGACGAATCCAGGGTACAAACTAGATGTAGTAGGTACTGGTAGGATTACAGGAAACACATTTATTGATGGCAGGTTGTCTCTAAATATTGATGGCGCTGATGGGTTATTAATGGGTCAGGATGGTGCAAACAATCAATCAAATAGGATTTTCTTTGAAACGGCCTCTGGCTCTGGCGTAATAATGGGAACAGCAAACGGTGGTTTGTCGCTGAGAACAGGTGGAACAATAGGTTCTTCTTCCGGTACAGAAAGACTCCTTATAACATCTAATGGTAATGTAGGTATCGGGACCGCAAGTCCAACCGCACTTCTACAAGTAGTCGGCACAACCACACTCGCAACATCTGGAGGAAATGTTGGTATCGGGACGACGGGGCCAGAAACCAAGTTCCATCTAGCAGAAACTACCGCAGGTTCTGCAGTTGTATCAGCTATAAAACACACAGACAACACAGCGGGTCAGCAGTCGGATGCGTACCAGCTTATATCAGTTGGTGGTGGAACCACTCCCGGAGATGCATATACACGCTGGAATGTACTTTCCGCAACTAACTGGACTGCGGGTATAGATAACAGCGATTCTGATAAGTGGAAACTAGACGCAGGAGCAACTCCAGGTAGTGCCACAAAGTTGACGGTAGACACTTCAGGCAACGTCGGCATCGGGACGACG
>PFDR01000046.1:703-1695 GCA_002772545.1 Candidatus Peregrinibacteria bacterium CG10_big_fil_rev_8_21_14_0_10_49_10 | reverse complement strand
TTTTCGATGAGCGCGGCTGGACGCGGCTCTATCGGGACTCCAACAATGAAATTTCAATCGCTCTGGATTTCTGTTTCAACGACACGATTCTCTACGAGTACGTGTGTGACAGAGGCGCTGTGCGACAGGTGATTCACGGGTGTTATCTCTGTCAAGATGGTGTCTGCACTGACACGGGAGCCATCCTCTGTAATGATTCAGATGGAGGAATCATCACAGATATTGCAGGAGGGGTTGTACTCGAGAATGCAGATGGCAACCGGACGGCCAGAAAAGATTTCTGCGTAAGTCCGACGGAACTGACGGAATTCTCCTGCGGTCGGGGAGAGATCGTCGAGACGACCGTTTGTTGCACCTGCAAAAACAATCGATGCGTGACAAGTTCCGGCACAACCCTCGTCTGCAACGATTCTGATGGCGGTGCAGATCTGGATGTGCAGGGAACTGCCACCGTCACGGATACGTCCAATGGGGTGATTGTAGCCGAGTCCACAGATTTCTGTGTCGAGGAAAAAGGGAATGGACTTGTGGAATTTGTCTGCTCAGGAAGCTACATCTCCTCTACAAGCGCACCGTGTCGGTGTGTCAACGGACGGTGTGATCTTCTTCCCTGACGATAGAGAAAATCCACATGCCATGTTCATCGGGCGAATCTCCGATGCAGATCCATCCATTTTTTTGTAAGAATGCCTTCGCCTTTGGATTTCTTTCATCAACATACGAACGCCACATTTTTTGTTCCTGCAGATCCGGATGACTCATGAGTCCCTTCAATACTTCTGATCCAATACCTTGTCCACGTAGTGACGGTTTAATTGCAAGATCTGTAATGCAGTAATACGTGTACTGTTCTGTGGGATACTTGATCCCCACGACAGCCACTAGTTCATCATCTCGAAAGACGCTGTACTGACAACCATCTGCTTCGTGTCGAATGTGTTTCAGCCAGTCTTCATTCATCGGCCCAAGTCTCTTATCCAGCTCCGCATCCT
>PFDR01000046.1:0-690 GCA_002772545.1 Candidatus Peregrinibacteria bacterium CG10_big_fil_rev_8_21_14_0_10_49_10 | reverse complement strand
ATCCTCATACCACGACCGGTACTCCGGAAAGTCCTTTTCTTCAAAAAGGGAAAATATGAGCTGATCAGCCATAGAAAAGAGTATACGCCGGGTGCTACACTATCCCCATGAAAGAATCCCCAGACTTCAGACCTACAAAGGAGGATAAGTTACAACAACTCGGAGAGTGGCGGGAGGATAAGGAGAACAGTCCTTATGATTATGATAGAAATGACATAGCAAATTACATTCTGACAGGTAAACCTTTTCAAAGAAAAAACATAGGTAACCAAGCACTTGTTATTACCTACGAAGATGTAAGTAGCATACTTGCGTATCTTGAATTCATGGATAGCGAAAAAGATCCTGTATTACTCATTATCGACCCAGAAGGAAATGTAATACATATTGATCTCGAATGCATAGAAGAACATGATGTACTGATTATCTATCCCCATGAGCTGGGGGATGAAGTAGCAGAAAAGTAACTACGACCAAAGACACTTGTACTTTCCCCAATTCATCCGAAGGAAGTACGCATTCAAAAGCAAGAGAATATACGCGGGGATCGCCGCTGCACTGATTGGTGTTGTATCAAGGAAGAGATGGAACGCAATGACATTCACGGTGAATGGTGCAAGAAGTGCGACACTGGTGCGATGACCTGTTGATGAACTGGTGCGTTTTGCTGTTGATGAATCTTAGAGTTGC
>PFDR01000082.1 GCA_002772545.1 Candidatus Peregrinibacteria bacterium CG10_big_fil_rev_8_21_14_0_10_49_10 | reverse complement strand
CTGCGGTGTTTCTGTATATTTTCTCTGTGTCTGCAAAGCATTTCATTATCCGCGGCAAGGTGCAGGGGGTCTTCTTTCGTGCGACGACGCAGGAGATGGCGGAGGCTTTAGGGCTTACAGGATGGGTACGGAACTGCTCCGATGGCTCTGTCGAAGTGCATGTCGAAGGCGATGAAGAACAAGTGCAGGCACTCTACGAATGGTTGCAGAAAGGGCCCGATGCGGCGCGGGTGGATGAAGTGATTACAGAAGATGCTCAAGCGGAGGGATGTGATGGTTTTTCTGTATTGAATTCTCATATTGTTTCATCATAGTGAAATGAAATGGATTGTGCGTATGCCGAGGTATGTGGAGGAGTGGAGGCAAGCGGAGGAGTTCCCCTCCCTTGAGGGAGGGGTTAGGGGAGGGGGCTACACTAATGGTGTAGAGTATCTTCAGACATTCCCTCTGTCTCATGTCTCGTATTCTCACAAAAGAAACAACAGATCAAACGTCCTTTGCTCGACAGTTACGTCAGGCAGGAAATCCTGCAGAAAAACTGCTCTGGTCAACACTCCGGCGGAGACAGTTCTTCGGTCTGAAGTTTCGCAAACAAGTTCCCATCGGTCCGTATATTGTCGATTTTCTCTGCGTACAGAGAAAGATCGTCATAGAAATTGACGGAGATTCTCATTATGAAGACGGGAAGCAGGAGTATGACCAGAAGAGAGATCAATTTCTTCAGCAACATGGGCTGCGCATTCTTCGTGTCGGCCACAGAGAAACGTTGCAGAATATTGATGGAGTTGTAGAGAGAATCAGGCTGTTTCTTGGCTTAGAACATACCTGATCCCCCTCCCCTGGCCCCTCCCTCAAGGGAGGGGAACCCCTCCACATACCTCATCACCCTCATGCTGTTGCCTTGCTATTTTTATGGGACGCCATTGTATGGAAGAACTACAAATTCTCCTGCAGTGCCTTGAGCTCCTGCTTGCGTCGTTCCAGTGTGTTTTCCCACAGTTGGCGTCGACTTGGACGAGCGACAGGTTGCTGCATGCGTTCGGTGTCGCTGCGTATGAAGGGGTGATG
>PFDR01000003.1 GCA_002772545.1 Candidatus Peregrinibacteria bacterium CG10_big_fil_rev_8_21_14_0_10_49_10 | reverse complement strand
AACGCGCACGAACGTAACGTGCGCTGGCGGAATTTTCTTCTTGTAGTTGCGGTTTCTGTATGAAGATACGTTATACTGCTTTCCGTCGGGGCGTAGTTCAGTTGGTAGAATGCACGGCTGGGGGTCGTGCGGTCGCTGGTTCGAGTCCAGTCGCCCCGACCATGGTTTGACTAGGCTCACCATGATACCTCCATACTCAAATAGCGACTGGCGAGAAGTTTATCCTGAGCGACGACGAGTGAAACGAGGAAGAGTCGAAGGGAGTCCAGTCGCCCCGACCAAGTTAAATTCGAGCTGAATTCAAACCAAAGGGCGCCGAATGAAGCCGAAGATACCTGGTCCTGTAGACGAGCGAAGCGAATTCTACGGGGCCATGGTAGACTCGACGAGAAGTTTGTGCTGCCTGCCAAAGAGAGGATGCAAATGCTTGCAGAGAACAGGCCACAACGGTACGCTTGGGAACTTTCTTTGATCGTATCTCTCTTTTTGTACATGTCAGTGGAATATTGCTAAATATTATAAAATATGTTATAATAATATAATTCATGACACCTTCTACAAGTGATCTCTCGGCTGCCACAAAGGCGATTGCAGACAATCAGCGCCTGCTCATCATTCCCCACGCCAATGTGGACCCCGATGGTCTGGGGAGCGCACTTGCGTGCTATCTTCTCTTTCAGGCGCTGGGCAAGGATGTCACGGTGGTCTGCCCCGATACCCTGCCGGAATCCCTCCGCTTTTTGCCGGGATTTTCGAACCTGACCGAGGACCTGCAGGAAGCACAGCAATTTGTTATCACCATTAATCTCAAAGACGGTGTAGAGGTAGATAAACTGCGCTATGCCGTGGAGGATCACAAGGTCAATATTATTGTTGTGCCCAAAAAGGGAAAGGTGCAGCCGCAGGATATTTCGTTGGGAGACGGGGGGAAGCCGTATGATCTCATCGTGGCGGTAGACACAGCCGATCTCCCGCTCTTTGGATCTCTGTATGCAGAACATGTGGATCTCTTCACAGGCGTTCCTGTGCTGAACATAGACCATCACATTAGCAATACACGTTACGGTCAGCTGCAGCTTATAGATCCCACCGCCGCCAGTGCCACAGAAGTGCTGTACAGCTGGTTCACACAGAATCCCGGGTGGCGGGAACTCCTTACAGAGGACATAGCTACGCTTCTGCTCACAGGACTCATTACCGATACCCGCAGTTTCCAGAATCCCAATACTACTCCGCGATCTCTGGAAATTGCGGCAGAACTGCTCGATTTTGGGGCACGGCAGCAGGAAATTATTCAAAACATTTATAAAACCAAGCCGCTCAGTACGCTCAAAATCTGGGGCCGTGCCCTGAACCGTATTCAGATGGATGCCAAAGCGGGAATTGTGTGGTCTTTGGTGAGCCGTGATGATCTGGCGGAAATGGGTGCCACGAGTAAGGAAACACACGGTATTTTAGATGAGCTTATTTCGACCATTCCCAATGCCGATGTGCATGTGCTCTTTACAGAGCTGGAGGAGGGAGGACTCAAGGCGAGTATGCGGTCTTCCAGTGCCATAGATGTAAGTGCACTCGCGGGGCAAACGTACGGGGGAGGCGGGCACCCGCAGGCAGCGGGTTTCCGCGTTGCAGCGTTTGAAAATTTTGATCTTCAGGTCATAGAGTGCGTGCAGAAGCTGAAGCAGGGTATGGAAACACAGCGCGCCGCTGCAGAGCAGAGCAGAAGTCAGCAGCAGATTCCCGTACCGCCGAGTGCCGGTACGTCTTCCCCCTCCAAGAACACAGTTGCATCCGGTACCGGTGCAGAGGGAGACGGGAAGAAACAGACACCCAAAAAAGACACAGGGTCTTTGGGTGCTACGGATGTGGTAAAGGAGCTCACGGACTGATGTTCATTTTGCTCGTTCAACAGGGAATGCAGCGCAAGTAGCGGGCATATAATTCCCTGTTTTGCTTGAAGTATAGTCCTGTTTCTGGCTACACTGGGATGTTCATTTCCGCATTTCTTCTTAATCTATGCGCCTTGTTCAGGTGGCAAAAGCATTGGGTATGACCGGACAGCAGCTCCGCAAAGAGCTGACCGAGGTCGACTTCGGCATGAAGCCGACAGATCGCGAAGTGCCCGATTCCCTTGCACAGGGCATAGTACGCTTTGTAGCACGTAAGCACGGTATAGAGGTGGATATGGAAGCACTCGGGTTTTCTGCAGAGGAGGAAAAGGAAGATGCATCGGATTCTGCGGAAGAAGAATCAGCAGCGGAAGATGCAGAAGATGCTTCCATAGAAGAAAAGCCCGCTGTGGAAGGTGTGGCCCGCAAGAATGAGCCGAAGAAACAGGAGTCGCTGAATGTACTGCGTAAACTTTCACTGGATGATGTCTCCAAGGAAGCTATAGCCAAGCAGACAGCGGAATTGCAGCACGATAAAAAACCAACCAAAGAGGAGCGGGAAGAAATAGAACGGGAGGAAAAACTGATGGCGCAGACCAAGAAACGTGCTTCGGAGGGGGTGCAGGAACAGATTAAGAAGAAGGATGGTGTAGTTTTACTGCCCGGTGATGTCACCGTGAAAGAGTTTGCCGAGAAAACAGGCGTACAGGTACCGGCTGTGATTCAGACCCTCATGAAGAATGGAGTAATGGCCACCGTGAACCAGACCATCGATTTCGATACCGCAGCATTGGTAGCCGATGAGCTGGGAGTGAAGGTGCAAAAGCAGGAAGTGAGTGCCAACGTGGAAACTCTGCTCGCCGGTAACTTAGAAGACCTCATACGCGATGAGCCGGAACATCTGCTCAGTCGTCCGCCTGTGGTTGTGGTTATGGGCCATGTGGACCATGGAAAAACAGCCATATTGGATGCGATTCGTGAAACGGATGTTGTGTCCGGGGAAGCCGGTGGCATTACCCAGCACATAGGCGCGTATCAGGTGGATTTTGTGCCTTCGGGCTCCAGCGAAAAGCAATCCATTACCTTCCTGGATACGCCCGGTCACGAGGCATTTACGGCTATGCGCGCACGGGGTGCCCATGTGACAGATATCGCTATTATCGTTGTTTCAGCGGAAGAAGGCGTAAAACCCACTACAGTGGAGGCTATTCATCACGCCAAAGAAGCGGAGGTTCCTATTCTTGTCGCTATCAATAAAATTGATAAAGAAAATGCCAACCCGGAGAAGGTGATGGGAGAACTGGCGGCGAATGATCTGCAACCCGAAGAGTGGGGGGGGAAAACACCTGTGGTGCTCTGCAGTGCGGTAACCAAACAGGGCATTCCGGAACTTCTGGAGCATGTTCTGCTGCTCGCAGAACTTGCAGAACTCAAAGCGAATCCGAACCGTCGTGCCATTGCGACAGTCATCGAGAGCCATCTGGATTCTTCGCATGGTCCGCTCGCAACTGTGATTGTAAACACCGGAACACTGGTGATGGGAGACATCTTTATCTGCGGTACGACTACAGGGCGTATACGTGCCATGATGGATGCACATGGCAAACGTTTGCAGAGCGTGCCCCCCTCGGGGCCGGTGCGTATTTCCGGCTTTTCGGGTGTGGTGCCGAACGTGGGAGACATATTGCAGGTTGTGTCTTCCGAAAAGCAGGCACGCGATATGGTGGATCAGATGAAAGAACATCATCATCGCGGGCAGAAGCGCAGTTTTGCGGACCTTGTGTCGCGTCTTTCGGAAGGAAAGCTCACGCAACTCAAGGTGATTCTTAAGGCAGATACACAGGGATCACTGGAAGCCATACGATCCGCTCTCTCCAAACTTGCCACCGAGGAAGTTGCGGTCAAAGTCATCCACTCCGGGGTGGGAGACGTGACCGAGTCGGATGTGATGATGGCGGCTGCAAGCGAAGGTATGGTTGTAGCCTTTCAGACAGGGGTGGATTCCGATGTGGTACGTACAGCTGACCGTGAGGGAGTGCAGGTGCGCGAATACGATGTGGTCTACACACTGCTCGATGAACTGGAAGGTCTTACCAAAGGTCTTATAGAACCGGACGAAGAGGAGAAGATATTGGGTCACCTGGAAGTGAAACAAGTCTTTTTGACCAAAAAATCGGAGCAGATAGTGGGAGGCAAAGTCACGGACGGTGTTATCAAGCGTTTGCCCTTCCGTCTCTTCCGTGACGAGCAGGAAGTAGGCACCGGACGCATTACGTCTCTGAAGCACGTAGAGAGGGACATTAAAGAAGCAAAAGAGGGCACCGAGTGCGGCATGCGCGTAGAAACCTCTTTGCTCATACAGGAAGGAGACACACTGGAGGTATTCCTTAAGGAACTCAAGAAGAAGCGATAAAGCCTCCTAAGAATTCACCGGTCCCAGCGGACCAAATTGCTCTTTTATCTGGCGATCACGTTCGTCGTAGCTGCTCGGTACCCTTGTAGGTTGTGGCTTCTTTTCCATAAAGAAGGGGAGTTTGCTCAGCGCGTCTGGACGCATACCCTCCCGCGCATAATCGGCCAGCAGGTTCTGCGCATCGGAGGAACGCACGTTCTGCAGACTCGTGAGCAGAAAATCTCTGTCCTCCGGAGACATCTTTTTAAGCAGTGCAATATGTTCGCCCGAAATGCCGACTTGTTCCAGTTGGTCGTAGTATTCGTTCAGATCCATCTTCTTGCCACCCCCTTTAGTTTTTGCGTAGAGCATCCGAACCTTGCTGCTCTGTGTCATTTCCCGGAAGAATGATGCACCGGCTTCTCCGGTGAGTTCTCCTGCATACTTTTCCGAAAGCGGCTCAAAGCGCGAGTCTTTTGTAAAGCCAAGTTCTACACTTCCCAACTCTTTCAGCCTGCCCTGTAAAAGATCGGGCTTGAGCGTCATAGCTGCTATGGCAAGGTAAAATGCAGCCATGCCGTTTGCCTTTTTCAGCAGAGAAAATCCTCCCATGAGTGCGGCAAGTAAACCGATTATTTTGAGTAGGGATGCCTTTGCATTCTTGGATCCCGGGGACTCTTCAAACTCACTCAGCGGGGACGTCCGCACATGGTCTATGGGGTCTGCCAGCACCATCTCTTCCAGCACCGCTTTACACTCCAGCATCACGTCCCGGGGTGTGGGTGCGCCCGGGTTACGGGGGTCCCGCTCACCTATGGCCATCATCGGGTTTCCGTCGTCTTCCGAAAGAGTGGCTATATCCTGCTTTACGATGTCAGTTCGCACACGAAGCGCACCCAGCTCCAGGTAAAAGTAGGGATGTTTTTTAATTTCCTGTGGAGTACGGGGAAGAGTGAACCCACTTCCTATGGCCTTGTTCATGACCCTTTTCCGTTCGCTTTGGGAGGGTGGGATTTGGTCTTGCACGCTACGAAAGCGGTTTTTCAGAGTATCTACGCGTTGCGGAGCAAGGGTACTTTCCAGGGAGTCCAGTACAGTACTGCCATACGCTTCCTCTGTGTCCCGTTCGCCAAGATTTTTCACCATTTGTACTGCAATCGTTTGTACTTCTTTTCTCATCTCCTTAAGGCTGAGTTGCCTGTCGTGTACCGCCATGTTGAACCGCTCTGCGTAGGAGCGGCTTTTCACACTTCGCATCTGGCGTTCCACGGCTGCCTCGGGTGTTTCCTCTCCGGAAAGTCTCTCAGCGATGCTTTTGTACAACTCTCCTGCTTTCAGTGTTTCCTTCTGCTGCCTGGCCTGTGGTGCGCGTTCGGTTGACATGAATCATGTGCAGGGGTGTTTTTAGGGTGTTGGCTTTGGAGTAAATGTTTCTTTCCGAAGTGCCTCCAATGTTTGATCAGAGAGAGTAACTCCTCTGCTTTTAAGAGCAAGATTCACTGAATCAGCAATTTCTCTGGAGTTGAGGTTTTTCAGTTTTGTTTGCAAACTTTGGTCATTTGCAATTGCTGTGGCAATTTGCTGTGCG
>PFDR01000037.1 GCA_002772545.1 Candidatus Peregrinibacteria bacterium CG10_big_fil_rev_8_21_14_0_10_49_10 | reverse complement strand
GTCCCACAGCCAATATCCAGCGTCTTCTTCCCCGTCGCATATTTTTTCAAAAACGCATCCAACCGCCCGCGGGTGATTTTTGTCGTGAGGCCTAGCCTGTCCCAGAGAGCCATACACACAGTATGCCAGACTATCTTCTCTTCGTCTTTTCCAGCTCCGGAGCTACCCGTCGCATCATAACCGCAAACGCGCCGTAGACCATCTCTACGGTCGTTTCCTCGAGTGCACGTTTCTGCTCAGGAAGTTCTGTCCGTAATGTCTCTGCCACAAAAGACGTCGGTACAATTGTCGCAGGAGGAAGCACAAGTGCAACACGCTCACTCGACAGAGGCGGCTGCTCATCTGGATGCACCGGACCCACGATATCCACAACAGGAACATTGAACGCATGCGCAATATAAAGAGGACCCGTATCGACGGACACGAACGCTGCAGCACGAGTAATGATGCCTGCTAACAGACGCAGGTCTGCCCCTCCTCCATCCACAATAGATCCACTGTATTGCCTCAGTGATACGGCGCACGCAGTCGCTTCCGTATTCGCCGAGGAAAAGACAACGACAACATTCCACTGCTGCAAAATCTGCTCTGCAAGTTCGGAAAATCGTTCCAGCGGCCACATCTTCAACACATTTCCTGCTGTCACAGACAGTACAACATATGACCGCTGTTCTAAGTCGTGATCTCGCAACCATGCTGCAGCTTGACGCTTCTCTTCTTCGGACAAAAACATGTCATGCTTGTAGGACACAGGTGACACACCAACACATTGAGCAAGCTGCATATAGTGATCATACGTGCGCGTTCCTCGTGCATATGTCATGCACTTCTGCAATCGTTCAATGACGCGTTCCAACCACCCCGACGATCGTCCAATCGTGTGAATGCGCACTGGAGCAGCCGTCCATACATTGCACAGACTACTCAATAGTCCCGGTACAACAGAAAGACTGATCGCATATCGGGAGTGAAACAATATCCAAAACAGGTGTAGCCGCCCCACCATACCTACAAACTGTGGATCATCATCAAGAAGAATGCCATAAACATGCGGATTGTGTTTGAGAACATCCGCCGACCCTGATCGCGTGAGAACAGTCACGTAATACCCTGCCTGCGCACAAGCACGAACGAGTGGCGTTGTGCATACGAGATCCCCAATTTTGCTTCTCTGAATAATGAGAAGATGTTTCGACGCACACTGTCGACGCAGCAATACAAGACACCATAAAAACGGGCTACAGAGTACAGTGAACACACTCAAAAACACAATCTGCATACATCAACAGTACCGATCGCAAATCCGCTCCACAACATCACTTGTCGAGAGAAAACCTTCAGCACGCGGATATAACACGAGCTCTGCACCAATCTCATACACCGTACTCGCCTCAATGCAGTTCTCCGTATACTCACTTGAATTCACATGTACGTGAGGGCGAATCTGCTGTAACCATGAACGCGGGTCTGTTTCGTCAAAGGAAAACACATACCCTGTACATCCAATACCGGCAACTAACATCTGTCTTTCGACACATGGAAGAATAGGACGCTTATCTCCCTTTAATGCGCGTACAGATTGGTCACTATTCACCCCTACAAAGAGGATACCTCCCAAAGATGCGGCCTTTTCTAGCAGCAACAGATGCGGTACACAAAGAAGATCAAACACACCGTTCGTCGTCACAACTTTCTTGCCCTCAGCACGTAACCGTGCCGCATGAGCAGCAGCGTCTTCTAGCGAACAGATTTTCTGAGAGGACTCCATACGTATCTATAAAACAGCATCTAACTCTTCCGGTGTGAGTGTCGCTGTCCCATGTTTCCCGACAACCACACCCGCCGCACGGTTCGCCATATCTGCTGTATCTTCTATGGACGCACCTGCAGCAAGACACAGGGCCGAAACAGACACCACTGTATCACCGGCACCAGACACATCGACAACATCGCAGGCAACAGAGTCAGCATGGAAACGGGTCTCCCCTTGCCTACACACATCCACACCTTTCGCCCCACGCGTCCACAAAACCGAACCAGACACCTGCTGGCTGACTACCTGACCGAGGAACGGCGTATCCACGCCTGCTCCAGCAAGTTGCTGAGCTTCGGAAGTGTTAGGCGTCACAATCGCCGCTCTTTTCAAATGGGAAAGATAGTCAGAACCATGCGGTTTTGGATCTACAAGTACGGGTATCTCATGTCGCTCCGCCAATGTATAAATATGCTCGAAAAGACGAGGGGTAAGTACACCTTTCGCATAGTCAGACAGAAGAATTGCCCCAGAAGAAGATACTGTTTGCTGAGCAGAGAGCAACGCAAGCAACTGTCGTTCAATTTCTTCGCAAATCGGCTGCGTATCTTCTGTATCAATACGGACAATTTGCTGTCGGGCACGCGTATCCACAATACGCTCTTTTACGGTAGTACGACGTGATTGATCTGTAACAAAATGAACAGCAATGTGATGCGCAGCACATAGATCGCGTAACTGCTGCGCAGCACTATCACCACCACAAACGGAAAGCACACGCACACTTCCCCCAAGGGCGCAGATATTCGCCGCCACGTTGCCCGCACCTCCGGGAACAAAGCGCCGTGTACAGGAAGAAAGAACAGGTACAGGTGCCTCCGGAGATATACGCTCCACAGATCCTTCCGTATAGGCATCAAGCATGATGTCTCCGATAACGAGAATATTCTGCTGTGAAAAATTTTGCAGAAGCGCCGACTGCCTTGCGTACCGCTCCGGCTCAGCATGGCCGGAAAGTTCGTGACGGAAACTATCCTCCTCACGATGCTCCGTTGAAAACTCCATAATCTCACTGTCTTCGAGCCCCGTGAACCGATGCTTCGTTCCAGGCGGAATGTGCGCATAGTCTCCGGGCATCATCGTGTAGGACTCATGTTCGATTTCGAGAAGCACTTTGCCGGACTGCAAGTAGAACACTTCATCTTTTTCCTTATGCAAATGCACGCTACACCTCCGATTCTTCTTTACAAGAAGCTTCTTTCCACAGTACTCCTTATTTACGATCCAATGTTCTTCACCCCAAACTTTGGGCTCCTTATGAGTATCCGAAGCACTAAAAAATCCTGCTTTCGAGCCTTTCTGGACAAACAACCCTTTCGTCATGGGAAGGAGAGTATAGCATATTTGACATTTCGAAAGAGTATTTTTATACAACCATAAAGGGATACGTGACCCACTTCTTCACCCGCTCAGGCCATCCTCCACCTGGAGAGAAGCCAAACGTATAGGGAATTTTGTGGGTGCCATGGGAATATTCATAGTCGGCAAAGGCCGCATTGAGTGCATCAGCATGTCGAAGGAATCCGGCAGGAGCCGGCGATACACACGAGACAGAGCGTATGCTCTCACGAACACGCATCCCAAACGCACCGCCGTGCGCTGCATACCATGTCAAAAATACACCGAAGGTCTGGGGAGTGAGAAGTGTGTCGTGATGAAACTTCCCCAAACGCACGAAGCCACGACGGTATATGTGTGCAAATTCTTTGGGAGACCACACGTCCGTGAAGCGGATCGTATACCGTCCACTACGGAAGCAGAGAGGCACGCAATCAGATACGTATGTATCTGTATAGTGCTTAAAGCACTCCACCATACCCATAATCACCGATACTGCCTGAAGGGATACATCTTCTAACAAATCCAACTGCTCTTGCTTCGGTGCAGCAAACCAGTGTTCATACAGAAGATCGACCTGCTCCGTGAATGCGGTATCGCATGTGAAATCTTCCTGTAATACATGCAGCAGTATTTCACTGTATTTCAATGAGTGAAGTTGTCCGATACGCTGCCGCACATCAACATCCTTCATAAGAGGAATGACACCCGCAAGCGGCAACAACTTCGTCACGAGCATATCAAAAAACACACCCGCAATCATCCAAGAGTACTCTGCTGGTGACAGTTCGTCTTTCGGTTTTCGAAAATCCACTTCCGTTCCCCACAGAAACTGACACCTCAGAGTCTCTTCGGGAAAGAGTGCAAAAAGCTCCTGCGCAGAATCGACACCCATCGTGAGGTAGCGGTGGGTAAAAAGATACGCCGCTTTGGGCGAAAGTCTCCACGGCCCGGGAATCGCTGGCTCAGCTCCCTCGTCACACACCACAAGAAGATCAATGTCTGACACTCCTGGCTGCCACAGAGTTCCAAAACGATAGACTGCAGAAATCCCTGGAATACGAGAGAGTGTCTCCACCGCAAGCGACACTGCTTCCTCGTAATCGGCGACGAGCATTGGCCGCGGAAGGTTGCGATATATTGTACTCATGCCATCTCCAGAATAGCATCAGACAACTCCAGAAACGCACGTGTGAGTCGCGCAATGTCTTCGGGTGACTGCCGTGGCTGTCGATGACAAACGGGAAAGAGAAGTTTTTTGAAAAGCGATCGAGGAATCAGCCCCTGCAATACCCACAATACGGGAGTTCTCTGCATAAGAGAATGCGCACGCCAATCACGACGAATCGCCGACGCTTCGTCAATGCAGGACCAATCCAGATCCGGAAAACGCTCTTTTGCCAATGTGAACGATTCGCGTTTATACACAAACTCCCCCTTCGCCTGGAGGGCAAGTGCAGGAAGAAGCAACGCACAGGCCAGATCATTCTTCCAATCAATCGCTGTCGTACTATACGTATTCTTTGACACCTTCTCCATAAACCGACTCCGGAATTCCCGCAGCACCAGCATTCGCTCTGCAGCATCATCACGCAAGGCAAACGGCACATCTGCTGCACCTGTCAGCACCGCCGCATTCTGAAAAACCGGCATGGGAAACAGCGTCTGCGGATAATGCGCAATGTCATACACACTCACTGCCACAAGTTCATGGTGCGCAAGCGGGTCGATCTGGTAACAGACAAATGCCGCACGTGAAAAGTACTTCTTAAAACGCTCCAACCGCTCCACAGACTGGAACACCTCATCACGAACGATGACAAGCGTATCCAGGTCACTCCACCCATCCACAAAATCCGCCGTCGCGAAACTGCCATGGACGAGAAAGGTGGTAATGTCATCTGACAAATACTTCTCTATAAATGCTCTCAGTGCCACCAGCAGTTCGTACTGCGGTGCAGGATGCTTTATTGCTATATCTGCCACACTATGGGATATGTGTATCGTAGACTGTTGTACGGGCAAACTCTCACCAGAAATACGCATTTCCCGGTACGCCTCCAGCACCTGCTCCGGCGGTGCAGATGTTTTGAGATATAGACGCAACTTTTTCAGAAAACCCCGTTGTTTTTGCGCAAAGCCGCCCATGAGCAACGAGTATAGACCCCTTCATGAGGAGAGTCGAAACAGGTACTCTATACGAGAAATGCGCATATTCCAACCAGATCGACACCTCCTCGCACGGTTCATACAGAAGAACGCCCATCTTCTGCAAGGCAGCATTCTCGATGTCGGCGGGCAGGATGGTAAACGCTATCGCGGATACTTCTCGCATATTTCAGAGTACCGCACACTGGATTCCGATGAGGGCACACATCCGGACATCGTTGCATCCGCGGAAAAAATTCCACTGGAAGATAGATCCATAGACAGCATCCTCTGCATGGAAGTCCTTATGTATATCCGCAACCCTAAAAAGGCAATTGAGGAAATGGCACGTATTCTGAAACCCAAAGGAACACTCCTTCTCTCCACCAGTTTCATGGCAACACCAACGCAAGAAGCAGGCTACTACCAGCAATGGGGAGAAGCAGGTATCAGACAGTTACTCGAACCCCACTTTGAAAACATCACTATCGAAAAACGTGGCGGTTACCACGCGCTGAAAGCGCAAGACCGCATTCGCTTTGCGATCGAAAAGCGTCAACTGTACTCCAGAAAATACCTGGGAGTATTCTATGGATGGATTGCCAAAATCATCAGCATACATGCATTGCGGAAAGACATACGAGACACATCAGAAGCAAATCGAAATTTCACCATGGGTTTTTCCGTTACTGCACAGAGAAAGCCATGATGTTCACGACTTCCTGGGACGATGGTTGCAAAACAGACATACGTCTGGCCAATCTGCTGACAGAACACGACTGCACAGGAACATTTTATGTATGTCCAAAACCACAACAGCAACAATATGGCAAGGGTATGCTGACGGAAGAGGATATTCGATCTATTGCGAAGCACCATGAAGTCGGAGCCCACACACTGAAACATGTTCACCTTACACAAATCTCACAAGAACATGCACGGGAAGAAATTACTCGGAGCAAACAATGGGTAGAAGATGTGAGTGGGAAACCATGCACCATGTTCTGTTACCCCTATGGGGAGTACGACGAACAAGTGAGAACCTTTGTCAAACAAGCGGGGTTTTATGGTGCACGGACCACACAGGTGATGCAGTTCACACATAACGACCCCTTCGCACTTCCCACCTCGCTTCACCTCTACCCTTTCCCATTCCGTCCGGTACTCAACCGCCGCTGCCTTGGCCCCATTCAAAGACTCTTTGCACCACTGCACGCCATTGGTATACCTCTTACTTCTCTGCGCAGTTGGCTTCCTATGGCCAAAGCCCTCTTCAAAAAAGCATACGAATCTCATCAGCCCTGGTTCCATCTTTGGGGACACAGTTGGGAAATCGCAAGACATGGTCTCTGGAAGCCTCTGACGCAGTTTCTCCGTTTTGTGCACACACACGACAATGTCCAATACGTCCCTCATAGCTCACTCGTATGAAAAAACTGCGTGCTATTCTTCATTCCTTCTGGAACACGGCATTCATCCGTGACGTGCTGACGCTGCAAATCGGCAGCATATTTGCAAGCGGAATTGGGTTTCTCAAATCCATCCTCTTTGCCTACATTCTCGGCGCGGATAACTTCGGAGAGTACGCCGTAGTCATCTCCCTCACGGGTACTGTCGGTCTCGTCACCAACTTCGGACAGAATCAGGCCGTGTTCACCTTTTTTGCAGAGAGTTACGGTGAAAAGAATATGAAAAACATGGAAACTATCGTGAAGTACTTCTGCATTCTCACAGTTCTGGCAGGGATTGTGTACAGCATACTCATTCTTCTTACTCCTCCCCTTGCCCAGCTGCTCTATGAGTCATCAGAACGTGCGCCACTCATTCGCATGGCATTCTTCGCGCTGCTCATCGGCACCCCTCACACGATTTTTATTACCATGCTCCAGACCGTACGCGAAGTGAGGCTAATGACCATACTGGAAAACATAAACCTCCTCTTCCAGTTTCTCGGTGCCATTGCACTCATGCTATTGGGATTTGGCGTCATGGGTATTTTCACTGCACTATTTGTAAGCAATACAGTCATGCTCATCGTCTACATCACAACGTACTTTTCCCTGCGAAGGAAGTATCCTCTCCCGGCATTGAGAAGAGCACTACAGAACAGGTCTTCGATAGTGCCCTTCATCAAACAAGGCGGATGGATTGCGATTGATAAAAACATCGGCAACCTCTTTCCACAAGGACTGCTCTTTATCATGGGAATCATGGTACCGGCCCGTTACGTGGGATTCGCACAGCTCGCCTTCAAAATCGGATCATTCCCCAGTACCATCTTTCTCCCGCAAGTCGGACGCATGTCCACTACAGTACTGCCAAATGTACGCAGTAAAGGCGTCACTGCTCTTCGGCAAGCATGTGTCAAGATTCTCAAGCATGCGCTTGCCTTTCACGGGTTACTCAGCCTGGGAAGTCTCCTCGTCCTCCCTCCTCTTGCATACATTTTCTACGGAATCGAGTTCAGTCCGATGATTCCTGCCCTCATGTGGATCATTCTCATCCGTATGATCAGCGCGCTCACGGTCATCAACTCGCCACTCTTCCGCCTCTCTCACAAAGCGCATATTCCCGCACTGTGGAATGCCGTCACCTATCCGATTGTCTTTGTTGTCTTCATATGGCTGCTAACATGGATGGACCCACTGAATGCCTTTGTATTGGGCATTCTCCTCATCCTTGGAACAGGGGTCTATCTTAGTTGGTACCTGTACACCTCTCTTCTGCAAGAACCCTAATACTGCTATGCACATCGTTCTCCTTAGTGACAAGTACCATCAACCGGGAGCCAGTGCCGGCGTGACTGCTATGCTTGCAGAAGGATATGCACAACAGGGACATAGGGTCTCGGTGATCACTTCTCACCGCTCTGAAGAAGAGAGCACCATACGTAATCAGGATTATGTCATAAGTCTCCCTATCTCCTATTCTCTGAAACTTCGCCACTACAAATGCCTCAAACAGAAACACGTATCCAGAATGCTTGATGATGTATTCAGAGAGCTACGACCGGACATCGTGCATGCCCATAACATCCATATGTATCTTACGTACGACGCACTTCGCATTGCGCGGAAATACACAAAAAACGTCTTCATCACCATGCATGATGCGATGAATTTCAACTACGGACGTCTGAATACGAAACGCTTCTTAGACTCGGAAGGGAAAGATGTACGAACAACGCCACTTGATCACATCCGACAGGCAGGCTTGCAATACAATCCGTTACGCAACTGCATCATTCGACATATTCTCCGAAAAAATGTAGTAAAAGTGTGTGCGGTAAGCCACGCCCTAAAAAGCGCTCTCGATGTACATGGCATTCCTCGAACACAGGTTGTCCATAACGGCATTGATACAAACTTCTGGAAAGCAGATAGAAAAGGAGCCCAACGCTTCCGGAAAAAGAACCGATTCGAAGACAGGAAGATCATCCTCTTCGGCGGACGACTCAGTCGTGACAAAGGCAGTACGCCGCTCCTCCACGCACTCAATCGAGTACGAGCACTCGTTCCAAATGTCATGCTCGTCGTCCTCGGAGACCCAAAACGCTGGAAAGGACTTTTGCAGGAAGCCCACGTTCCGGCTAATCTCTCCGCGCAAATCACCACTATAGATTGGCTTTCGAGAGAAGACCTTCGTGCTGCGTACTCGGCTGCGAATGTCGTCACTACACCCTCCCTCTGCCTCGATACCTTCAACCTCATGAACGCCGAAGCCATGGCCTGCTCTACTCCCGTTGTCGGCACCTGTTTCGGGGGAACGCCGGAAGTCGTCAAAGACAGTGCCACCGGATTCATTCGCAATCCCCTGAAGACAGAGGAGTATGCAGAGGCTCTTGTGACACTTCTTGCGGATGACACATTGGCAAAACACATGGGCGAAGCGGGACGGAAACGAGTAGAAAAAAAGTTCTCCATGGAAAAGTGTGTCGAAACGTACTTAAACATATTCGCCGACTCACTGAATTGTTCCTAATGCCTCACATACAAACGGCACCATCAACTCTGCGGCGCGTCGGTGCCCCTCTGCATTCCAGTGCCCTTCGCCGAAGTTCGTATTGTCAAACCCATGGAGAACAAGGCCTTCTTCATCCACCAGATGCTGTAAGTGTGGCGCGAGCATGAGAATGGGAAACTCTGCATCTTTAGCCAAACGCTCTAAACGCCGTTCAGGATAGAAGAAATCCGGAATTCCACGTTCTCGAAGCACCTCCTCCCGCACGGATTTCTTCGGAAAGAGCTGCAGAGGATTACTGAGAGTCATCAGTAAAAACTGTGCATCGCGCACACGCGCTTCATTGGCAATCAAACGCAACACATCTTCGGTAATTTCCCATGCTTCTTGCCATTCTTCTGTCTCCGGTTCCCCGTATACCGCATTTTCCATCTGCTGCTCGAGAGGGCGCATCTGCTGCACGGACCGCGCTGTCAGAACATTCCGCCCTTTCCACACACTGTACGCG
>PFDR01000001.1 GCA_002772545.1 Candidatus Peregrinibacteria bacterium CG10_big_fil_rev_8_21_14_0_10_49_10 | reverse complement strand
GTTTGACATTTGCCGGGCGTGCATCGAACGGTTCGAATGTGCATCTCATCAAACACCGGTGTATCCAGTTGGCATTTACCACACGAGGACTGCCGTACGTTGCTTTTGTTGTATTCCTACTCTTTGAATTTCTCGTTCTTGGACGTGCCCTTCTCTCTCTTCTTCGCATTCGTCCAAAGCACCTTCTTTTTGAAACAACACTCAGTGCAGCTCTCGGGGCGTGCGGGTTGATTGTGCTGCTCTGGATATTGAGTATTCTCTCTCTTCTTACTGCCCCGTTTGGGTGGGGACTTGTTCTTCTTATTCCACTTTTTTGTTTTCGGCACACGTTCTACTGGGTGCGTCGGTTTCTCTTTGCACAGTGGACGACGAGCGGTCCTCTGTGGAGCGGCGGCATTATTGTCGGCTGGCTGCTCCTCAGTTACCTCGCGTTTAACTTCCTCAATGTCATCCGTCCGTTTCCGATTGGATGGGATGACCTGGGGAGTTACTTGAACCGGCCGCGGCTGCTTGTGAGCTACGGGCACTTCATTTTCTCCATGGCGCCTTTCCAGTGGGAGTACTTAACGTCGCTTGGTTTTCTTCTTTTTGGTTATGACAGCACGTTTGGAACGATCACGTCGATGATGGTCAACTGGACGGCGGGCGTTCTGGCCGTTCTTGCGATCGTCACCTTTGTGCAGACATTTTTGGGTGCCGGAGGACTGTTGGCAGCAGTGCTCTACTACCTTCTGCCGCTTGTTGGACACTTCTCCTTTGCGGATATGAAGACGGATAATGCGGTGTTTGCCTTTGGCGCACTGTGTGTTTTGTGTGGGTTCGTTGCGCTGTTCCAAACAGCGAATGACGAACGTGAACGGACGTCTGCGCTCAGGTGGCTTTTCCTTGCGGGTGTCTTTGGAGGTTTTGGGTTTGCGACGAAAGCGACAACCATCATGGTTATTCTGGCACTGCTCCCGGTATTGGTTGGAGCCATGCTGCATTGGAGCGGGTTTGTTGCAGGACTTTTCTTTTCCTGGAGCGTGTACGCATACAAAGGCATATTCGATCTCAACCGTATTTTTGAACGCATCGGTGCAG
>PFDR01000005.1 GCA_002772545.1 Candidatus Peregrinibacteria bacterium CG10_big_fil_rev_8_21_14_0_10_49_10 | reverse complement strand
AGCAAGAGCAATACCGAAGTGCAGCCAGTTATCCGGCATGTTGACGTGAATGATCCCGAGAATGTTTCCATTCATCACAAACCCCAGAAGTGCCACAATAGCATAGATGATTCCGAAGAGAATAAGAAAGATGCGTGATGCAGCGCGCCCTTTCATTGCTGCGAATGCTGCAACCACACCGGTCAGAATATGAATCACGTTGTGAACGGGATCTACTTCAAACAGTCCAAGGAGCGGACTTGGGAGAATAAAGCCGAGTACGCCGATGACCAGGAAAATGACGGCAAGGAGCTTGGTGAGAAGACTGGACATGGGAAAGATAAAGGAAATAGATGGATATCAGTGTACATTTTTACGACAGTGTATGCTACTGTCTATTCGTATGACTCTCTACGTTACGATGTTCATTGCCGGGCTTTTGACGATTGTTCTGCCCTGCATTCTTCCGCTCATTCCGATTGTTCTGGGTGTGAGCATTGCCGGACGCAGCAAATGGCGTCCGCTGCTGACGATTCTGGGAATGCTGGTAAGTTTTGTCGGTTTTACATTCTTGCTTCTGGTGACGCTCAGGCAGTTTGTGGAAGTGGCGGATTACATGCGTATCGGAACGTACTATGTTCTGTTACTTTTTGGTCTTGGTTTTCTTCCACAGAAGAAGTGGTTGCAGATGCCGGGTGCGGCACTGGGTGGACTCTTTTTCCTCGGCAAGGGAATTCCGTCTGTCATTATTGCGGCGATTCTCGGTGTGGTTGCCATGCATCTTGGCGGGAAGATCGCTGCTCGCCTGCAACAGTTTGGTTCGGATGTGCAGAGTGCGGCGCGTGAGGAGCTTGGGAAGGACTCTCCTGTGACAGCGTTCATCATCGGTCTGACAATGGGGCTTGTGTGGGTGCCGTGTGCGGGGCCTGCATTAGGTTTTGCATTTACACTCGTGCGTGAACAGCCGGGACTGCAGGCAATGGCCTATCTGTTGGCGTACGGGGCGGGGACGGCTGTTTCGCTTCTTCTGATTGGCTACGGCGGGCAGGCTGCTGTGCATTCTGTTCGGCGCTTAAGTCGTTACAGCGGTCATATCAAGC
>PFDR01000011.1 GCA_002772545.1 Candidatus Peregrinibacteria bacterium CG10_big_fil_rev_8_21_14_0_10_49_10 | reverse complement strand
TTACTCCACAAGTATAATCCCGACGGCTCACTGGGATCCTCATGGCATCCATGGTTCCGCGACGGCAAACCGCAGCTCCCCATTCAGGAAGACGAAACAGCTCTCGTGATCTATGCCATTTGGAAACACTTCAAAGTCATGCAGGATTTTGAGTATTTACAGGAACTCTTTGAACAATTCATTCGCCGCGCAGCAGACTTTCTTGTGATGTTTCGCGACAAAAATACGGGACTTCCTCTCGCAAGTTACGATCTCTGGGAAGAGCAACGCGGCGTCTTTACCTATACCACCGCATGCGTCATCGCAGGGCTCCATGCTGCCGCACAGATATCGAACATTCTCGGACACCACAAGCACGCGGAAAACTACCAAAACGGCGCAGATGAACTGCGTCAGGCATTCCTCTTCCACCTGTTCGATCAGGAGAAAAAACGCTTCCTCAAAAAGGTCACGCAACGCGAAGATGGCACATGGGAAAAGGATGACACCATTGATGCCAGCATGGCCGTCATTGCGCTTCTGGATGTTCTCCCGCCAAAGGATCCCCGCGTGATATCCACAATGGAACACATTGAAAACACCCTCACTGTACGCACATCCGTCGGCGGCATCGCCCGTTACCAGAACGACAGGTACCACGGCGTCACCGAACCAACGCCTGAAGTGCCGGGTAACCCCTGGATCATCACTACACTTTGGATCGCCCAGTGGCACATCATGAAAGCAAAAACTAAAGCAGATCTCAAACCCGCTGAAGAAGCCATTCGCTGGGTGAATGTGCATAAATCATCAACAGGACTGTTCCCCGAACAGTTGCATCCCTTCACTGGTGAACCCCTGTCCGTCTCGCCCCTGACCTGGAGTCATGCAACGTTCATTGATACGGTGCTGAAACTGGAAAAGAAGAAAAGAGAACTGCAAGAAACCTAACAGCCTTACTAGAACGACACAGGAGGAAGGTACTCTCCTAGAAGCGTCCGCTTCCACCATGCACCAGTTTTCTTATGCTCCTCCGGTGTTGTGAATTGGTAGTGGTACATCCGTGCGCGAATGAAGCGCGGAGGCGTATTTGGAAATGGATTACTGCGAAGTACATGCA
>PFDR01000043.1 GCA_002772545.1 Candidatus Peregrinibacteria bacterium CG10_big_fil_rev_8_21_14_0_10_49_10 | reverse complement strand
TTGCGCACACGCATGAATGCCCAGAGCTCGGAGAATATGGAGAGTTTTGTCATGGGGAACGTGTGTTTATTGTAGAGAGAAAGCTATGATAGCGCCATGCAACTACCCCAATTTCAGATACATGCTGCCATTGAGGAGAAACACTGGTGGTTTACGGCACGACGGGAGGTGTTTCGTGCGCTTCTTCAGGAAGTTCTTCCTCCATCGAAAGAGACACTGCTTCTGGACATCGGATGCGGTACGGGGGGAAATACGGCGGCGTTTGCACAGGATTACCGATGCATCGGCATCGACCCGATTCCGGAAGCGGTTACGTTTGCGAAGCAACGTTTTCCGGATTGTGCGTTTATCTGTGGTATGGTTCCGGACGACGTCCGAGAAAAAGTGCAGAAAGCCGATACTGTTATCCTGCTTGACGTTCTGGAACATGTGGAGGACGACCGCACACTTGCTGCGGAGCTGACCTCTGCCGTGAAACCCGGAGCGTATCTGCTTTTTGTGGCACCCGCTGACATGTCGCTCTGGAGTCCGCATGACGAGGGATTTGAGCACTTTCGCCGGTATGACCTCGAAGGTTTTCGTGCACTCTGGACAAACCTTCCTGTCGAGGAGGTGTTGGTGTCCTACTGCAACACGCGGCTCTATCCGGTTGTGAAAATGTTACGTCTACTTTCCCGCTTCACTGGCAGAGCATGGGGACCGTCTGATACGGATTTATCAGTACCGTGGAGGCCGGTGAATGCGTTACTCCACTGGGTCTTTGCAGGAGAGAAGAAGCACTTGCTGCGTGTTCTACACAAAAAGTCACGTCCGTATAGGAGAGGAGTGAGTGTCCTTGCCTTGCTGAAAAAACAGTAACTATTGAACGTTGCGGTTCCGGACAACGACATCAGCAAGCAGCCCGAAGAGACCGATTTGGATTCCTGATATGAGCAGCAGTAATCCCGCATCAGAAATATTATTTTCTTGCGTCATGGTCCAGATGATATGCCCGAATCCGAAGAAAATCAGTATGGCACTGGGCCATGCAAAAAACCGCAACGGTCGGAAGTAGGTGACGATGCGAATGATGAGATTGAGGAACTGCAAAAAGTGGCGAAAGCCGTTGAGACCTTTACTCATCGTGCTGCCTCCGATGCGTTTGTGGTAATCAATGGGT
>PFDR01000074.1 GCA_002772545.1 Candidatus Peregrinibacteria bacterium CG10_big_fil_rev_8_21_14_0_10_49_10 | reverse complement strand
ACATAGGAGTGATGTTATGCGTAGGTTTTGTCCTCGAGCTGTAGAGCCCGGGGAACTACCAAGGATCGAGTTTTGGAACGTTCTTACCGGTGCTATGGGTAACATATTCATGAGAACGGTCTTCTTTTTTAGTCCGTTTTTTGTGTATTACGCCAAAGCATGCGGATTCGAACACCAGCATTTCGGTCTTTTGAGCTTCTTTATGTATCTTACTGTTCTCTTTCAACTTTGCTCTTCGCATCTGGAGCGCACATTTGGAAACAGGAAGAAGCTTTGGTTGTTCCTTGTACTCCCAGGGAGAGCGATATTCTTCTGGTATGTCGTTACCAACCTTTCCCCCAATGGAATCATAGCTGTTCTTGTTTTTGGAATGATCCTCTCAAACCTGGCAGACCCTGTCTGGTTTGGATGGTATTTCGATTACATGCCGGCTGAAATGAGGGGGAGATTCTGGAGCAAGCGAACGGTGATCGTCAGCGTTGGAGTTCTGCTTGCTACGGTGCTCGGTGCATTTGCCATGTGGGCCAGCCCGGAAGACGGGAAGCTTACTGTGTGCAAGTGGATTATGGGAATAGGGGTAAGCATGGGCGTGCTGGATGTCATTCTCCATGCCATCTTTATACCTGTGCCGCCTAAACAGCCAAATCACAATCATCCGATTGGTGAGTTGATTATTCCACTCCGAAACCGGAAGTTCCGGAAGTGGACACTTATTCTCGCAAGCTGGAGTTTTGCAACTGCCACTATGGGTCCGGCCTGTCTTCCCTTCATTATGGATGATCTCCAATTGGGGAAGAATTTTCTTACTCTGGTCTTTACCATCACTGTTCTCATGTTTGTGGGGGTGATGCTGGGGTGGAAGCAGATGGGTCAACTCATAGATAAGTGTGGTGCGAAACCTGTATTACTGATTTCGCACTTCCTCTGGGCTCTTGTGCCATTGCTGTACTACTTCGCAAATCCGGAAAATGCAGTTTTTATGATAGGAGCATGTTTCCTGCTATGCGGAGTATTTGTTTCGGCAGGTGCAGCAAACGCCTGGGAGAAGGTAAAAGGGGAACTTACCCCTGAAGACCGCACGATGTTTATTGCCGTACTCACGGTAGCCACCACTTTTGCATCTGCCCTTGGGGCGTTGCTGGAGGCGTGGTTTGTCCATCAGTATGGAGTGTATAACGTTTTCTTACTCAGTTTGGCCTGTCGATGCTTTGCATTTTTTCTGTTCTTTCGGCTGGAGATGAACTCTCCGCAGATGACAGTGAAAGAAACCATCAGATTCTGGTGGGCGGGCATAGGCAATGGTTCACATTTATAAAAAGGAGAAACTCAATGTTTGAAAGTGTATTGATAGCACTCCCACAGGGCATTGTTCTTGTGATTGCCGGTGTCATAATCATTCTCATGTTTGTGATTACGGCAGGACCCGAGACACCTTCCTATGGTGCACTTTTTTCTAAGCTCATAGGACGCGATGTCTTTGGGCAAGAGGAGTATGTCGTGTGTATATTTTCCGTCTGTGGTTTTGGGTGCGTCACCCTGGGAATGATAAAAATAATTTTTTATTAACTCATCTGAGGAATGGTGAGAATGGATGAGCAAATTCCAGATCCCCCAAATGCCTTAACAGTTTTTATTCTGTTACTGATTAACACTGCGTTAGTGTGGTCAGATGTAATGTCTTACCTTACGTGGAAGCTGGAAGTAGTTCCTGTGGCCACGTTTATAGTGGCAGCAGCTCTGTTACTGCTGCTGTGGATTGTTGATTTATTCCAAAGCATTGGGCAATCCGGTGATCCAATGCAAACAACAAGAAGGAGGAAGCGATGGAGATGATAGTTGTCTTCGGAGTTGGATTTTGGGTGTTGTGCGTAATTTTAAAAGAATTTCTGCACAGTCAGAGCACGCATGATGTAGCAGTGGGGATTATCTTTTCTCCTTTGCTCATTCTTGCCTTCGGAAGCGTGTACCCCGAAGTCTGGTTGCAGAAATGCTGCCAGTGGCTTCGGAAAGTTTCCAAAAGGAGGTGCGTATGCTTTGGGTGATCGGCGCAATCGCACTTGTTGTGGCTATTGTTTATACCAGTTTTTGCTTCTGGCTATGGTGGGAGCAAAAACATAACTTCAGTTGCGGAGAGCCAGATGAGTTCTGGCGTATTTTTTTTGGTGTACCAATCGGAGTAGGAATGGTGTTGGCGTTTCTAGTTTTAGATCTTTGGGATTGGTTCCGAAGAAGTTGTTAGGATTATTCTCCAGGCCTCCATTGTTTTTTAGAAATGGACTACAGATTACCGAGCCATCCGGTTTTTACCGGGTGGCTTTTTTTTGAAGTTCATTATTCTTCTTCTACAACCACGCTGAATGTAACATCCTCCACCGGCTTATCGTTTACACCCCGCTGCACACGGGCAATTTTCTCTACCACATCTATTCCATCCGTAACCTTTCCGAACACTGTGTGTTTTCCTTCCAGCCAAGGTGTTCCTTCCTTGCGTTGGATAATAAAGAACTGGCTGGCATTGGTATTTGGCCCTCGGTTTGCCATGGCGATGTATCCGTAATTCATGGGCAGTGATTTAAGAGAGTCGTTGTAATGGTAGCCGGTCATTTCGTAGTAGTCCTTAAGAGAAGCACTGGCCAACTGTTCCGGGAGTGCCTGGTCATCCACTTCGTCTTTGAGCATGCGCTTCTGGAGACCATAGCTCTCTGCGTTTATTTCATCTTCAAAGGTGTCGCCAAACACACTGCGTCCCCCTGTTCCATTTCCGTTTGGGTCTCCTCCCTGAATCATAAAATCAGGAATGACACGGTGGAAGATGAGGTTGTCGTAGTACCCCTCCTCTGCGAGCGCTATAAAGTTGGTAACGGTTTTGGGTGCCGCATTGGCATCGAGTTCCAACGTGATGTCGCCGAGTGACGTCCGGAGCACTGCTGTATGTTTGCCGCTGAGAATGTCACCTTGGTATCCCATTGCTTGCAGAGGCTCTGGTTGCTCCTGTTGCTCTGTGGGTGTGACTTGTTTCTGCGAGCAACCTGCTAGCATAACAAGTGCAAACAGAGGGATGAGTAAAAGATACAAATTCGTCTTCTTTGGAGTTCGCATAAGCCTGCGAAGGGTAGTGAGAACCGGAACCCTAATCAAGGAATTCACACAGCTTTTTTGCTATCTGTACAGAGGCCTCCGCAGAACGGGCTCCTGTATGTGCCTCAGAGGCAGTTGGAGGGGATTTCCTGCTTTTAAGACACGTCTTGACAGTCTGGACGAGAGATTTTTTCAGATCATTTTGCTGGAGGAGAACACAGCCACTTTTAAGAGCAGCTTCTGCATTCTTTTGCTGGTGATCGTGCCCTACGCTCCGCAGCGGTACAACGATGGTATGAATGCCATTTGCAGCAAGTTCACTGAGTGCATTGGCTCCTGCACGGCTGAGAGCCAGATCTGCCAAGGCGTAAAAATGCGGCAATGTGTCGTACACAAAATCACGCTGCACATATCGTGGGTCCTGTAAGAGCGCACCCTGCTTCCCTCTGCCGGTTATATGGATAACATCACACACCGTAAGCAGCTCTTTGCAGTGTTCTGCCACTGCTTCATTGAGAGCTTGCGCACCCTGGCTGCCACCCATAACGAGCAGCACCGGTCGGTTTCCCTTTAGTCCTGTGATGCGCAATGCTTCCTCTCTCCTCCCTTCTGTTACTTCTCTGCGAATGGGGTTGCCTGTGTACATGTACTTGTGTGATGGGTTATGCAGAGGGAAGCCTGTGCAAATGGCATTTGCCCATCTCCCCACAATTCTATTTGCATAACCACTCATAGCATCGGACTCATGCAACACAATAGGTATTCCTTTCCTTCTGGCTGCCAGACATACCGGTACGCTCAGGTGGCCTCCTTTACTAAAAACAACAGCGGGTTCTACCTCCGTAAGAAGCCTGGAGGCCTGCGTATAAGCCTGCAGAAATTTCCAGGGAAAAGAGAAAGAGAGACGGGGAGAATTTATAGTGGAGTAGGCACAGTGATACTTCTGAAGATATTCCGTTTCCATCTGCGAAGGTAAACACACGAAGTGACACCGTACCCCGGGTTTCATCATCTCTATTGCCTGCATAATTGCAATGGCAGGGGCGATGTGCCCTATGGATCCGCCGCCAACGAACAGAATGCCGGTTCTCATGTGTATGCAGAATGCGGGCGTCTCCGTTCCGCTGCCTTTGTTTTTGCAGAACGCCTTGTGCGATTCCCCTCATGCGAAGAATGTGCAGAGATATTGAGTAATATTCCTATACCCACAAGGTTTGCCAGAAGCGAAGAACCACCGTAACTAATAAGTGGAAGTGTGATTCCGGTAAGGGGAAAGAGCGAGAGATTCACTGCAATATTTAAAAGCGTTTGAAAGGCGATCCACGTGGTTATACCCACAGCCACCAGGAACCCAAACCGATCCGGAGCTTTTCTGCCTATTTCAAAGCCCCGCCAGATGAGAATGCCGAACATGCCCAGAATAATGAGAAGGCGGAAAAACCCCAGTTCTTCCGCCATGGCAGAAAAAATAGTGTCGCTCTGCACTTCCGGCAGATATCCGAATTTCTGAATAGATTTGCCGTACCCTACGCCAAAAGCTCCACCGCTTCCTATGGCAATGAGTGCCTGTTTAATCTGGAAACCAATTGTTTCGGAAATTGCCGGATCACCCGGAGAGAAGAACGCACGAAATCGATTCCGGATGTACGTTTTTTCAAGAATGATGGGGAGCCCCACAATACCGGCAATAATTCCTCCCAGAAAAACGTGCACGATGTTTCCTCCGGCAACAAAGAACATGACAACGGCAATAGAGGAAAGCACTAAAAAAGAGCCGAGATCCGGTTGTATAGCCACAAGAATGGTGCTGAGCAGCAGGAGGCTGGCAAAGGGCACGAATCCTTCTTTCCAGGTGCCTATGAGCTGTTCACGCTTTTGCAGCCAAACAGCAAGGTAGAAAATAAGGGTGAGCTTGAGAAATTCCGAAGGTTGCAGGGAAATAGCGCCAATACGAATCCAGCTGCTTGCTGTACCGTACTCGGCCCGAATGCCAGGCAAAAACACGGCGACCAGGAGGAGGAGTGTGCCTCCAAATAACGGTAGTGCCAGTTTTTCCCATGCCCTATAGGGCACAATCATGGTGCACATCATGGCGCCGAGAGCTATAACTACGTGTACGAAGCTGCGGAGCAGATAAAACGAGTTACTGGGCTCTGTCCGCAGGCCCTGGTTCACCAGTCGTGTAGTGATCTGATAGCTTTCAAACACGCTGACACTCGCAATCATGGCCAGGCCAAAAAGCGTGAGAACTATAGTAATGCCAAGGAGAAGGAGATCGATACGTTTGAACATGCGGTGCGCTCGTGTATGTAGGCACAGAGAATAGCAGATTTTATGAGCTGCACCCACGAAGGCGTGCAGCTCACATATTTCATCATTTCAAAGCCGCATTCCTCCATGGATTTCGCCAAAGTTATGCATCCTGTATTCCTTTTAGAAAGGCTCTTCTATGTTGCGATGCCATCGAGCCCGGTGTGAGCGCAATCATCAGCCTCATGACCCATTGCTTCCACAGCGGAGGAAGCCGGTCGAAGGAAGGTACCTTCTGTTTCATGTGCACTGCGGATGTACCCAGAATCTTCATGCGCTCAAGTGACTGTGCAAGTATCATAGTGTGATGGTGCAGCCCCTTTGCCGTGTCGTTATAGAAGAGCCGTACATTTGCCTTACGTATGCGCATACCCCACTCCATATCTTCCCATCCATAGAGGGAAACATCTTCCCGGAAGGGCACATCTCGTGCTACGGCTGTAGGCAAACTGATATGGCTTGTGTAGGAGAAGCGATGCTGGATTTTTTTGGGAACAAACTTCATGGCATACGGTTGCAGAGAACGGTATCCAAATTGCCAACCGGATTTCTCGAGCCAGTGCATTACCGGTGTAATCTGCACGGTCGGATCCCATGTGGTGTGACCCAATACGGCCGTTGTGCCGTGGTGTGCGAATTCATCACTGCTCGCAACAGTATGAATAACCAAATGCGCTTCGCAGGCATCCTTTTGCAGAAAAATGTCATCCCCGAGCAAAAGGCATAACGGGGCCTGCGCTTTTTCTACTCCTCTATTGCGTGCTACCCCCTGTTGTGCCTTCTCTATTTCCAGAAATACCACAGGTATCTTTCCTGTGAAATGTGCACACAGTTGGCTGGCTTCCTCGTCGTGACCATCGCTCACCACTATCACTTCCAATTTCCGGGCAATCGTCTGTTGCTCCAGGTGATCCAGGCATTGTCTGAGGATGTCTGCGCGTTTATGAGTGGGAATAATGACGGAGAGTTCAAGCATTCTAGGGCTCGGGTTAGGGCTAGGAATTCGTACATTTCAAAGACGGTTTAACACATCTGTGCGCTACACTATTCTAGTGTCCTTTTTGCGCGAAACCTAGCCCAAGCCCTATGTATCTTTATTTTGATATCGCCAGCCACACTGCCACCTTTGCTCTTGCATCTTTAAAGAAGGTGCTGGCAATGAAAGAGCATCTGGGTACGGTGCGGGATGATGAATTACCTGATTATGTAGAACGTCTTCTGCACTCAGCTAAAGCTTCCTACAGCGATATTGATCACATTGCCTGTGTTACCGGTCCCGGTGGATTCACAAGCCTTCGTGTTGCGGTCACATTTGCCAATGTGCTCGCAGACCAACTCCAGCTGCCGCTGGCAGGAGTCCATTTGGCAGATCTCTACAGTGCAGAGTGTACAGACACAGATGTCGTCTGGATTCACTCTACCAAGAAGAGCGAGGTATTTGTGCGCGGGGTGACCCAGGAGGCAGATCACTGGTCCTGGCCTCATGCGGTACATCTGCCCCTGGAGGATGCACTGAAGAGCATCACGTCTTCCTCCTGGTGCGGGGAACTTATTCCGGAGCACGAGGAAGCCGTACAGGCCAAGGGAATGCAGAAAGCAGTTTTGACTCCGCTTACAGATACGCTTCCCACATTCCTATATCAATTAGAGTACGCACAGACCAGCATAGTGCCGTGGTACGGAAGAGGGTGGTAGTACGCAGGAGGCAGAAAATCATTCTGTTGTTACACACATACTTGCACAAAATCATCTTCTATTTATACGTACTACTTACTACTAGGCGGGTGGAGGCTCTGCTATCCTGCCTGCGATGAGTTTTATAGACGCACTCAACAAATTACTGGGCGATCCAAATGAAAAAGAGCTCAAGAAGCTTCGTCCTCTGCTGCAGAAAGTACATACTGCAAAAGAGGATGCGGGCATTGCACAGCTGACACTTGAGGGTCTTCCCAAAAAAACAGAGGAGTTTAAAAAACGCATTGCAGATGGTGCACATGTAGATGACCTTCTGCCCGAGGCCTTTGCAACCGTTATTCGGGCTTCCGAGCTTCTGGAGGGAAAATCTGTTTCCATAGGGAAGCAGGAATTTGTATGGAACATGGTTCCGTACGATGTGCAGATTATTGGTGGAGCTGCATTGCACAAGGGATCCATTACAGAAATGAAAACCGGAGAAGGAAAAACCTTGGTATGTACCATGCCGGTGTACCTCAATGCGCTCACGGGCAAAGGTGTACACGTCGTAACAGTGAACGACTACCTCGCCAAGCGTGATGCATTGTGGATGGGCATGCTGTACGAAGCTCTGGGTTTAACGGTAGGGAGTATTCTGCACGAAACAGAGGGGAAAGATCGCAAGGCACAGTACGCGGCAGACGTCACATACGGCACGAATAACGAATTTGGATTCGATTACCTGCGTGATAACATGGCTCCTTCTCTGGAGCATCAGGTTCAGCGTCCCCTGCACTATGCCATTGTGGACGAAGTGGACAGTATTCTCATCGATGAAGCACGTACGCCTCTTATCATCAGCCAGCCCGCAGGAGAATCTACTCAAAAGTACCAACAGTACGCCCAAATGGTGAAAGGCTTGCAGGAGAACGTGCACTTTAACAAAGATGAAAAACAGCGCGTTGCTACACTCACAGAAGAAGGGATTAAAAAAATGGAGGAGGTTTTGGGTCTGGAAAATATTTACACCGAACGAGGCTTTGAGGAAGTCCACCACATAGAACAGGCATTACGGGCTCACGCCATTTACCAGTGCGATGTGGACTATGTGGTGAAAGACGGGGAGATCATTATTGTGGATGAATTTACCGGTCGTCTTATGCCCGGTCGCCGGTACAGTCACGGTCTGCATCAGGCCCTGGAGGCGAAGGAAAAGGTAGAAGTGCAGCGGGAGAGTAAGACACTTGCCACCATCACCTTCCAAAATTACTTCCGTCTCTACGAGAAGCTTGCGGGTATGACAGGAACGGCAAAAACAGAGGAAGAAGAGTTCCTTTCCATCTACAAATTGCCCACCATTGTTATTCCCACACACAAACCCGTTGTGCGTGCGGACCGTCCCGATGCTATTTACAAAACAGTGCATGCCAAATTTATGGCTGTTGCCAAACTTGCGAAAGAAAAATATGCACACAAACAGCCTGTACTCATAGGAACGACTTCTATTGAAAAGTCAGAAGCACTCTCCGCTCTTTTGGAGCAGGAAAAAATTCCACATCAAGTCCTGAATGCCAAACATCACCAGAAGGAAGCGGAGATTGTTGCCGGCGCTGGGCAAAAAGGGTCTATTACCATAGCGACCAATATGGCCGGTCGTGGTACGGACATCAAACTCGGAGAGGGTGTTTCTGAGTTGGGTGGACTCTGTATTTTAGGTACGGAGCGCCACGAAGCACGTCGTATAGATAACCAGTTGCGAGGCCGTTCCGGACGCCAAGGAGACCCCGGAGAGAGCCAGTTCTTCGTATCTATGGAAGACGACATTATGCGTCTGTTCGGTGGAGACCGTCTTAAATCTCTTATGGAACGTCTGAAGGTTCCCGATGATATGCCACTGGAAAATGGCATGGTTTCACGCTCCATAGAGAGTGCTCAGAAGAGGGTGGAAGGTCGCAACTTCGACATCCGCAAACATGTGGTGCAGTACGACGATGTCATGAACAAACACCGTGAGCTTATTTACAAACGCCGGCAGAAAATTCTTCTGCGGTTGGCACAAAAGGAAGCCGGAGCTGCAGAAGAGCGGGAAGAGCAGTCTCTCCATCAGGATGTGCTAGATGCGCTGGTACGTGAAGCACAGTCCATCGTGAGTGTTCATGCCTTTTCTTATGATCCTGAAGAGTGGAATGTAAAAGAAGTTTGTGAAATTGTGCACGTATTACACCCTGCATTCAGCCAGGAAATTACTCCGGAAAAAATCGGTGAATTCCAGACATCGGACAAGCTGGAGAAGGCGCTGATCAAGTTTTTCACCACATTCTACGAAGATAAATGCAAAGAAGAAGAGCCTGAAACCGTACAACAGGCAGAACGCATAGTGACATTGCGGTCTATAGATACACATTGGATGGACCACATAGATGATATGGCACATTTACGTGAACAGGTTTCTTTTGCCGGCTATGCACAACGTGATCCTCTCATAGAATACAAAGATCAGGGTTTCCGCCGCTTCCGGCAACTCCTTGCAGCCATTGATTCCACCATCATCCGTACACTGCTTCAGGCGAACTTTACACAATTTGGCCCCGCACGCTTTATACAACAGGCGGAGGAAGAATTAGGTGGTATGGAGACCAATGCAGACCAAATTAACAGGGAACTGGAGAGTACAGGTGCAGATAGGGGATCACCCGTATCCTCTGCCGGAGAGAATCCTGTGGTAGTTCGTACAGATGGAGCACCGGTTGCTTCCGGTAAACCCATTCAACACGAAAAAGTAGGCCGAAATGACCCCTGTCCTTGTGGCAGCGGGAAGAAGTATAAGAAGTGTCATGGGCAATAATTTAGAAACCAGAAACCAGAGCTTTGAATCTCTGTGATTGGCAAATTGTGATATCCTAGAAGCTTTTAGCTGACAGATTAAAGCTATGCGCTATGAGCAAGATCCAAGAAAAAAGAATGAAGACTCCTGGTTTCTATTTTTTGTGCCTGTTCAACACAACAGAAATTCTGTTATTCTAGCTCTCTCCAGACATTTTTACCTTCCTATGCCCAAGCTCCGCACCATTGTTGGCCATCAGGAACAGCTGGAACACTTACGGCAGGATATTGAAACAGGAAACATTTCGCATGCGTACCTATTTTCCGGACCAGCTTATGTGGGGAAAATGACCACTGCGTACTGGTTTGCTTCGGAGGTGCTCACTACCGGTTGCAACGAAGAGCAGAAAAAATCGGTCTGTACGCAGGTTGAAAAACTCACACATCAGGATCTTCTTGTACTGGACCAACTCTGGATAGAGAAACAGTGCGAAGACTGGGATATGATTGCCAAAAGTTCCAATGTGAACCAGCAGCATCGCAGTAAAAAAAGCTCTCCTGCAAAATCGGATGTTATTAGCATTCATGACATCCGTGCTCTCCAGCAACGACTGTATGAAACAAGCATTGGTACGCACCGTTGCTGCATTATCCGCGGAGTGGAGCGTATGCAGGATGAGGCGGCTAACGCATTCTTAAAGATTTTGGAGGAGCCGCCGGAAGGGTTGGTGTTTATTCTTACCACAGAGTCCGAATCTTCCCTGCTTTCCACCATTCTCTCGCGTGTGCGCTGTGTGCGATTCTTCCGCCTGCCCCGCAAAGACCTCAAGCCTATTTTGCAGGGTGTGAATGATGATGATGCCACATTCATCCTCAGCCTCAGCCAGGGAACACCGGGCACGGTCTACCGCCTGCGGGATGACCCCGATGCACTCCGTCTGGAAAAACAGATTTACGAGCAGGCGTCTTCTTTTTGGAAGACCGTATCTTTAAAGCATCGGCTTCAGATTTTGCGTCCACTCCACACACGGGATGACGATGCGGAACGGTTGTTGATGCATCTTGCACTTTCATTGCGTCAGCAGGAAACGGGAAAGCGGCAGCATCTCACACGGACGTTTTTGCATCTAGTACGATTGCTGAAAACCAATGCCCACCGACAATTGGCTGTGCAGCAATTTGCCCTTATTACAAATCCGAAATAGGGCGCGGGAAGATTTTTCCGGGAAGGTGCCTTGTTTGTACCGTGCGGCAGTGATAGCCTTGCTTGCCGTGATTTACGTCTTCGTCCTCGTTGGGTCGGCTCTTGGTATTTGTGCACTTCTTGGTGTGCGGGTGCTCTTGCGCAATCGATCCGTTCGTAAGTTTGTACGCAGCATTCGTCACAGGGTGCATCTCGCAGAAGAACGCAATGGTGTGCATGTGCGGGAAACAGCAGTACAACGCTCTCCAAAAAACTTTCGTACTTCAGCCATTGCCCTCCAGGAAACGCGGTCTTTTGTGCGTAAGGCTGAAAAATCCTATGCACAGGGGAGGGTGGAAGAGGCCGAACGGTTTTTTATACAGGCACTTACCTCTTCTCCGGATTCCTGCGATGTGCGGGCACAGCTTGCAAAGTTTTACCTGCAAACAGGCCGCGAACAGAAGGCGGAAGCTCTGTACAAAGAACTTTTAACAGAGCATGAAGATGTTTCGTATTTTGCAAATTTGGGCTTGGCCTATTACAGGCAGGGGAAATATGAGGAGTCCTGTGTGAGTTACCATGAAGCATACCAAAGAGACGCACAAAGCCCCGAGCGCAGTGCGGCTCTGGGCCGTGCCTGTGTCGCTGCGAAGCATTTTGGTGATGCTGCAGATTTTTTAGAACGGGCATGTGAGCGTCTCTCGCGAGACACTCAACTCCTGCATCTCCTTGCGGAGTGTTACCTTCAAATTGGAAAAACAGAGGAAGCGCATACTGCTTACAAGCGTATAAATAAGCTTGAACCCTACGACGAGGCAGTGAAGGAAAAATTGGTGGTGTTGGCAAAGGCGTAGGGTCTGCATTTTCCATCACAAGCTTCTTCTCAGTTTTTGAGCAGGTCGACCATGTACGGGAACAAAAGACCACTGATGAGCTCATGGCCATAAGCCGTAGGATGGTCGTAGTCCATAAAGAGTGCATTCCAGAACATCTCCTTCTTCTCGGAGTGTGTACGCAGCGCATCGGTAATTATTTTAGATGTGAGTTGCTCACGCGTGAGTTCCGGATGCACAAAATCGGCAAACAGTATTTTGAGTACTCCTAAAAGGTCGATAACAAGAACAGAGCGTTCTTCTGCAAAAACCCGGAACTGTTGCTGAGGCGAAGCCAGAAGCTCGTCTGCATCCAACTGAAACACAAAAGGCGTTACAAGAATCACTATTGGAATGTTTCTCTTGTGCGCACTCTCTGTTATTTTGCCCACCCAATGTAACGTTTTATCCCACGCTGCAATAACATCGGGGTCGTTTGGTTCGTAGATCAGTTTTTCCAATGAAACAATCTCCAATTGCTTTGCCTTTTCTGCAATATTTTCTCCGGTGGGGTCTGTAAAAAGCACCCGTCCATACACATCCTTCAGGAACAGGTAGAGTGCACTGTACTCTTTGAGTACATAGTCTATGTATTGGGATTTCGGAATTTCATTGATAGCCGGTGCATCATACACATCATTCAACGTGAGTTGCAGAATGATCACGTCGGGTTCAAAGCGCAGATTCCGCTCCAGGTCATAGTATTCCTGCAGGGGGTAGTTCATGGGAGCTGCGGTGTTCATAACCTGCACTCTTGTAGTAGACCCCTGCTCCTTAAAGGATGTATTCAGGGTATTTTCCAGCAAGCGGGGGTAGGGTTCTGCGTCCGACATACCATGTCCAAAAGAAATAGAGTCACCCAGCACAAGAATGCGTTTTGTATTCTTCGGTTTTTTGACCGGAATTTCCGGGCTCCTCTGGCCAGAGGAGTTTGTGGTGACCGTTTTTCCTTCAAACACATCCGTGTGGTTTGCATTCAGCTGAAAGCCCTTTTCTCTGTCAAACACGAAGATTCCCCCACCATCATCTTTCTCTGGTGTGTACTGTACGCGTGCGAGCAGTTCAGATCCTCCCAGAAACACACTCAGAGATGTCACACAAAGAAGAAGATTTTTTCCCAGATGCTGGCCTCTTTCGCTTCTCATGGTTATATATCAAGAAGTTCTACGGTGCAGTCTCCCTGCACTTCTGCCTGGCAGGAAAGGCGTTCCGGGTCATGAACAATTCCCATATTTTCCTCACGGTCGTTGCGTGCACTTAAATTCCCCATCCCTTCCTTCACATTGCACATACACGTAGTGCAAAAGCCGTTCCCCCCACACGCGTGTTCTATGGGCACGCCGTTATCCAGCCCTATTTGCAGCAATTTTTGACCATTTTCTGCTTCTACCGTCTTCGTTTGGTTGCCGTAGATGAATGTCACATTAGGCACACCTGTAGTATGTCTTTTTTGAACGTGAGTGTACAGAGGGCTAGGGCTAGAGTTAGGCTAGGACTATTCCTCAGCCTAATCCTAGCCCAAGCCCAAGCCCTAACGTAGAATACGTTTCCATTATGACTTCTACAGTACCTCTCCTTTCAGTTTCTGATCTCCATATTTCCGTGGAAGGGAATGAGGTCGTGCGAGGAATTTCCTTTGAGATTCATCCCGGTGAAACACACGCCATCATGGGTCCGAACGGATCCGGAAAGTCCACGCTGGTGAGTTCTCTTATGGGTCACCCCGCATATGAAATAACCCATGGAAGTGTTCTCCTTATGGGTAAAGATCTGCTTGCTATGGAGCCACACGAACGAGCGCAGGCCGGCCTCTTCCTCGCATTCCAGTATCCCAAAGAAATTGCAGGAGTCACACTCCGCAACTTTCTTTTTGCCGCCTACAACGCACAGATGAAGGTTCGGGATCCGGAGAGCAAAAAACTCTCACCCATTAAGTTTAAAAAATTTTTAGAAGGGCACATGGAAGAGCTCAGCATGGATACAGCATTTGCAGAACGTTTCCTCAACCAGGGTTTTTCCGGAGGAGAGAAGAAGAAAGCAGAGGTATTACAAATGAAGGTGCTGCAGCCGCATTTGGCATTACTGGATGAAACAGATAGCGGACTGGATATCGATGCCCTCCGTATAGTGGCTGAAGGGATCAATTCACTAAAGAATGCCCAACGGTCTTTTCTTCTGGTGACCCACTACGCGCGCATTCTTGAATACGTCACACCCGATTACGTGCATGTGATGGTAAAAGGGAAGATAGTCGAAAGCGGGGATTCCGCTTTTGCGCTCCATCTGGAAAAGGAAGGATATGAGAAATATACATCGTAGAGTTCTACCTCTTTTCCTCTGCCTGCATAAGCAGCAGTACTGTCCTGAGGGTTTCCTGGTCGAGAGGCTTTTTGCCATTTTGCGTTCTAGTGCGCAGGACACGTTCAAATTTTTGCAGGAATGCGCGGTGGTCACGGGGTTGTAACTTCTTGTAGAGTTGAAGTATTACATTTTCCCGCATGCGGTTTACGTCCTCATTGAGGTTTTGTACATACACCGCAAGAACGTTTCGTATGGATTCCAGATCTTTTGTAGGAAGCGGTGTGGTGAGTGCCGCCGTAAGGACTGCGGAAGGAAACCTCGATTTACTCTTTCCTATCTTCATGACATAGTCCGCATGCACAGGGCCTGAGTAGAGGAGATTTCCTGCTTCATCCGTAACATCTAAGCGGGTGGCATGCCGTTCGCCGATGGTTTTTGCAATTGCTGTTTCCGGTGCCGGTCCTATGGAGGGTCCTGTATTTACCTGCGGTGTGCGGAGATAGCAAAAGTATCCTTCCTTATGCCCTTCGGGAACCTGGTAGGACACGTATTCGTACCTCTTTTCTCCCTGAGACTGGTCTACGTACCGGTTGGGGTACTCCAGCCATGTGTTCGGTTTCTTTTTTGCCTCTTCCTTTTCCCATCCCTGGTGCCGCTCCATTTCTTTACGTTTTGCATCGTAAGTGCGGTCCTCCTTCCAACGTTCTTCCAGCCGGTTTTTTAGGAGAGCATAGGCATTGCTTCCATTTTGTGTACGCAGAAAGTCTACTCCACTTTCTACCTGTTCACTGCCGTGCATGTATCCTGTGGCATAGCCAGGACCAGATACCCTTTCTGCTGCGAATTCCGTTATTGCCTTCTGTACAACAAAAAATTGTGGTTGGTACAGAGATGCAGAACGAGGATCGTAATACACGTACGTTGCCAGCACTACGATGTTATCTCCGGCGCATGTTTCCACATCAAAAAAGGTTGCCACCCTATTTTCTGGCGCAATCATTTCTCCCCGCAGTGCTGGCTCTTTTAATTGTTGTATCTTATTTTGCACCCTTTCTTCACCCAGCTTGTTGTATCGGATGAATGTATTGGAAGAGTCAGTTTCTTTTGTGTATTGCTCCGACGTATTTTTCGTTGCAAGTAGGGCTGCTGCCTTTGTGATGTAGGCTTTTGCCTGCTCCCGGGCGTTGGTTGCATCAAGCAATGGTAATCCTGCTTTTTTTGCCACGAAGTTAGCTGCTACAAGAGCAGCGTTTTCTGCATCTGAGAGACGGAAAGGCCATGAGTCACTGTTCTCTACAGATGTTTCGGGTTCATCCATTGTTTGAGGGATGACATCCGTAAGCTGGTAGCGCAGTGCAATGTCATCAATGGTTTGTTTGTAGAGGCTTCCATATTCTCCAAATGAAAAATCTTTCTGTAGTCCGGGAACCTGCCCTTTTGGTACCTGAAACTTTGCGTTCTTTACACCCTGGAACAGACGTTTTGCAATGAGCTCTGCACGTGTTTCTCCTCCATTTTTACGCAATGCATCGATGTTCGTATGTTGCAGTTGAGTGCCAAACACTTTGGCTTCCCCAAGTGTGCTTACAATGTCTTCCAAAATTTCTCTGTGCATTTCCAGTTTCTGCTTCTCTGCCTCCTCTGTGATGGGAAGTGTCTTCAGTTTGTTCTCCACTCCATCACGTTCCCGCAGTGCACTCAAGTACCGTTCTTCACGTTTATGCTGTAGATAGAACACGATGGCTTCTCTCATGGCACGCCGTATTTCTACTTTGCTGATATTGGCAGAAGAAGGCAGGGGAATGCCATAGTCTCTGTCTACCTGACCTTTACGTACTTCTTCCCATGTGAGTCCCTTGGAGGAACGCTCGTACAGACGAGAGTAGAAGGCAGGAAGAAATACATCTTTAAATCCTCCGCTTCCTGCATAGAAGTGCTCCAGGTTCACAGGGTGCTCACTCCCTTCGTAGAACTCATTGCGCAGCTCAGGGAATTCGCGGAGTTCCGCATGCAACATACTGAAAAGCATCTTCTCCCGCATGGGTTGCTGGTAGAGTTCTTCGTTTGCCTCCCCACCGGGACCATCGGTCATTCTTTCGCCGGATTCTGCGGTCAGAATCTCGTAGGAAGATTCTTTTATTACTTCCGCCAGGTTGATTTTTGCCAGTAGCCAGGCAGGAGCTTTGTCTACGAACTCCCTATTTGCCTGCTGATTTTTTCCAAACCGTATGCCCTCAATGATGACTTCGGCAACGATGGCATACGGAACAACGCGACGGACACCAAAGCTCAGTACCGCCAGAGCTTCCGTGGCAGTCACTCCGGCTCGCAGGGCCTGGGCAACCTCTTTTGCCTGTTGTACCTGGTTCAGTTCTCCCACTGAGACCACCACATTCACCCCCCGGTCGTTGTAGCGCAATACTGCTTCCTGGCCTTGGGGATATTCTTCAAACCCCACTCCTTTGAGTTGTGCGATTATTCTTTTGTGCTGTTCGCTTATAGACTCATCCATTTCAACAAGATCCCTGAATTCGGTATAGGACTTATATCCAAGCAATGCTGTTCCTCCCGCTCTTCCAACAAGTTCAGGTACCCTCTTTACACCACCTACCAAAGCTCCCGGGGCATTACGCAGCTTTCCAAAGAGTGAACCGGGGAGCCTAAAGAATGCTCTTGTTCCCTTTATACCCAGTCGTAGCGCAAGGCCACTCCCCGCAAGGGCGGAAATTACTGTGGCCGCTGTAGCTATACCTGCGGAAGCGCTGAGTGCTGTTGCCAGAGCCTTCCAGCTGTCTTTTATTTCGATGACTTCGGCTACAAGACCCAAACGGATGTTGACCAGTTTTTCCATATCTTCCAGAAATGCTTTGTATTCTTTGGAAAATATCTCGCTATCCTGCCTCATCTGTCGAAGTAGCAGTGCGTAAACGGTTGCCCCGTTGTGCTCCTTGAGCAATGCGGTTACCTCCGCATTTGTGCGAATATCCTTGGGTGTAGCGGGCAGTGGCATCTCTATTTCCTGTCCTACATACGTAGATGCGTCGGGCATATTCTGAATCAATGCCACAGTGTTGCTGTACTTCTCTACAGCACGGGTGTTTTGAAACCGGGTGATGACGTCTCCTATACGTTTTAATTTTTCCTCCACGGTCATGGGATTTCCCTCTGCATCCACACCCGAGCGTAAGGATTCCTGAATGGCAAGCGGAAATGTTTTATCTATAACACCATCAACATACTTCTTCATATCATTTTCCGGCGAAAGTGAGGTCACCATATTCCGAATAAAACCGGAAAGTCGGTTGATTGTTTCCGTCATTTTCATGACGGCTGCGTCCTGGAGGTTTCCCAGAGAATGCGGATCAAATTCTGTGTTGATCCGGCTGAGCATTGCCTGAATACGTTGCAGATGAAAATCACGAGCTCCATCCATACTCTTATCTATCAGGTCTACAACTTCCTGAGGGGCCACTCCTTTTGGTGCTGCACGCACACCCATGAGGTTATATGTGTCTCCAAACTGATGCTGAATAACCGTGAGTTCGGCCATTTTTTGCTGATAGGTGGCTAACTGCTGTGTGACTGCAATGAGGTCTTCCATGTATTTTGTTCTTTCCTTGCTCAAATACTCTTGTGCTTCTTTTTTTTCCGCCGCCGACCATTCCTTTGTCTCCTTTCGTGCAATCTGTGTTTGCAGTTGCTGTAGTTGGGTGTAACGCAACTCTATTGCGTTTATGTAGAGCAGTTGCGGAAGAAAATTTTGCGGTGTACCAAGATCTTCCTGCCCCTTTGGGTTTCCCTTCAGTATTTCCAGAAGACGGTTATCCAACACTGCTGCATGCAGCGTGTCCTCTTTGTAGTACCTTCCCCTTTCTTTTGCTTCTTCCGCCTTGCTGAGTTTTTGTGCTGCAGTAAAGATCTGTGTTAATTCATCTAATTTTTCCCGGCTTCGAGGGGGAAGCATGTCGTACGTAGCCTGCCGGCTGTTGCGCAGAGACTGTTCCCTCTCTTTCAAGGCATTTTCTCTTTCTTCTGCTGTGAGATTTGCAGGAATTTCTTCGTCGCTGAGTATATGTTCCCACTCTTCCTCCGTGTATCCGGAGGGAGGTGTTCTTCCTGCCTGCGTGTATATTTTTCTTTCCTCTTCTGTAAGGTTGAAATGCAAAAATACCTGTATTTCTCTGATCCTTTTATCCAGCAGACGTGCATTGGCGTAATTGCGCCGTTCATCCATTGCCTTCTTTAGAACAAAAAGATACTCCACAGCCTGCCGGTACTCCTGCAGCAATTTTGTACGGTCCGCCTGGGGGAGAGAAGGAAGCATCTCCTGAAATTCGTTTTTGTAGAGCTCTGTAAATGTTATTACTTCCTGAATGACTTCCGGCAAATACTGATTATATGTAATGAGTTGATTGGCCGCTATAAGTTCCCTTTTATGCTTTTGCAGGTTACTTTTTTCCAGGGTATCCAGCTCTCTCTTCCCCACGTCTTCCTTTCCCCCTTCGGGATTTTCTATCTTTTGCACTTCCCTAAGATGCTGCATAGCTGCTCTTTGCCAAAAAACTTCATTTTTTATGGAAAGCTCAGTGAATGTAGTATCTAAAATTCCTCTCATGATCTTTTGCCCCCATTCTTCCAGCTCTACATTGGTGGCTTCTTCCGGTGGGCGCTCTATGGGCGCGCCCATGGCTCGTTCCATTCTCCTAAGTTGGGACTCCATGCCAAAAGAGTCGATAAGTCTTTGAGACTCTCGCTTTTCCCGATGTTCGGTATTTGGTGTTTCCGGCATTGTGTGTGGGTTTTGTGTCTGTATGTTTTTCCCTAGAAGGGTCGGTCTTTAAACCACTCCAGCATTTCCTCGGGAGTTTCACCGGGATCCAAAGGGGGAGGGCCACTGGTGGGGAGGGGGGCTGACTCCACAGGAGGGAGGGTTTCCGGAATGCCCGAAGGAGCCGGCATGCTTCCGGCAGGTATATTGGGTGGCACCGCGGTACCTCCTGCCAGGTCCGGTACTATTTCCCCCGGTGAAACACCGCCTCCCTGCGGGAGTGGAATATCCACAGGTGGTGCGGTAGGACCGGGCAATGCACCCTGGGGAATACCCACCACTTCACCGCCGGTGGGTGCCGCAATTTCTCTGGCCACTTCGGCAGCCCCTTTAGCGGGGTTTGGAATGGCAATCAGTGCTGCTAACTGGTCCCAGAAGTAGTAAATGCCCCATGCGGCTGCTGCCAAAGCAAGTAGTAGGGTGATAACAGGGTGTTTGCGGGGAAGCCATGTCACAGCATCCCATGCCTTGCGCCAAAGACTTCTCTCTTCCTCTGTTTTTGCTTCACCTTCGGATTCCTCAAGCCTGGAAAGCAATTCTTGTTTTTCGTCATCCGGGAGGTTATCCGGGCTCGTTTCTAAAAGAAAATCCCTTTTTGCTGCGAGAGTTTTTTGCACCTCCTGCAGGGTTTCATCCAGGAGTTCCATGGAAATGTCCGGGTCATTTGCAAGGCGCTCTGCTCCTACACGAATAAGTTCCTCCATCTCACCCCGATAGATATTGTTATGGTCAGCCTTCAGTTCTTCCTTATGCTCCATAATTGTATCGACCAGTTTTCCGCGTGCCTCTGCTGAAATATACATTGCCTCCACATCCTTCCTATCCATTTCCAGGAGTTGCGACAGGCGTTCAGGAGTAGGGAGGAGTGGCCGGACCTCTACAGATTCCTGCCCCTTATCCGGTACTGCCTCTGGTAGTGCATCTGTTGCGGTCATGTGTAGTTACGTACAAAAGCGCGCAGGAGTGCATTACGAATCAATGAGAGAGCAGCCAGACTTTCTACGTCCTTATCCGTTTTTACCGTTGGGATGGTAGCCGCAATGATCAGGTAAAGAGGCTGTGGCCCAAGGGCGAAAAAGAGCTCCGCAAGGTCTGCCTGCTGTACCTCTTTCAGGTCAAAATCCGCCACAAGTTTAGCAATTTCTGCCGCATCTTTTGTGCCTTCAATCTGTTCTTTGAGCACGTTGAGCTTTGGGTCGTGAAGTTTGAGGAAGGAAACACGCGTACGTCTGTGTGTGATGGTATCGTCAAATTTCTGCATTTCTTCCACCACTGTCCAGCCTTCCCGCAGGTTTGCAGGCAGGGAAGCAAAGAGTTTTTGCTCTGCCAGTGTGAGGTGAAGCTCGGTCATCATGCAATTACAGTATAACTCAGACAAAAGAAGAATGATGTACTTTTTTGGGTTTCCTCCTCATCAAATGAGGAATCATAGTATTGTACCATTTTTCACACAGTATTCATAGATTCGTCGCTATCACAAAGGAAATGTGCTATTGTCTGTGTCCTCTTTCCCCCTCTTCCTCCCTATGGAAAACGTCTCATGTTCACACAGACAAGGTTTTTTGAAGGTTTTGGCGGTACTTATTTTAGGTATTGCTTACATGTATGGTCAGTACATTGGTGCACCTCACCATGCGAGACCTATGATTACAGTGCAAGGGGAGGCAAAAGTTTCTGCCATACCGGATATTGCCGTACTGAGTTTTGGCGTACAGACCGGTCGGCGCAAGACTGCACAGGTTGCTATGGAACGCCTCAATTCACAGATGGACATGGTTGTAGCAGCCGTAAAAGGTTTGGGTATAGAGGAGAAGGATATCTCTACACAGAGTCTCTGGCTGAATCCTGCATATGACTACTACGATGGTCGCCAGGTAGAAGCGGGATTCGAAGCCAATCAAAATTTAAGCGTGAAAGTACGTGATCTCTCCAAGCTTAGTTCTGTTTTGGATGCTGTGGTTTCCCAGGGGGCGAACCAAGTGGGTGGTGTAAGTTTTACCATAGACGATCCTGAAGCACTGCGTGAAGAAGGCAGAGCGGAAGCCATTGCAGACGCACAAAAAAAGGCAGCCAACCTTGCTACTTCACTCGGAGAGAGACTTGGAAAACTGAAAGGCTACAGTGAAGGTGGATATGGTGGCGGTATGCCATATCCTATGATGGAAATGTCCATGAATGCCCGTGGAATGGGTGGTGGAGGTGGATCTGTGGTGCCTGTAGGGGAACAAGAGATGCAGGTGACTGTTTCATTGACGTACGAGTTGCAATAAATTCCGATCATATCAAAAAACCTCCTGAATATACCGGGAGGTTTTTTTCTGATAATGCTAATTCCGCAATTCGGCGAAAATATCACCAATTGCCTCCGGCACTTCTTTGAGTTTGCCATCGTGCATTATTTCCCAAATGAGCCAGCCGGACGTAATGAGACTGGTGACTATAAACGTTGCCTTAAGGAGTTCCGAACTCATCCACGTGAGCTTATTAAAGTCGGAAGTTGCCAGCGCAAGGAGCATGGTAATGAGGAGCGAGAGCGGGTGGAGCCATCGTCTTTTACCCAATGCCTTTAAATTGCGCTGCAGGCAGATGAAGGCTTTATCTTCGGTGATAGTGATGAGCTTTTGGGTAATATTGTAGTCATGTGCAATCACTTTTGCCGCAGGCACCTTGCCTTCGGGAGCCTCCTGCATAATTCCGGTGTGATTGTGGTGAGGGAATGGGAAGTGAGGTTTATCCTTGGAGAGTTCCTGTTGCAGTGTTTCTAACTGGTGTGCCATTGTTGTGTGACGGGAAAGGTCAAAACGTCATATTTATAGGAGAGACTGAAGGAAGTCAATTGCTCTATACATGATTGACGTCCCTTATATTTTCTTTGCAGGAGAGATCTGTAGTGCTTGTTCCACACATACGAATAACTCAGTAACTTCATAACCACTCGATGCTTCTGTGATCTATACTGCATTCTCCATGCCTAACCAGACTCCCATTTTTGCAGGATTGGATCGATCTGTTTTTGATTCTGCGAATCCTTCTCCGTATGCGGATGGTATTCAAAAAGGGCTTACAGAAGGCCTTATTCGGCAGATCAGTACGGATAAAAATGAACCGGAATGGATGCTCCAACACCGCCTGGAGTCCTTCCGTATTTTTCTGGGCAAACCTATTCCCGCATGGGGGCCAGATCTTTCCCATCTGGATCTGGAAAACATCATTTATTACGCACGACATGGTGCGGAAGAAACAGATAACTGGGAGGAGGTACCCGAGGAAATTCGTAGCGTGTATGACCGCCTTGGCATCCCCGAAGCAGAGCGCCGCATGCTTGCGGGAGTGGGTGCGCAGTACGAGAGTGAAATGGTTTACCATAATCTTAAAAAGCAGTGGGAGGATCTGGGAGTTATTTTTCTCGATATGGATAACGCCGTGCAGGACTATCCGGATCTTGTGCAGCAGTATTTTATGAAGTGTGTTCCTTCCTCAGACCATAAGTTTTCCGCTCTCCATGGGGCAGTGTGGAGCGGCGGTACCTTCCTGTATGTTCCCAAAGGTGTGCACATGGAAGAGCCTCTGCAGGCGTACTTCCGTATGAATGCCAAAAATATGGGCCAGTTTGAACATACTCTTATCATTGTGGAAGAAGGTGCACATGCGCATTACATAGAAGGCTGCAGCGCACCGAAGTACGGCAGTCAGGGGCTCCATGCGGGGCTCGTCGAAATTTTTGTAAAACCCGGAGCAACCGTACGGTATTCCTCTGTGGAAAACTGGAGCCGCGATACCTACAACCTGAATACCAAACGTGCCATTGTGGAAAAAGATGCCACCATGGAGTGGGTGGGCGGCAATATGGGCTCGGGTGTTACCATGCTCTATCCGTGCTCCATGCTTGTGGGGGAAGGTGCCCGTTGTGACCACTTAGCCCTTGCCTTTGCCAACGAAGGGCAATGGCAGGATACCGGCGCAAAGGTGTTTCACATGGCGCCACATACCTCGAGCAGTGTGGTAAGTAAGAGCATCAGCAAAGGCGGAGGATGCAGCGTATACAGAGGCATGCTCAAGGTGGCCCCCCATGCCCACGACTGCACTATTTCCGTAGAGTGTGATGCTCTGCTTTTAGATGAGCGCAGCCGTACCGACACCATCCCGGATATTCAAATTCGCAACAATGAAATCACGTTTGCACACGAAGCAACGGTCGGCAAACTCTCCGAAGAGGACGTCTTCTACCTCACCAGCCGTGGCATCGCAAAAGAAGAAGCCAGAGCCATGATCGTCAACGGCTTTATAGAACCCATCGTCAGGTCACTTCCACTGGAATATGCCGTGGAGATGAACCGTTTGATAGAGCTGGAGATGGAGGGGAGTGTTGGATAACTGCTTGCTTCTCTAAGAAATCCCGAATGGAAGTCAATGGGTGTTCCTGTGCCTGCAGGCGTACCGCCTGTTTCAGGGATCCCGCTTTTCCGTTCACTATACAACGTAAGACTTCTTTCCAGTACTCAGTGTTTTGCATGGTGGCACGGAATTCTTTCAGGGCGTTATTAAAATCCCGTATGAGGGCATTGCGTTCCCTTTTCAGACTCAACTCGTTTCCTGTTCCGTACTCCTCCTGGAGCGGCAGGGAGAGTTCCTCCACAGTTTCTGCAAGTTGTAGCGCATCCAATATGGTGAATGTATCCGGTTGAAATGCCGCATTTGCTGCTCCTCTTTTTTCTTTTGCCTCTGTGCCTCGATCGCGGGTTTTCACCGCACCTTCGGCCACATCTTTCAAAAGCATTGCAAGAGATACTCGGTCCCCGCTGCGTTTGCTTCTTATAAACAACAGGAATCGGCTGATATCCGGTTGATAATACTCGGGAGCACCCAACTGCATAATTGCACGGGCTCTCTCGTATACATTCAACCTGTCGATATTCTCAAGAAGTACAGTTGCCCTGTTTATACACTCGATAACAGGGAGGAGGAGTTGGTTGGCACAATTCTGGGTTTGTGTACCCACATCCTGAATGGCACTATGAACACTGTTTCCCTCCGGAGGGCAGGATTTTTTTTCCTGCTGCGGATCCTCGAAAAGGTTCAATTGGGTCTCCGTCATGTTGAGCAAACTATACATTTTTTCTTTGAAATGTCCAGTTTTCTTCACCTTGAAATTTTGGCTTGAAATGAGTGTTTTTCACCACATTTGGCACATACATCCGCTACTCTATGGATATGCATAGAGTTTTTTGCGGATCGGCGGATTCCTATAGTGATGCAGCACTCCTCACTTCTCTATGGGGCACCTTGCTGCCGTCTGGTACAGGGAAAGAGGAGCAGTGTTATGTGTGCTTTATCGCAAAAGGTGAGGTGGGTGATACGCCATTGGAACTGGAAATAGGTGATACCACGTCGCGGCTCATCATCCTCCTGGAAGAAGCCGCGACGGCTACGCTCCATGTGCATTTGGATCCTCAAAAAGCTGATGCACTTCACTTCACAGAGATTTTTATTCGTACCGGTGCGACACTCCATCTTCTCTTCTTTCAAAACAGTGCCTCGTCATCACTCACTGTAAAGCAGAGGAGTTCTTTGGACTCAGATGCGAGGTTGCACGTACAGAATATCAGTCTTGGTTCAGGTACCCTCACGCATACGCTCCTTTCGGATATAAATGGTGCACGGAGCGAGAGTACAGTCGACTGGCTCTTCTACTCCAGGAACACTGAAAAGCAGCGTATAGACGCACGTAATGCATTCCATGCCCGGGAAGGAAGGGGAGAAATAACCATGAAAGGGGTGGCGGAAGGGGAAGCACATTCCGTCTGCACAGGGATGATAGATATTGATCCGGGAGGAGGCGGAACCGATACCTACCTTACAGAGGATGTGCTGATGTTAGATAAAACAGCAAAAGTGGATGCCATTCCCGGCTTGGAGATAAAAACCAATGATGTAAAAGCCAGTCACAGTGCTACCGTTTCCAAAGTCACATCAGAAGATCTTTTTTACTTTGCTGCCCGTGGTATTGCCACAAAGGAAGCACGGGAAATGTATGTGCTCGGGTTTTTGGGAGACCTTACACAAAGGATTTTAGATGTAGCCAAGAGGGAAGTGGTGATGGGGGAGATAGAGAGAAAGTATAGAAACTAGCGACTAGAAACTAGGACCGTTTGTCTTGCTCACAGCTTAACGCTCATAGGTGTTAGCTATGAGCTAGAAGTAAATCCTAAGATTCTAAGTTTTAGGTTCTAATGGTTGCTTTGTAAGTGGTTCAATTCCCTTCTTAGTCACAAGGAACACACGTGGTGTGAGTTTGTACTTTCCTCCGAGCTTGTACTGTTTCTCCACTTCTTCCATAAACTGGCCACCCAACGAAAAGTCCTTATGCCAGAAGATGAGGAAGTCACGGGTGGGTGTAGCGGCAATGTACTCCTCCCCAAGGTACTTCCGCACTTTCTTTTGAATAGCAGGCAGGAGGATCCGTGCAGCATCGTATCCATCTCCTGTTTCTATAATGGCATACCTCCCCGTTTCCTGTTCTTCCGCATCTGCAAGCTGTATTTCCGTGTCCTTTGCAATCTTTTCTAAGTTGCGCATGGCTGTTTTATGGAGCGTGTTTTCGCTAATGCCCCATTCTTCCAGGTTCTTACGGAAAATGAAGTCGTAGCCTATTTCATGGTCGAGAACATAGCCAATATCCAGGTCACGGGAAATCTCCCTGTGGACTATAAGGGGCAGGCGGCGCTTCAGATTACCTTCCATAAGCTGGGGTAAGACCGTATCTTTTACCTTTCTCCATTCCTTGTTCCCCGTACACCCCGCAAGGAGGACTGTGGAACTTACAAGAAGAATTGAGAGGGTACAGAGGAGTTTCTTCATACAGGGAGTAGTGTAACTTTTCTGTGACATTTTGCACTGAAAACAGATGATTTATTATGTTGCCGTTCCCCTTCGCTTTAGAGCTTCTGCGATGGTTTCCTGACCCCTTGCCGTTCTGTTATCTTCATTCAAGAAGCTTATAAGCTTCAGAAAGCGGAGAGTCAAAAAGTCCACTCCTAACGAAAAGCATTCATAACGAATGCCCAAAGGCGAATCGCAAGATTCGCCTTTTAAATTGGTTGCGGAGGTGTGTACACAAATTCTTGCTGAAATGTCTTCTTTGCACCACTACCCACTACTGTTGCCTGAAAGTCTACAAATACTACAAAGCAATCTTCTCGTATAGTTACACATGATTGGTGAATAAGTTCATTAGGAAGGGGGAGTGGAATTTCAATATGACCATTTCCCCATTCTTTCCATAAAACGTCCCTATCTCCAAAAATGCAGCATTTTAATGCTTCATGCAAACCTTTAAAAAATTGATTCTGAAGATCCGGGCGTAAAGAATCGCCCTCCGATGTTTCTATGAGATAGGCGTCTATCATATAGACAAATTACAATATTTGTTTTATATGTCAAAAATCAGAGCGATGTTTTTAGCCACGCTCAAATCTTCACCGCATTGTAGAGCCCCAAACCAGAGCTCATCCGCCTTTGGCGGACTCACTCGGTTTAGGGCTAGTATACAAATGAATGGTTCTTGTCAGATGTATGAAATCTTCACCGCATTGTAGAGTAGAGAAGTGACCCCGTACCAAGCGCAAGACGCCGGTACAGGGTTGGTTCCGGGCTCCAATGCTCTGAATCCTTGCGAGGCAAGAACCAAAGCACTGGAGAGTAGTCCCCGGTCAATACAATCATGTGATAACGTCGACTACTGTTCAGAGCACATGTTCAGGTAGTCCTTCCATCCGCCAAAAGGCGGATTTCCAGACAAATTCCCTGGTAAGGAAGTGTTCCATCCGCAGGTTCTCCTACGGATACCTTGTTACGACTTAGTCCCAATCAGCAGTTTCACCGTGGTACCGCCTCGTAAGAGTAACGGTCCTTCGGGTGCCCCTGCCTTTCATGACTTGACGGGCGGTGAGTACAAGACCCAGGAACATATTCACCGTAACGTAGCTGATTTACGGTTACTAGCGATTCCAACTTC
>PFDR01000041.1 GCA_002772545.1 Candidatus Peregrinibacteria bacterium CG10_big_fil_rev_8_21_14_0_10_49_10 | reverse complement strand
GCGCAGTTTGGTTTCAACTCTGTATTAACTGCACAGCGTGGTCCAGGTCCAGTAGCTCCAGGCGGTTTTGGCCCAGGCCCACAAGGTCCACACGGCCCAATGTTCGGTCCTATGGAACCACCACCACTTGATTGTGACTCTCCGGTTCGCCGTCTGTTGAGTGTTGAACCTTTGATGCGTGAACTTCACGAGATCGAAGATAAGATTCGTCAGCACTTTGAGCAGGGCAATAAGTGTCAGATGTTCGAGATGGGTATTCGCCGCTTCGAAGCTGAGCAAAATAGCCCATTTGGTGCTCCACCAGAAGAAGTTGGCGACTTGCTCAATATCGGTCTTGAGGCGTGTGATGCCGGCGACCTTGAGCGTGTAGAAAAAGTTGCTCGTAAACTTTTCGCTCTTATGGCTTCCGGTGGCCCAGGTCCTAATGCAAACTTCCTTGGTACCGATGACCTTTTGAAGGATAAGGTACGATCACGTCTCGAATCGCAGTACGGTCTCGATGAGATCGGCGACCGCGATGCCCTTGACGATGATACGAAGGCATACATTGAACGTCTTGAGGCTCAGTTGAAGGAAGTAACTGACAAGGTCGCGAAATTGACCGAAAAACTTACTTCTGCAACACAGTCACTTGCTGCAGTTAATGAGAAGTATGCAGATGCGATGTCGAAGCTTTCTGCTTTTGATAGTAACGAAGGTATTACAAAGGCTTTGAACAACACTGCAATTCTTGTTAATGAGAGCCGTCAGAATGCAATCATCGATCGTGTGAACCCAGTTGCCGAAAAGCTTACTGAGATTCGCAGCTTAGTTCCTGATGAATTGGTGAAGACAGTTGATGACGTTGCTAATGCATTAGTGAGCTCACCTCCAAGTGAGAACGGTGCAGAGTCAATCAATGCTCAGCTTACAACACTCGTAAACTTCGCATCAGCAGGTGCTGAAGAAGATGAGCTCGTTGCGAAGGCAGAAGATGTGCTTGCTACAGTACTTGCATTGAACAGCGACGTTGCTGCGAAGGTGCAAGACGGTAGTATCCCTTCTGCTGATATCACCGACACTACAGTTTGGTACGCTCCTCACGCAATGAATGCGCTTGACCGCACACTCACTGCT
>PFDR01000085.1 GCA_002772545.1 Candidatus Peregrinibacteria bacterium CG10_big_fil_rev_8_21_14_0_10_49_10 | reverse complement strand
TTCGCCGTTATAGCAGCCATACTCGGCATAGTGATTCTGGGAGGAACATTTGCCATTGGCCTGCAGGTAGGAGAGTACCGGAGCGCATCGCGTTCCTTCCGGCGCTTCCGTGAGGCCGGCTTTCCACCGGAAATGATTCGTGAAATGCGACCGAACAGGAATGAAAGGGGACTGCAGCGGCACGGTTTTGGAGGGGAAGTTCTCTCCGTAGGAGAAGGAACACTCACTGTCCTCAGACGGGACGGGACCGAGCGCACCATTGCCATCGGCTCTGGAACGCAGGTACTCAGTGAAGAAGAAAACGTATCCCTTGCAGATATCACAATAGGCACACATGTTGTTGCCATAGGCAAAACAGATGAGAGTGATGTGATCCATGCCAAAGTGCTCATGGTACCTCCTGCCATGGAGCAGTAGAAAGAGAAGATGTGTATTAAAAAATGAGCTCCGGCACGAGCTCTATCGAGTGAGGAGTCACCGCTCCTTCTTCATCTACCCTTGAGCCCTGGCGGAACAGGGCTGGCTTCACTTCTTTCGGGTAGGGATCTCGATCACGTGTGTGCCGGAGCTAAGGCCTCACAGAATTTCTGGAGGAGTGCTAAATATAGTATTTTTATTATTTTTGTCAAATACTCTACGAAGTAATTTTAGTAGCCTCTCTGTAGAAACATTTTCATCTTCCTATTTCACATGTGCATCGTATTCCTTACAATGCTCATAAGGGTCAGTAGCTCAGGGGTAGAGCAGTAGGCTTTTAACCTATTGGCCGTGGGTTCGATTCCCACCTGACCCACCATGATCTGTACTGATCTGTACCCCATACGTACAGGGCGAGTGTGCGCCATATAAAGAAAACATTCTGATACAAGAAACACGCTACAATGTCTGTAATGAAAGTAGCTATCGTTCATGAACTTTTAACTAGGCGCGGCGGCGCAGAGCGCATCGCGCGCATATTCGCCGACATGTTCCCGGAGGCTCCTGTGTATACGCTTTTGTATAATGAGAAGAAACTCGGCGAATGGATTCCAAAGGAGCGGGTGCGCACAGCAAAGCTTCCCGTTTCCCGTTTCCCGTTTCCCGCTTTCATCCGTTACAATCACCACCTCCACCTCCGCCACTTCCCGAAAGCTGTGGAAGCTTGGGATTTCTCGGAATTCGATCTTGTACTGAGCAGCTCCTCTGCCTTCGTGCACGGAATTATCACAAATGGGAATCCCAAGCACATCTGCTACATCCACTCCCCTGCCCGGTATCTGTGGGATTCCATGCATGAGGTTGTACAAAGAGCATCCCAAGGACCACTGGGGTGGCTTAAGCGACAGTGGCTCGAGCGCACCTTCCATGCGCTCCGCATATGGGATGCCGAATCAGCCGACCGTCCAGACGCTCTTATTGCCAACTCCAAAGAAGTACAGCGAAGAATAGAATGCTACTGGCGACACGGGAGCAACGTGCTGTATCCACCCATCGAAGATTTTTGGATGGAGAAGGATGTGCAAAAAAAGAAGAAAGACTTTTACCTCATTGTCTCTACGCTCACACCGTACAAGTGCATCGACCGTGCCATAGGAGCCTGCAATAGCCTCAAAGTTCCTTTGAAAATTATAGGAGAAGGATGTGACAGAAGACGACTGCAGAAGATGGCAGGCCCCACCGTGGAGTTCCTTGGCTACCAATCAAACGAAGCAGTGCGCGATCTCTACAGCCAAGCAAAGGCTGTGCTCTTCCCCGCAAAGGATGACTTCGGTCTGGTTCCGGTAGAGGCCATGGCCTGCGGTGCTCCGGTGATAGCACTTGGCGAAGGCGGAGCACTGGAAACGGTGCAGGATGGTGAAACAGGATTCTTCTTCCATGAGCCAACAGCAGATGCGCTGGAAGAAACTATGCACCAAACACGTGCCATAAGCATAGATCCCGCGCATTGCCGTGCGCATGCGAAAAGATTTGGAAGGGACCGATTCGAAAAAAGCATACGGGAAACAATAGACATGCAATGTGTCGGTTGTACTTAGGCTCTTGCAACCAGTACTCCCCCAAGCACAATCAATACAGAACCTACCAGTAGTTGCGGCACGCGTACTTCCCGCCACTCCGCAAAAATCCACAGTGCGAGGAGCACGGTAATGAGTGTATTCATGTTAAAGAGTGGTGTGAGCACACCAATGGGTGACCCGTAGCGGCTTATGGCAAGTACCACGGAACCGGTGCCGAGCCCCCACCCCAGACCCACCAGAACCGAGAAGAGTCCGGATGAAGTGGAAAATGTTCTGTCGCCACTCACGAGGAGAAAAATAATGCCCATACCTATAGCCCCCAGACCTGCACCCACCAGATACGCACCTGCAGCCATACCGGATGCGGAAACCATCCGGGCTGCAAGGTTCACAAGACCAAAAATGACTGCAGGAAGCAGGCCGCCAATGAGGAGACCCACTGTTTGGGAACTCATGAGAAGAGAGTCTGAAGCTGATCGGGCAACTGCAATCCCAATGCATCGTAAGTGAGAGGAGTTGCCATACGCCCTTTGGATGTGCGCTGCAGATACCCCTGCTGAATAAGGTATGGTTCGTACACATCTTCCAGCGTCTCTTCTTCTTCCGCAATGGTCGTAGCCAGCGTGGAAAGTCCCACGGGCCCACCCCCAAACTTCTCCACGAGTGACTGGAGTATTTCGCGATCTGTCGGATCCAGTCCCCGCTCATCTATGCCCAGCGAGAGAAGTGTCTCCAATGTACGATCATGGGAAATGATGTGCTCGTTTTGTACCTGTGCAAAGTCCCGCACAGCACGCACGAGCCTATTAGCTATACGCGGCGTAGCACGACAGCACCCGGCAAGATGTTCTGCCACACGGTCAGCGAGCTGCACATGGAAAATCTCGGCAGACCGTTCAATAATCCGCTCCATTTCTTCCGGGGAATAGAATGAAAGTTTAAAGGAGTGCACAAAACGATCCCGCAGCGGTGCACTCATGGAGCCCGCTTTCGTGGTGGCTCCCACGAGTGTGAAGGGCTGTAGATCCAGACGCATAGAGCGTGCAGTAGGCCCCTTCCCTATAACAAGATCAATGGCAAAGTCCTCCATGGCACTGTAGAGAACCTCCTCTATGGCAGGACGCAAACGGTGGATCTCATCTATAAAGAGGACATCGCCCTGCTCTATGTTCGTAAGTAGCGAGGCGAGATCTCCGGGTTTTTCTATGGCAGGACCACTGGTAATACGCAGATGGGTTCCCATTTCCTTAGCCATAATATGTGCAAGTGTTGTTTTGCCAAGACCCGGAGGTCCATGGAGTAACGTGTGACCCAGGGATTCTTTCCGCTTGCTTGCCGCTTCTATATACACAAGAAGATGCTCTTTAATCTTCGCCTGTCCCACGTACTCCTCAAGAGTCCTTGGGCGCAGTGTCTGTTCCAGCATATCATCTTCACCCACCGTCTGAACGGGCCGCACAACTGCCTCTGCTTTCTGTGACCGCGTAAGTGCCATAGGTACATCTTATACCACCACAGGAGCATCATCACCTTTTTTAGAAGAAGATATGGAAATCCAAACCCCTGGAGCATGGAGATGACCCAGAGAAACAGCACAAGATATATGAGAGAGAATCGTTCGCTACATCTTCTTCATGCTCTACCTTCTCTATATCGTCTTCGCCTTTGTGTGTACAATCCCTCACATGCGCATGAAAAATTCTGTTTCCATCTCCGTTGGTCTGCTTACAGTGCTTGTTGTGCTGGGAGCACTGGATGCGCTGCTCATAGAAAATGAGAGACTTCTTGCGCACAGAGAAAGAGCAAACACAGAAACGGCAGGTGAACACACAGAAAGTAGTACCTCTTCGGCAACTTCCTCCCAGAGCCAGGCAACAGAACCACAGGGCCCGGATGTGCTCAAACTTCTTGCCGCAGAAGGAATTTCTCTAACGGATTCCACAAAGGAGCACAGTCTTATAGAGCAAGTGATTCCGGCTGACGTAGCGACCATCCACACATTCATCCTCATGAAGGACAATGACCGCATAGGACTCATGGCCTGGGCAGACTCACCACAAGTCACTGCTTATTTTTTGGGCTTGAAAGAAGCATTACATTCCACGTTTTCCACGGAAATGCATGACCTGATAGATGAAGTGCAGGAACAACCAGGAAAACCTCCTCGCACACTGCTCACCTTTATAGACCCCCGCATCAATGAAGATCGTGTTGTTTTCGTACGCATACGACAGCGACTCTATGAATTTCATGTTGCCGCAGGCAAAGACGACGTCGTATTTGAGCTCATCGAGGCGCTTACGTACTAGCTTAGCTAGCTTGATTAGCGAGACTAGCTTCGTTAGGGTTTGTCTTTTTCCTTTGTACATTGTCTTTTTCCCTTGAGATAGAGAACAAATGATACAAGGAACAATGAGAGAAATTGGAAGCTAATCTCGCTCGTGAAGCTAATCTCGCTAAGGAAGCTAGTGGAGCTAATTATCCGTGAAATGATTGACCACCTACCTACGCTCTCTATAGAGTATCTCGGCTATATTCGATTATTACCCTCAGTGTACATGGCAAAAGCAGTCATGAAAGTCATCAAAGTGCAAGCACGTGGTGGGCAGGCAAACCCTGCACCTCCCTTGGGTCCTGTGCTTGGTCAGGCCGGCATAGACATCAACGGTTTTTGCACACAGTTTAACGAGAAAACCAAGGACCGCATGGGTCAGGTGATTCCTGCGGAGATTACGGTGTTTGAAGATCGCAGTTTTACGTTTATTCTCAAGCAACCACCTGCTGCCTCTCTCATTCTTGAGAAAGCAAAAATTAAAAAGGGTAGTGGTGAGCCAAACAAGCTAAAGGTGGGTTCTCTCACTAAGGCACAGGTAAAAGAGATAGCAGAAATAAAAATGCCTGACCTCAATGCCGGCAGTATGGAAGCAGCCATGGAGATTATTGCAGGTACGGCAAGGAGCATGGGAGTGACAGTTGAAGGATAGGAAAGAAACCCACCAGAAACCATAATTTATCGCCTCCGCAATGGTTTTAAGGTGCGAAGAAGGCAGAGAGACCGTAGGCTGATGCCTACCCTTACCTTGTACCACAATCCACTAATGGAAGATGCTTCGCTCCTCTCAACCATCTTTAGTTTTGTGAGCGTATTCTACGGGCTCCTCGTTCCCCTCCTGGTTCTCCAGGCTGTTGCGCTCCTGTTCATCCCCAGTTTGATGAAACCGGGAGCACAGCCCTCCGGTGTGGGTGCGGCAATTTTCTCCTATCTCATGGAATCTGTGGGCATTCTTCTCATGACTGTTGGCGCACTGCCGACTGTTATCAGTGTACTGGCCGGTGTGGAACTTTCCGGCACTACCTACTTTACCCTTCTCGTGCTCTTCGCTGCCGGAGGCTTACTCTTCCTCTGGCACGACAACCGCGTACGGGAAATAGAGGATGCCTCGCGTGCGGTCCCCGCCACTATCTTTATGTACATGTTCAAAATCATGGGATTCCTCATTGTATTCCTGTGGGTCCTCTCTCTCTTTACCACCCTCATGCAGGGCATTCCCACGGAACAGGGTTGGTGGATACTACCACTGGTCATGATCGTGTACGGAACACTGCTCACATGGTGCACTCATGCAGAGACCCGCAGTGGAACACAGAGCGTCTTTAGAAGCATAACAACGAGCTCTTCTTCTGCAAGAAAGACAAAAAAAGCGCCCCTCCGGAAGAGGGCATCTTCCTCCAAGGGAAGAAAAAGGTAAGAAATCCGTTGCAAAGACCGTACGTCACGTTAGGCTACCCGTCGTGGGAGTCCCTTGGGACATTTGCACCACGTTTCCCCTTTTCTTATGACAGCACCAACGAAGCCCGTCCGCAAGCGCGGAAAGAACTACACCGCCAAAGCGGCTCTTATTGAGAAAGACCACTACTCCGTCGCAGAAGCTACTGAACTGCTTACAAAAATCAGCACCACAAAGTTTGATGCGACTGCAGAGGTACACATCCGCATAGGTGCGGATACCACACAGGCCGACCAGCTTGTGCGCACAATCGTGACCTTGCCGCATGGCACGGGCAGATCCGTTCGTATAGCAGCCTTTGTACCGGACGACAAAATAGAAGCAGCCAAGAAAAGCGGTGCAGACCGTGCCGGCAACGCTGACCTCATAAAAGAGATAGAGGCAGGAAAAATCGATTTTGATGTTGCTGTGGCAGATCCTTCAGTGATGAAAGATCTGGGCAAGGTTGCAAAAACTCTGGGCCAGAAAGGTCTCATGCCAAACCCCAAGGCCGGCACCGTGACGCCAAATATTGCCAAGGCCATTGAGGAGCTTAAGAAGGGTCGTATAGAGTGCAAGATGGATAAAGACGGCATCATCCACACGGTCTTCGGAAAAATCTCCTTCGGCGCAAAAAAGCTGGAAGAGAATTTGGGCGCATTGCTGCAGGCGGTGCAGGATGCTCAACCCAGCGGGATTAAGAGTGCGTACATCCTTTCCATCACCGTTGTACCCAGTATGGGACCGGGCATCCGGGTAAAGCTCTAGGCAGCACAGAGAATCGACTGTACCTGCTCCAACCGTTCCACCTGCACAAGCTCAGAACGCAGTGCGGATGCGCCATCGAACCCCTTTACATAACTTGCGAGGTGTTTACGCATTTCCAGCATACCGCGCTGTTCTCCCTTTGTTTCCACAGCAAGAGCACAATGCTGCAGAATAACAGGAATTTTTTCTGCAAAAGTCAGAGAGGTCACAGTGGATTCAGCCACTTCTTTTTTATGTACGAGTGCATCCACAATGTCTCTCATAAGCCAGGGATTTCC
>PFDR01000098.1 GCA_002772545.1 Candidatus Peregrinibacteria bacterium CG10_big_fil_rev_8_21_14_0_10_49_10 | reverse complement strand
TGAAACTGTTGATGTGAGTCCTTACCTTACTTCTGATTTCTCTCTGCGTTTTCGCAGCAAAGAGAACTCCACCCTTGAAGAGACGGAAGTGGATGACGTGGTGATTGAGGCAGTGTTGCCGTAGATTATTTCTTCATCTGTAAGACTTTCCACACAAGCCAAACGACGTCTTTGCGTTTCATGTTCTCGTTTGGTTTCAGGTTACTTGAGAAGAGCACGTTGTGCTGCTTCGCATGTTCAAGGTAGCGGGAGTACCAAGCGGAACCGACTGGATCGAGCGTGGGGACCTGGAATGCACGGTAGACCATTTTAAGGGCCTCTGCGACGTTGACCGACTGATCGGGGTGGAATGTCCCATCGGGGTATCCTCCAATCACTTCAACGTCCTTTGCAAGGCGAATATAGGGTGCATACCATGCTGAAGGATCCATGTCTTTGAAGGGTTTGGTAGTGAGCTGGGTATATTCCTGTGTTTTCTTATTGCTTCCCAGGAGAATTTTCAGAAACTCTGCTCGTGTAACCGGATGATCCGGCCGAAATGTACCGTCAGGGTATCCTTGCAAGAAACCTGAAGTGACTCCCCACTCAATCGCAGAAAAATACGGATGGTCTACTGGTACGTCAGGAAATCTTGCCGCTTTCTCAGGAGAGAGAATATCTGCGCTCACTGGTGGTGTTGATACTGCCTCTTCCACGACACTCCACGGGTTACTTTTTGCTGCACCGTTGTAGACACGAAGGTAGGGTTCTGCATGGATGTCTTCGTCGTACTCCTTCGATGGAGAGAAGAGGATTGCATCATGCGTCCATGCTTGTACATCTGTAAGATCCAGCATACGTCGACCTAAAAAGAGGCCTCGTGGCAGATCGCCGAAGCGGAAACCATTGATTTTGTAGGTTGTTCCTATTGTGAGAGAATGCACACTGTTTGATGATCCGTCCTCCGTCATAGAGGATATGTAAGGATGGGCAATGTACGATCCGATTTTCACCACATCTTTCGTGGTAACGGTGCTACAGGAACGGGATCCGAAGATAATAGAACATGTCGTTACTGTCTTTGGCTGCGTGATGACAAGAGCGCCTTCTGGAAATGTATTTTTGGGTGGTGTAAAACGAATAAGTGCATCTGTCCAGAATTCGATGTTTGGGTGATCTGCCCCAAAACAACGCAGTACGCTCATATCTACCTCTGGCGCAAAGCACAGTTTACTTTGCGATGGTTGTGAGCCACGCAGATTTGTGCCTTGCACAGTGACTTTCGTATTGATTTGCCAGATAT
>PFDR01000024.1 GCA_002772545.1 Candidatus Peregrinibacteria bacterium CG10_big_fil_rev_8_21_14_0_10_49_10 | reverse complement strand
CTTTCTTCCGCACCACCTGACATATCGTCGTCGTGATCCCATTCACCCATAGTACAAATATTATCTTTTTAAAACGAAGGGGGGCTCCGTCTTCCCTTCTCGGACACTATCATACTCAGAATTTGAAAATCGTGAAGGGGTTCCCGCCCACCCTGTGTATAACTCAAATACAGAGCTGTGTGCGGGAAATAAGCCCCCAACAAAAGCCCTCGCCACATTCTAACATTCTATAGAATGTTAGAATGTGGTGAGGATGGCGGAAACTGTTTGAAGAGATTGAAGAGATTGAAGAGATTGAACAAAATCGGAAAACTGCAAAAGAGCGCATACAACGGCAGTACGGGCAAGAAGTGCAAGAACAGCAGTCTGTACATGCCGAGAAAATGCGCTCACATAACAAAAGACAACGGGAACTCATGCGGCAAGCCGATAAGCCCACAGAATGACTAGAAGAAAACCGCAAAGACCTACCCTAGGGGTATCTGGGCAAATGGTTCTAAGACACAGAGAGTTGGTAGCTCAAAAAATACAGCCGCCCGCGCAGGAGAACTCCTGCGCGGGCGTTTGATGTCAAATGAGGGACTTGCCACAGTCCCCCCTCCAGAGGGCATGGAACAACAATCCTTCCAATAGATAGACTGCAAAGCCGCCCAACCCAAAGTGGAGAGTGGAAAGAGCCGGCCCCATCATGGTTACCACCGTAATGAACACTGTTACACAGCCCACGCTAGCAAAGATCGCCGGATGCGACGTCGGAGCAGAAAGAACGGGCACGCTGAACACAAGATGCAGAAAGAACGGGCACGCTGAACACAAGATGTGGCAGTCAGAAGATCCGGCGCAGAAGCCACCCAACCATCTGCAACAAAGTGATGGCGGAAATCGCCAGAGATAAAGATTTCATGACATTATCCTCCCTTCCTTCCGCTAATATATCCCGACTCTATCGCCAAAACAAGAAGCTGTAAATGCCCCTGCTATGGCGACTCCCGCCAGTTGGCTGGCAGGAATCGCAGTGG
>PFDR01000029.1 GCA_002772545.1 Candidatus Peregrinibacteria bacterium CG10_big_fil_rev_8_21_14_0_10_49_10 | reverse complement strand
TCACCAGGACCGCCTGGACCGAAGCCAGGGCCGCCTGGGCCGAAGCCTGGACCAAATGCATCAGGCGCGAAGATACCCCACTCTTCACACTTCTTCGGTGGTTTAAAGTTAACAGTATCTTGTACTAATTTTGCAAAGGTAATTCCCTCTGCAGTAAGACCAGAAAGGATGTTGTTTGCACGTGCATCAACTTTATCCTTAATTTCTTTAAGCTTGCTCAAGATCTCTGCATCGAGACCCTCTTTCTGAGCTTGCTTGTACTCAAACGCAATTTCCTGAGCCATGCGCTTGTTGTCTTGCTGTAAGAAGCCGATCTCACGCGCAATGTCGAGTTCGCGAATCTTACCGGGCGTACCATCTGGCCCGCCATAAAGAGTCTCACGAAGACTAAAGAGCTTCTCGCGATTTGCTGCAACTGCACCTACCTCTTCTTCAGTTGCATTTTGACCAAGTGCCTCTGCTTTATCAGCAAAGGTACAGAACTGATTCTTAATTGTTTCAATTTCACCAATCGATGGAATTGCAAGACCACCAGCCTCACGTTTCACATCTTTAAGCTGCTGACCCAAATCCTGACAATCGCGGCGGAACTCACGCGCATCGTTGCGAAGTTCCCGGCGAAGCTGACCAGCATTTTGCTGAGCAAAAATTTGATTTGGATCGAATTGAACATTTTCAAAATCTACTCCATATTGCTGATCGAAGTTCGCACCACCGAAACCGGCAGCACAGAAAGGATCATATGGGTTGTACTTACATTTATCCATGAAGTCTACTTCATGCGGACGTGGACCTTGTGTACCAGGACCTTCCTGACCCGGACCAAATGGACCCGGACCGAAACCGCCCTGGAAGCCAAAGCCTCCTGGACCGCCTGGGCCAAAGTTAAAGTCTGCACATGTTGCAGGACGGAATCCGTTTGTTGCTTGATCCCAGATCTCGCTTGGACGACATTGACCGTCACACATTATGTCTTGTGCAGGACACTGACCAGAACCCGGAACGAAGTTTGTGAAATCAAACCCCGGTGCACCATGCTGTGGTCGGAAAGAATCACATGGATTTTCTGGTGATGGACCTTGCCCCGGAGCACATGGCGGCAAGTTTTGTCCTGGGAAAGCGGGCTGACCTCTGTCATTCTCAAATGCGCGCTTTTGCGTACATTCTTGCCCTGCAAATGCTGGATCATTAGGATTCCAACAATCACCTACGCCACCCGTTGGCTGCGGTGGAGGACATGGCTGTCCTGGCTGACATGGTGGCGGCTGCGTACCATTTGGTGGCGGAGGACATGGTTG
>PFDR01000014.1 GCA_002772545.1 Candidatus Peregrinibacteria bacterium CG10_big_fil_rev_8_21_14_0_10_49_10 | reverse complement strand
CAGGTTCTGATTCAATACTACTTTCTGTAGCAGAAATAGCCGTTTCATATGATTCAATTCGCTAGCGAATTGGTATGAGAAATGTACGCACTAGAGAAAGACCGCCGGGTTCCCGGCGGTCTCCTGTTCTCCAGAAGCGAGTTCTGAAGAGCGACTACTTGGCAAGCCCGAGGGAGGCTCTGAGCTTATGCCTGAGAGTCTTTCGTTGTTGGATGTACTCCCATGCTTGTCGATTTTCCTCCCGGACCGCGTCGATCTCCTCTTGATTCATCTCAAGAGTGAGACGCCATCGCCGCTGGAGTGTATCAATGGCAGCTTGCTTGAGCTGCTTTCCCCAGCCCGAGTTCTCATCTTCCGGACGCATTTCCCGAAGGAAATGGCCCTCCCAGCTCCTGTGCCACCGATTCTCCACATATTCCTTTGCCTCCTCTGGAGTTTTCGGTCCGAAGTCGGGATGGAAGACGAATCCTCCTGAAGCAAAGCTTGCGGGAGGAACCGCGATATCCGTGGGCCGATCCTTCAGCCACAGCCAGACACATCCGGCGACCAGAAGCAGAGTGATCACGACCACCACCAGTCCTCGTTTCTTCATAACTACCTCCTCGTTTGGTTTGAGAAAAAACGTGGATAATAAAATAGCACTTTTTTTAAAAATGTCAATATTACTTCCACTGTTAGAACGGCAAAGAAGCCCCCGGGAAACCGGGGGCCTTTCTGGTCTATTTTATCCATACTTCACGTTTCTGAAGGCAAAAATCATCTGTTTTGTGACTGCGCGATGCGGAATGAGCAAGTACACAGCCCGAGGTTCATCCTCGAACTCCCACATGTAATGGAAGGGAGCAGACCCCTGTACTGCACATCCATCCCACCGCGCACGTTTTGTCGCCTTCTTGTCCGTGAAGGCGAGGCAGCGGTACACGCCCATGCAGAGTTGCACTCCATAGGCAGGTCCATCATGGGTAGCATGTACCTGCCAGATGAGCGTTTTGTCGGCACGCCTCTCCGATGTGCCCTTTATAGCAATGTACCGCAATTTCCCGAAAGGCGTTTTAATTTCCTGCTGCTTCTTTAGATCAGCAACAGGGACAACCTTGTATGTCCATGCGGTCACCTCTGCTTCCAGATGAACATCCGCGATGTTTCCTTTTACAAGCGGAACAGGCGGGTAGATACGAAACTCCGTACATTTTTCGTTCTCGAGTGCGGTTGCCCAGAACAAATGGGAACTGCCTCCTGGCATTTTCATGTGGGCCCGCTTGACTTTCACATGTTCAAGAAGCAAGTGCGGT
>PFDR01000026.1 GCA_002772545.1 Candidatus Peregrinibacteria bacterium CG10_big_fil_rev_8_21_14_0_10_49_10 | reverse complement strand
ACCGAGATCTTTGGCAAGAGGGCAGCCAAACAGAAATCCGCGCGATTCCGGTGCGGCAATTTTCGTAATCCCCTTCTCCTGAAACTCTTCTTTGAATTGATCGATAATCCACGCGAATGCATCACGGTCGGCAATGGCATCCATGATGTCCCAGAAGATAATGCCCGGTATGGGAAAATTGGGTATCCTGTGGATGAACTGGCGGATATTCATGGGGAGAGAAGTATAGAATACTTTTCATTCTGTGTATAGAGTAGCCTAAACTTGACTTATTATTAAAATAATATATATTATCACTCTATGATATACAAGCAATTCATAGAGGAACGGGATTTTTCCACTCATGCCAAACTGGCAGAGGATCTAGCCTATGCGCTGGACCATCCGGTAGCCAATGACAAGAACTCCTACGGTATAGCAGAAAAGCGTGCAGAGATATTCCATCTGTTCTGTGCTCTCTGTGTGCGGAGTGGCATTGCTGTGCCCCGTTTGGACGAGCTGGTGCGCAAGGATGGTTTGGAGAAGCGCAAAGATCTCTCTGAAACAGCGGCAGCTTTTCTTGCTGCAGCGGCAGCAAAGTTAGAGACTGTTCCTGCAGAGCAGAGAACGCAGCTTCAGGAATTGATGGCTGCGTACAGAGTGATTGCGCAGATTGAATCGTATAGTGGAGCGAGCACCAAGAATATCGCAGCACTGATGAATGATATACTTACCGATGATCCCATTCGACCGGATTACTCTACCATAAGCATTCCATCTCATCCTGAAAGTATTGCTCCCAATGAACCAACTCGCATTCTCATTGTGGATGACACGGCAACGGAAATACTGAACTCTCACTTAGCGTCATCCGGCATTGCGAACACGGAATTTCGATGGCTGCTTCAGGATTGTAAAGGATTTGGAGATTTTGCATCGGAAGCAGAGAAACGAACGGAGCTCGAAAAGCTCAGCAAGGTCATTCTCGCTGAAGAGCCGCAGGTGATCCTGATGGATCAGGGTCTTAGACGTTTGAAGGGATCGGACGTTGTCCTTTTCCTGTTGCAAGAGCTCTCCAGCAAAATTCGGTTTGTCGCGAATACCGGAGGGAGTCCAGAAGAGCTTCTCTCCGCAACCGGAGGGTACTACAATTTTGAGAAAGGACGAAAAAAGCAAGCGCTCTACGACGCGCTGCGTGGACGGTAGTACTGTCCTACTTGTCGCTCACGAAGCATTGCGAAGAGGACCGGTAAGACGATGAGTGTCAGCATGACTGATGTCGTGAGTCCCGACAGAACCACGAGCGCAAGCGGGCGTTGCACTTCGGCACCGGTTCCGGTGGAAGTGATCATGGGCAGTAAAC
>PFDR01000060.1 GCA_002772545.1 Candidatus Peregrinibacteria bacterium CG10_big_fil_rev_8_21_14_0_10_49_10 | reverse complement strand
TCCCAAGGGTTTGGCTGTTCGCCAATTAAAGCGGTACGCGAGCTGGGTTCAGAACGTCGTGAGACAGTTTGGCCTATATCCTCCGTAATCGTTTAGAAACGTGAGGGAAGCTGCTCCTAGTACGAGAGGACCGGAGTGGACGAACCTCTGGTGTACCTGTTGTCGCGTCAGCGGCAATGCAGGATAGCTATGTTCGGAAGGGATAACCGCTGAAGGCATCTAAGTGGGAAGCCCCTCCCAAGATTACGTTTCTCCATAAGCCCGCCGGAAGAAAACCGGTTAGATCGGCCACAGGTGTACGCACGGTAACGTGTTTAGCTGAGTGGTACGAACGGGCAACTGAACGTTTTTCAATTTTTGCTTTAAAGCAAAAATTGACCCTGAGCGAACCCCGAGTTTATCGAGGGGTGAGTCGAAGGGTCTTTGCTGCGTAAATGCGCAGCAAGCTGTTTACATGTAACTATAGCGAGCAAGATGTGCTCATATGTCTATTACCTTCTGATTTGTAAGCGAAAGGCAGTGTCTTGGTGTCTCGAGCGGTGGGGGTACACCTGTTCCCATCCCGAACACAGCAGTTAAGCCCACCAGCGCCGATGGTAGTACCTTTTAAAAGGTGCAAGAGTAGGTCGACGCCAAGACACTGCCTTTCAAAAAACGCTCATACCAATAGGTGGTGAGCGTTTTTTTGTGTATCTCTTATTGTGCAAATATCTGTTCCAGTTCTGTTTCCAGGGCGGTATTCCCACTTGCGTCCACTGTCTTCTTGAGTTCGCCGAGCATGGATTCAATCATAGAAATAACAGTACCGACTTCTTTGCAGGTATTAGTGTCTTTTGTGCAGCGGTCCTGAATATCTACAAGGAGAGTATTGGCACTCTGGAATTGTGTAATAATAGCCGGGTCTATATAGATCTGCTCACGGAAGAGTACCTGGATGGAATCGTAGGTGTTTTGAAGTAGCTTCCATGTGCGGTCCAGAATGTGGTTTATATCCGGCTTCTTCTCCGGCTGTGCTTCGTGCTGTCGGATTTTCCCCATCTCTGTGGCAATCATCTTTGTGATGGTCGCAGAGGCTTCTAGGTGGTCTTTGGTGACTTCCTGTGCCTGCAAGTAGGCAATTTGTCCATTGATCCAGTTGAGAGCATCCCGGACAAATTGTGTTTCTGGTTCTGTGAGACTGCTCTTTTCCTGCACAAACGAAAGCTTCTTCTGCATATCGGTCAAAATAGTCATAAGTGCTTCCTTGTCCCTTTTACCAACAAATTTTTCCTCCAGCTTTTTACGGATCACTTGTTCCTGTATAGGCTCAATCACTGTAGGAACAACAACAGCCTCTTTCTTTTCCACAACGTGTGACACCTGGTTTCTGTCACAGAGTGTGCGGTCTTCTGTCCAATTGCCATCCTGTGTGTAGCACCCAAGTGTAACTTTTTCTTTTTCCTGCATCACTGTCTGGGATGCACTGTTTACCGTTTCAGCCGGTTCCGTTTTTTGCATCTGTTCCAGTACTGCACCAGTACTTTCCTGTATGCGAGGTTGTACGGCCTGTTGGGGCAGCTGTGGTTCTACGGCCTGTTTTGGAAGTTCAGGGACTACAGGCTGTATGGTTGTGGCTGCACTGGATTGAATGCCCAAAGCCTGCTCTTTCTTCACTTGTTCCAAACGCCTCTGCTCCTCCTGAAGGCGCATCATGTCTTCAAACTTTTTCTGGTCTTCAGACATCTGCTCTGCGGCTTTCTGGCGCATCAGCTCCTCCTGCTTGAGTTGCTCCTGTATTACAGCTGCATTATGCATTGCGTCTAGGTTGGTATTCTGTGAAACAGGAACAACCATGACGGGGGGGCTGCTTTCACTTTTAGCGGATGCAGTGCTGCTCTGTACCTTTACCGGAGCAGAGGAGGGCAGCGCAATGCTTTCCTGCGAAGAACGTACGGTACTCTGAGAGGAGGTACTGCGACTTACATCTTCCTGCACTTTCTTTTCCTCCGATGGTGCTACAGACGAAGGTAGCTGCTTCTCCCTGTCTACAGAACTTTCAGAAGAACTTGATCCAGCTCTCTCCTTCTCATCGCTGACGATGGGTGGTTGTTCTTTTTGATTCTCTCGCATCTGCTCGGAAGAGGAAGAACTGTAGTAATAGTAGTATGTTTGAGTAGTTGCACGTTCCTTTTCATCCTGTGGAGTATAGACATTTACTGGTTTTTCGAAGGCACTTCTGTCTCCAAAATTTGTTAGGGAAACGACTGTTTGAGTAGACCCAAAACTCAGGAGTCCTGCTGTAGCATAAGCACCTACAACACTTGTACAGACACCTAACATTGCCAGAACGGCATAGGACTTAAACCAATGTACTTTCATAGAAAAGGATGTGTATGTTGCTTATATTATAACAGAATTGTAACTAAATTACTAGATCCCCTTTTATGTATAAGAGAGGCGCGAAGAGGACTCACATTACAAGCTTCTTTGTGGTATAATCGTCTGATACATGGCCAAAAACCAACACACACTCTCCGGGAATACATCCAGTAGCTCAGTACACAAAAGACAGAACACACTGAAGTGGTTTCTCCCCTTCCTGGCATCCTTTCTACCTATAGTACTTATCAGTGTCTATTCGTACCGTATTGCATCCGGATCTGTAAAAGAATTGCTACGTACGGAACACGTGTCTGCGACAGGAAACCTTTCGCAACTTATTGCAGAAGACCTGAAGGAGGGTATGAACCTTGTGGGTGCTATTTCTTCTGTTCCCGGGACGGTAGACGCCATGAGGCGTAGAGATTCTCTGGCGATGCGTTCCCGCCTGAAAGCCGTTACAGTGGCGTATCCGGAGGTGGATCGTGCCTATGTTACATATCCTGATGGACTCCTGTGGGAAGAGCATCCGCAGGCGTCTGTATCGCTGAAGGGACTGGATCTCTCACGATCAGATTGGTATGCGCATGTTTCGAAGAATTGGAAGCCCTACATTTCAGGCATTTACAGACGTAGTACGAGGGATAAGCCGGCTATTACTATTGCATCTCCTATTACCGATACCGACGGCTCTGTCATCGGAATTCTCGTATTTGAGTACCCCACCACACAAATAGTGCAGTGGCTCCGTAACATCAGTCTCTCTCATGAAGGGTACCTCATGGTGGTGGATCAAAACGGGACGCTGGTGGCACATCCGGACAGCAAGCCCAGTGATCCCCTCTACAAGAGTTTTGGAGACGTGGAACCCGTACAACAGGCTTTGCACGGCCAGTTCACGATGGGTGAATACACAGATCCGCTCTACCAAATAAAGATGGTGGCAACCTTTCAACCTATTGCTGTAGGTAAAAGCTTGTGGGTGGTTATAGCACAGCAACCCGTAGATGCCGCCTATGCAGAACTGCGTCATGTTACCTTCAACATTGGTCTTGTTGGCAGTGTGATGACCATCCTTACACTCATCATGGTTATTGTGGTTGCGCGTATAGATGCAAAGAACATCAGTCTCAATACACAACTGCAGGAGAAGAACATTCAACTCAAGGAACTGGCTTCCATTGTGAGCCACTCCAGTGACGCCATTGTGGGCTTAACACTGGAGGGCATTGTCACAAACTGGAATAAGAGTGCAGAAGCCATGTATGGCTATAGTGAAAAGGAAATGGTCGGTCAATCTGCCGCCATACTTGAGCCTGCGGAGCATCAGGGTCAACTCAGGGGGTGCCTGAAGAAGATCAAGTCAGGAGAGCATATAGATGAATTTGAAACGACCCGGGTGAAAAAAGACGGAACGACGTTCCCTATTTCATGTGCGCTTTCCTATGTGGATGACGGGGATCAAACCGCGGTAGCGGCTTCTTCTATAGATAGAAACATCACACAGCAAAAGGAAATAGAGCAAATGAAGAGCGATTTTATTTCCTTTGTTTCGCATCAACTCAAAGCACCTGTTACCGCTATGCGCTGGATGATTGAAAGCATTCTGGACGGTGACTACGGTGATGTGTCACCGGAGCTCACCGATGCCATGCATGAAATGCAATCGGTGAATGCCAGCAATTATCACCTCATTATCGATATCCTGAACGTATCGCGCATTGATCGTGGTGTGATAGAGGTGGGGTTGATCCCTACCCCCTTGCAGGAAATAGCGAATCTTGCCGCCCGTGACTATTTTGTAGCCGCAGAGAAGGCAGGGCTTGTACTTTCTGTAGATACGCCATCAGAGGAAATTTTGGTGCTCTCAGACAAAGAAAAAATGGCAGAGGCGGTTTCCAATGCCATCAGCAATGCGCTGAAGCATACAAAGCAGGGGGGCATTACACTGCACCTCAAAAAGGAAGCGGGATACGGTGTGATCGAAGTGGAAGATACAGGGGAGGGTATGCCTCCTGAAATTGTGCAGAAGCTCTTCACACGCGATAAAATTTTGGGCGGAAATACCAATGCAGAAAAGAGTTCGGGGTTAGGGCTCTACATTGCTAGGAAGTTTACAGAGTTGCAGGGAGGCGAAATATCCGTGCGTTCCACTCTCGGGAAGGGTAGCACCTTCATTTACCGGCTACCTCTGGCCAGTGGGGACAAGCTTGCTAATAATTCATAAATGTGCTATTATTCCTTCTGAAACACATATCCCATACTCCTATGAAACGTATTCTCTCACTTCTTGGTGTGGTTACCGCTGTTCTTTTTGCTTCGGTGGTCGGAGCATTTTATGACGAAATTTCTATGCTCAAAGAGGAACTTGAGCAATGGCAGGAAAACAATTCGGCGGACTTTACAGATGTTGTGGCCCGTTTGGATGATTTTTCCACTCCCGTCTTTCGTGATGTAAACGAGAATCAGTGGTTTAATCCCTATGTTGCCTCTCTTGCAGAGTGGGAGATTGTATCGGGCTACAAGGATGCCAGCGGAAACATGACCGGTGAATTTAAGCCGGGCAATTCTGTCACTGTTGCAGAGGTACTCAAAATGGCTATGAAGTCTGCGCAGATAGATGAAACGAAGTGTGACGGAACGGCACTCAATCCCTACGCACAGCATCATTGGGTACTTGCCTATGTAACGTGTGCTGAACAGATGGGTATACGCTTGCTTCGGCCAACAGTGCTGACACAACTGGATCGTCCTGCCCGTCGTGCAGAAGTACTCTCTGTTATTCATGATGCCTTTGGTACGCAGGTCCTGCCGCTGTACTCCAACTACTCCGATACCGCAGGCCACCCACTGGAAGCAGACATTGCCTTTGCAACCATTAACGGCATAGTGAGCGGAGATACGGATGCCATGGGGAACCCGACCGGAACATTCCGTCCGGATGATCCCATTAACCGTGCGGAAGCAGCAAAAATTATCTACGAGAGCCTCAAGAGCCAGATGTTGGCGGAGAATATCGCTGCGCTCTAGGGATAAGGCTAAGGTTAAGGTTACATATTTTAACTGTAGATTTTCAGTGCTTATTCCTTTTCTTGGAGCCAAAATACTCAAATCCAAATCTCTTAAGATCTAAGAAATTTCTTAGCCTTAACCTTAGCCTTAACCTTAGCCTTAGCCTTACAATATCCCCATGCAAGAACGTCTTCAAAAAATCCTTTCGGCCCGTGGCATCTGTTCCCGGCGCAAAGCCGAAGAGTACATTCTTCAGGGTCTTGTAACTGTGAATGGTCAGAAGGCAGAACTCGGCCAAAAAGCAGATCCGGAGGTCGATGACATTCAGGTAGATGGCAAGGTAGTAGAGGCACGCAAAGATCTTCTGTACTACGTGCTGAATAAGCCTGCAGGTGTGGTTACGACCAATGCCAATAGAGAAGATCAGATAACCGTGCGGGATATACTTCCTCCCAAGCTACAAGGAAAAATAGTTCCCGTTGGTCGTCTGGATAAAGAGACGACCGGCTTGATCCTCCTGACCAATGATGGAGTCCTTGCATATCGCCTTACGCATCCTAAGTTCGATCACCAGAAGGAATACGAGGTGACCGTGCAAAAAAAGATTTTCGATGGAGCCCTAGTTAAACTGCAAAACGGCATGACCATCGCCGGAGAAAAAACAAAGCCTGCGGGCATTAAGCGTATCAATACTACTACGTTTCGGATTACCCTTACCGAGGGGCGTAACCGGCAAATTCGTCGCATGTGCCAGAAAGTAGGAAGCCCGGTTGTAACACTTAAGCGCGTACGTATTGAAACCCTTACGGATGATCGCTTACATGAAGGACAATTGCGTGAGCTTACAAAAAAAGAGCGCTCAGATCTCCTCTACAGAGTGGGCCTAGAAACTAGAAATTAGGTATAAAAACTGTAGTTTCTATCCTTTGCTCTTTAGATTTGTTCTTCCAAAAAATTGTCTATGCGACAGAAGCACTCAATAAAAAAGATCCTAATTTCTAGTTTCTAGTTTCTCATTCGGAGTCATCTCAAGAGATCCGAAGTTTTGTACCCAAATGCGATCTGCAATTTGTGTACCGCTGCCTTTTCCTTCGGCGATGCCCACGCCCAATTCGGTAAAGTGCGGAGAGAGAATATTGTCTCTGTGTGTAGGAGATGCCATCCATTCGTTCATTACCCAATTGACACTGCGTTGCCCTTTAGCCAGATTTTCCCCAAGTGCTGCTTTAAATCCGGCACAATTGCAGTATTCCATATCTACTATCGCATATCCCGTATGCTTAATTCTATCCACATGACTCAGTCCCTCCGGCGTCGTGTGCGCAAAGTATGCTCGTGCGAGCATGTCTTCTGCATGGAGCTGTGCGGATGTCTGTAAGTCGTTGTTCATTGTGAGTGCCGGTAGTCCCTGCAGTGCGCGTTCATGGTTTACCGCATCCAGAATGGCCTGGCGCAGTGCATGATAGGCGTCTGCTTCTGGTCGTAGGCCTGCACGCTCCAGTCGCTCTGTGCGTCTTTCGGCTACCTTTGCAGCAAGCCCGATCTTTTCAGGACGATTGCCTCTTGCTGTGGAGTGTTGTACAGGTTGCATCGGAGCGGAATAAAGCTCTGCCAAGCGTGCCTGTTTGCGCTCCAGTCTGCGTTGGAGTAGGCTATCTGCACCCTTCTTGGTGCTTCCGGCAGCTGCCGTAGCAAACGGAACTGCCAGGTGAGAGAGCAAGAGGAGACAGACAACAATCTGTGCGTGGAGGTGCCTTTGGATGCCAGATGCTTCTTTCTGCATATGCAGGAGTATCTTCCAGAGAAGCCGACGTTCGTACAACCGTATTCTTACAAAAATATCTGGCTCGCATTCCCTACGGCTCTTCCCTAGTATTCTTCCGTATGAAAATCATTCCTCACGGTGCGGCTCGACCCCACTTCGCTCCTCGCTTTGCTCAGAGCTACGAGGGGTCTCCTCTGTCATATTACTTTTCTTAAATTAAGCTATGAAAATTATTCCCCATGGTGCAGCCCGAGAAGTAACAGGTTCCTGCCATGAAATTCAGTTAAAAAGCGGCAAGCGCGTTCTTCTTGACTGCGGACTGTTCCAGGGGCACAGAAAAGACGCAGCGGAGAAAAATGCCGAGTTCTCCTTTGACCCTAAGCAAATAGATGCCATGGTCCTTTCCCATGCACATGCGGATCATGTGGGGAGAGTGCCTCTTCTCTACAAAAAGGGTTACAGGGGCAAGATTCACTGCACTTATGCTACCAAGGATCTTGCAGATATTATGTTGCAAGACAGCGGCTATATTCAGGAGAAAGACGAAGAATTCTTCTGCAAACATCTTGCCGATGCCATGATCCCCTGTGACGGACCTCTCTACACGCAGCAGGATGCTATAGATTGTATGGAGATTTTCCGGGGTCAAAATTACGGGGAGTGGTTTACAGTATGTGATGGCGTAAGAGCGCAATTTCTGGATGCGGGTCATATTGTAGGTGCTGCCATGGTCCTGTTAGAAATAGAGGAAGATGGAGTCACCCGTCGTCTGGGCTTTTCCGGCGATCTTGGCCGCAATATGTTGCCTATTATCCGGGACCCTGCCGACATGCCCCCGGTAGAAACGCTGATCTGCGAGAGTACGTACGGCAACCGTAAGCATGAAGACATTCAAACCGCAAAACACGCCCTGCGGCAGGTCATATTGGATACGGCCAAACGCGGAGGGAAGGTTCTTATTCCGGCCTTTTCCCTGGAACGTACTCAGGAGATTGTGTATGACTTACACCTCCTGTGGGATGCTAAAGAAATTCCTCCTATTCCCATTATTATAGACTCTCCACTCGCAACCAGAGTGACCGATGTCTTTATGAAGCACCCTGAGTGTTACGATAAAAAAATGTTCGAAGAATTCCTCGCGAGAGCACACAACCCCTTCCAGTTTTCTCTGGTGCGCTACACAGAGAGCGCAGAGGAGAGTAAGGCTCTCAACGGCACGCCGGGTCCTCTCATCATTATGGCAGGTTCGGGTATGTGTGAAGCCGGACGTATTCGTCATCATCTGAGAAACGGTATAGAAGACGCCCGCAATACTGTGGTAGCTGTGGGCTTTATGGCTGAAAACACGCTGGGGAGACGCCTGGTGGATCCTGAGATCACTGACATAAAGATCTTTGGTGAGAAGCTCAGAAAGAAGGCTCAGACCGTCTACATAAACGCCTACTCGGGACATGCAGACTGCAATGACTTGGATGCCTTTGTAGAAAAGGTGGAGGGACTACAAAAAGTGATCCTGGTGCATGGGGAAGAAGAACAGATGACTACCTTTGCTGCCCGTCTTTCATTGGCTCTTAAAGGAGTGGAAGTGCTTATGCCGGAGAGGGAGGAGGAAATTGTACTTTAGTTATTGGTTATTAGTGAGAATTGTACTAATAAGCAATAACAAACAACTCATACCGAAAAGCTAGAGCTCCAACTCATTCGCTACTTCTTTCATGGCTTCCAGAGTGATTCCTATAAACTCATCCAATGGAATATTGAGCAGTTCTTCGCACTTTTTAATCTGCTCGCGGCTCACCTGTGCAGCAAAGGTTTTATCCTTCAGCTTTTTTGTGACGCTCTTTACCTCAACATCCGCAATCTTTTTACTGGGGCGTACGAGGGTTACAGCGATGATGAAGCCTGTGAGCTCGTCTACGCAGTACAAGCACTTGCGGAGCATGGAATCCAGCGGATACTCCTGCCCGTAGCGCTCTGCGTAGTGTGCGCGAATATCACCAATGAGCTCCTGAGGAGCATCCACCTTGGCGAGCATGGCTTTTAGTTCTTCGCCGCAGTGCCTCTCAAAGTCCTTATCCAGGCTGTCCCAGTCCAAATCATGCAGCATACCTGCTACCCGCCACGTTTCCTCATTCCCGCCAAAACGCCTGGCCAGTGCACCCATGGCGGCTCCCGTTGCAATTAAATGAGCTTTGGTATTTTCGGCATGTTCCTCCAGGAGTCCATGTGCTGCAGGGAGCAAGTGACCGTAATCGGCATGTTCAAGAAGAAGAGTATCTGACATAGGAACAAAGGAAGAAGAGGCCGATAGTGTAGCAGATTCGCTGCCCAGATGTTCCGGTTTCATGAGTGGAAAGAGCACAACATCGCGCAGGTTCATTTGCTGCGTGAACAGCGCTACAATCCTATCTATGCCCATTCCCCAGCCGCTGCATGGCGGGCAGCCATACTCCAGTGCCTTAATGTACTCATCATCTTTTCGGTGGGCATCGCTGTCCCCTTTTGCGTTTGCTTTCGCCTGATCCTCAAACCGCTGTGCCTGATCTACCGGGTCCACCAGTTCCGAGTAGGCATTCACCACTTCCCATCCCCCTACCACCAACTGGAAGCGATCCGTTACATCGGGGTTCTCATCATTGCGCCTGGCGAGAGGGGAGAGATCTATGGGGTGCTGAATAATGAATGTTGGTTGCGTGAGCTTGGGGCGGCTGACCTTCTTGTAGAGCTGATCCATAAGATTTCCACGTCCCAGTGCATCCACCGGAATATCGAGTTGAATCTTCTTTTTGGCAATTGCTTTGCGCAGGTCCTCTGCAGTCTTCTCGCTTTCCACATCTATACCACAATCATCCAGAATCTTCTGACGAATGCTCAGGCGTGGCCAGGGCGGTGAAAAGTCTACTTCTGTGAGATTGCCCTCACGATCGGGAATTTGGATTGTTGTAGAGCCCGTGAGTTCCTTGAGGAGCGTACTGAGCAACTCCTCCGTAAAATTCATGTTCTGCTCGTAGTCCCAGTAGGCGGCATAGTGTTCTGCCATCGTGAAATCCTGCAGGTGGCTGGGGTCCAGGCCTTCGTTGCGGAACACCCGAGCTACTTCAAAGACCCGGTCAAAGCCTCCTACCAAACATTCTTTCAGAAAGATTTCCGGAGCAATACGTAAGAACACATCCATATCGTAGGCTTCGTGGTGAGTTTTAAATGGTGTGGCCAGTGCTCCCGATGCGGCATTTACCAGTACCGGAGTTTCCATCTCCAAAAAATTCTGGCTCCAGTAGAATTCACGTAGTTTGCGAAGAAACAAGCTCCGGAATTCAAAGCGCTCAAAGGTTGCACGATTACTGCGCAAGTCCAGGTACCGCTGCCGCCAGGCGGTCTCCTGATCGGCAATACCGTGCCACTTCTCCGGCGGTTGCCGCAGTGCCTTAGAGAGCATAATCCATTCCTTCACCAGGATGGTCGGTTCGCCCTTCTGTGTTGTAAAACGTGTACCTGAAATACCGATGATGTCACCGAGGTCTATAAACTCCTGCACCTTTTTCAGATCTTCTGCGGAGGTCTCATCTGCCTTCCAGGCGATCTGTAGCCTGCCGGTATGGTCCTGCAGGGTTGCAAAGATCATTTTGCCCATTTCTCGCATGAGCATCACACGTCCGGCAATCTGTATCTTTTCCCCATCCTTCACTTCCGCACTCTCCGCAAGCGTATGGCTGCGGTCAAACTTGGCAGCATAGGGGATAGCCCCGCCTGCCCGTAGAGCCTCTGCTTTTTTGATTCGAAATTCGTCCATGACATACAGAGAATACCCATCTTCGGTACCTGGTGGAAGCACGAGTATATGTAAATCATTCTTGCTGACTATCTCTTCCTTCATTACGATGATCTTCTCCTATGAAAACAGGCGTGTTCATCGGCCGCTTTCAACCGTTCCACGCAGGGCACAAAAAGTGCATAGAAAAAATCCTCGAGCGTTGCGACCGCTGCATTGTGATGATGCGTGAAACAGAGAAGTCAGATAAAAATCCGTTCGACCTCCAGAAGAGAAGAGGGATGATTCGTTTGGCATTTCCAAACGAAGAGCAGGTTATTATCACAGACTTTAACGATCCCGGTGCAGAACTCGCGGTCTACATAGGTCGTGATGTGGGCTACGAACTCATTCAGCTCGATGAGCATACAGAATCTATCTCAGCTACAGACTTGCGTAAAAAGCTCTACGGAGAAGCAGGCAAGATCTATGACGAGTCCGCACCCCTGAAGGTCAAGTAAAAAGATTGTTCTATCACTCTATAGAACGTCCGGATACAGTACCCAAAACTACAATTTGAACATTCATTCTTGTATATTGTTCCTTATTCGGAATACTTGTAGATTGTATCTTTGTAACTTCTGTTCGCAATAACATGTTTACTGTATTCTTACATTCTTCAAATGAGTACATTCCCCATTCTGTGGCTTACCGGAAATACCGGTGCAGGGAAAACCACTCTCGCCGAAGGTATGCGTGTGTACTTTAATGAGAAGGAAGCCAGCGGATCTTCTGCTGACCGGCGTGTGGTAGTTTTGGATGGTGATGAAATGCGGGAAACCATTTCCCGCAATGAAGGTCTCTCTGCAGAGGATCGTCGCAAGCACAATCTGCGTGTAGCCCGGCTGGCAAAGCTCCTCTGCGACCAGGGATTCTTTGTGATTGTTGCGGTTATTGCCCCCTTTGCAGAGGTCCGCAGCGAAATAGATGCCATCTGTGCACCGCTATGGGTCTACGTAAAACGCAGCGGGCTGGGAGCGGCAGATAAACCCTATGAAGATCCGGATCACCCGGCACTTACTATAGATAATGACAGGCTTTCTATACAAGAAGGGCAGGAGGTACTGCAGCAATTCATCACAATCAAGTTGCAGGTTCAACCTGCGAGTGTGGGGTAGATTCAGGTCGTCTCCCTTTTTTCCTTTTTTCTTCCAAAGGTTTTGTCATTTTCTTGAAAGTGTCTTTTCCCATAAACCTCAAACACAGATGCATAGATGTTTTTTCATGCTCTGCTCCTCCTGCTTTCTGTATGGTTACATCAAACTCTCCTATGCCTGCCCCTCTTTTCAAATTTGTTATCTGTATATCCGTAAGTACCACATTGGCTTCCAGAATATCTCCAGCCTTCACTGGCAGTCCGAAATCCACATTTGTAATTTTATAGGCGAGTGCGTTGGAACCCGGGTACCGTTGAGCGAGCAAGATACCTGCAGATTGTTGTGCAAATTCAATTTGTCTTACATCGGGAAATATGTCACAACCTTCAGGAGCACCTATAACAGTTTCTTGTTCCACCTTAAGTGTGGTTGGCCATGACCTGCTCTGGGTTGCCAAATTCGCTCCATACGTCTTTTCTGAATCTTCAGATGGTTGTGTATGCAGGGTCATCAGGATTTTTGTTGGTTCCTGTGAACCGTCCAATGATTCTTTTTTAACCCCCACATGTACTTCTGCCTGTGCACTACCGCGACCGTTTCTAATATTTTGATGTGTGAAGGCCACACCTGTCTCTACGGTATGTCCTACCTGAGCCATGGTCTGTAATCTGATTTCCTGTATTGAGAATAAAAACACAATTGCCTCAGGTATTTTCTCACTTTGTAGTATCTCTTTTAGCATTGCCTGCATGGCCAGCTGCAATTGCATTATACCCGGGAAAACACCAAAGTGCTCTTTCACACGCGGCATAGTGTCGCTGACGGTCATATGTCCTTTTGCCGAGCTTCCATCTTCCGATATATCAACAGCACTGGGCATAATCATATTTCCTGTAAGAGGATCTACTATAGTTGCCAAAGTGTTTCCGGTAATTGTTTTTGTACTTTGCACTTCTGTATGGGTTGCTTCTGCTCCAGAAGGTACAGATTGATCGGATGCCGCATGGTCCTCTGCTGGAGAACCAACAGGATTTGTAACTTCAGTATTGTCCATTGCAGTGAATTCAGGTTACATTTTTCTGTCATAGAGTAATCGCACGTTTGACTTTATGCAAATATATTTTTTATTAATGTAAAAAAGCGGCCCTTTCGGACCGCCTTTCTATAAGTGACGCTATTAAGCCGCTCCGCGTTCTGCGACGAAACATTCGTGACAGAGAACGGGCTTGCCACCTTCTTCCACAGGACGTGGACGGAAAGGGACCTGGCATTCTGCGCCGCACTTGGCACAGACGGCATCGTGCATTTCACGCTCGCCCATGCGCTTAGATTTTGCAGCAGCGCGGCACTCCTTACAGCGCTGTGGAGCGCTGAGATTTTTGGAGGCGTAAAACTCCTGTTCGCCTTCGGTGAAGACGAATGTTGCGCCGCAATCGCGGCAGGTGATCTCCTGATCAGCCATAAGAGAAATTGGAAAGGAAAATAAGTAGTGACAGATTCCTTCCCTGGGTTCTCGAGACCGATACTTCCGTTCGAAGGATACTGTTATACAGAAGAGTACGCAGGAATTCTGCAAAAGCAATAGGATTTCTCCACATTTTTAAAGGAAGTGGAAGTCGTGGAGTACGTGTTGGTCCCCCTTCGCCCTCCTCTCGATGTGTATAGATTTCCCTTTTGAGTACAAAGAACCTTCAGGAAATGATTGACTCACAAAATACTGCCCCGTAGAGTGCTGCAGCTTTGTTTTCCAATCCTGTGATTGGAAGCTTATGTTCGAGTCCGCCGTTCACGCTCCTTCCGAGCAACTAAGCGGACCTGATGAACCTCCAAGCCTATATGTCCGGACTTATTGCCAAAAAAATCGGCATGACGCGTGTGTTCCTCGAAAACGGGGAATCCGTGGCTGTGACGTATTTGCAGGTGGAGCCCAATACCGTTGTACGCACCAAATCGAAGGAGAAAGATGGCTACAATGCAGTAGTACTGGGAGTGGGAGCAAAGAAGTGGAAAACAAGAAAAGGAAAGGAACACACACGCTACGCACTCCAGAAAGAGTGGCGTGTAGAGAGTCTGGAAGGACTGGAGCCCGGTAAGGCATTGGCTCTGGAGTCTGTTCCGGAAAAGTCTTTGGTCACTGTTTGTGCAACCAGTAAAGGAAAAGGGTTTCAGGGTGTCGTGAAGAGGTATGGTTTTGCCGGAGGACCCGGAGGTCATGGTTCACACTTTCACCGTCGGCCCGGTTCCGTAGGTATGCGCACATGGCCAGGTCGTGTGTTAAAAGGGAAGCGCATGCCCGGTCATATGGGTGGCGATACCATTACACTGCGCAGTTGCCCAGTGTTAGTGTGTGACAGTGAGAAAGGAATTTTAGGTATAAAAGGTCCTGTACCGGGTCCCAATGGTGGTTTTGTGTATTTGACCGTTGAATCTTCTCCAGAAGCATAAGCATGACTATAGATGTCTACACCGCCACCGGCACAAAAAAAGGCACTGCAGAGCTTCCGGCAGGACTCTTTGAAGTCACAGTGAATGAAGGACTCATGCACCAGGCACTCGTGCGTCAGCAGAGTAACAGGCGCAGTCCCATAGCCCATGCAAAGAGTCGCGGCGAAATTCGCGGTTCCACCCGAAAGTTATTCCAGCAGAAAGGAACGGGCCGTGCACGCCGTGGTTCCGTACGGAGTCCGCTCCTGCGTGGCGGAGGCAAGGCTTTTGGTCCCAGGAGCAATGCCAACTTTACGAAGAATATGCCGCGCAGCATGCGCAGAGCTGCTCTGAGGAGTTGCCTTTCCCTGCAGGCAAAAGAGAAGAGAATTCTTGGTTTGGAAAGCTACCCCAATGAAGGAAAGACCAAAAAGGTAATGGAACTTCTGCAGAAGATGCCTGTGGAGATTGGTCGCAGCATTGTGTTTGTACTGCCGGAATCACATGTTTCTCTGGTGCGTTCCGTCTCCAATATCCCAAATGTCAAAGCGATACAGGTCGCCTATTTAAATCCCGAAGATGTGCTTGCTGCCCATCACCTTATTTTCTTTGTAGATGCGCTCAAGAAAGCAGAGGAAGTATTTGGCTCGAAAAAGAGAGTAGTTGGTCCTAAAACACCTGGAGAAGCTGCTCCTGGCAAGAAAGCAACAGCAGTCAGCGGTCAGGAGTCAGCACATTCCAAGAAAAAAGCTACAAAGAAACCGAAAGATGATCGCTCATTCCAGAGCAATTCAGAGTCTTCAAACGCTTCCAAAAAGCCATCTTCCACATCCAAGAAATAATGGATCTCTCACGCGTCATTCTCGGCCCCGTTGTGACTGAAAAAGCAGAAGGACAGAAACTCTCTGTAAAAACCTACTGGCTACGGGTCTCCCCGCGTGCAAGCAAGGTGGACGTGAAGGCTGCTCTTAAGCGTGTGTACGATGTAGATGCTGCTTCTGTACGTATGTTGCGTGTAGGTGGCAAAGTGCGTGCTATCGGGCGTACACGGACCATGCAGAAGAGGCACCCCTACAAGAGAGCCATTGTGACGCTTACCGCTAAAAGTAAGGCGCTCGATTTAACCTCCTTTGTGTAAACCATGGCTATTAAGATAATTAAACCAACGAGCCCCGCACGACGCCAGATGACGGTTGCCGATTTCTCCGGTCTTACAAAGAAGCGTCCTGAGAAGAGACTTGCAAAAGGCAAAAAGCGCATATCCGGACGTGGGAGCAGTGGCACCATTACCATTCGTCGCCGTGGCGGTGGTCACAAACGTCTGTACCGCAACATCGATTTTCTCCGCAGCGATAAACAGGGTGTGCCCGGCACGGTTGTTGCCCTGGAGTACGATCCAAATCGCTCTGCGCGCATTGCGCTCGTACACTACAATGATGGTGATAAGCGTTACATCCTCTGCCCGGAAGGTCTGCAGGTTGGTGACGAGGTAGTGTGCGCCGAACGCACGAAGGTAAAGTTGGGCAACCGGATGAAGCTCAAGTACGTTCCTTCGGGCTACAAAATTTACAACCTGGAAACCAATATTGGTCGTGGCGGCTCTACCGTGCGTTCTGCCGGTACCGCAGCAACGCTGGTGGGAGGGGACAACGAGTATGGCATTGTAGAAATGCCCAGTGGAGAAGTGCGACGTGTGCATCTGGACTGCTACGCAACTATCGGCACCGTAAGCAACACCGAACACAGCCTTATTTCCATTGGTAAGGCGGGTCGCAAGCGCTGGCTCGGTCGCCGTCCGCAGGTACTGGGTAAATCTATGAATGCAGTGGACCACCCGCATGGTGGTGGGGAAGGGCATTCTCCTATTGGTCTGAAAGCTCCCAAAACACCATGGGGTAAGAAAGCTCTTGGCGTAAAGACCCGTACGAGACACAAACATTCGAATCGTCTTATTATCCGTCCCCGCGTGCGCAAGAAGCGCAAGCGCGGTTAGGTTCTCTTCCTCTATTCCCCTATGTCCCGATCACTCAAAAAAGGCCCCTACATAGATGAACGTCTTCTGGCGAAGGTAATGAAACAAATGGAAGCGAATGAGAAGAAGATCATTAAAACATGGGCACGTGACTGCGATATTCCTCCGGAGTTCGTAGGATTTACCTTTGCTGTTCACAATGGGAAGGAGTTTATTCCCGTATACATTACCGAACAGATGGTTGGTCATAAGTTGGGTGAGTTTTCCTGGACCACGAAGTTCAAGGTTCATGGAGGAAAGATGGCAGAACCTCAGGCAGCTGCTCCACAAACTGCTAGTCCTACTCCCACTGCAAAATGAAAGCCATACTTCGCTCTGTCCGCATCGCTCCTAAAAAGGCAGGTCTCATTGCCAAGATGATTCGTGGGAAGTCCGTACCGGAAGCGCTGACGGTTTTAGAGCAGACCAACAAGAAGGCGGCAAGGCTGTTGGAAGACCTTCTGCGTTCCGCTATGGCCAATGCAAGTCATAACGATAAACAAAAGCCGGAGGACATGATCATTACGTCTCTGGTCGTCAATAAGGCGCAGTCGTTCTTCCGTGGTTACCCTATGGCACGTGGTCGCCAGCGTGTGTACCGCAATTTTCTCAGCCATATTACGTTGCAGTTAGGGTATCTTGAATCTGCTCTCGGGGAGAGGGGCGCAGAGAAGAAACCCAAGCAAAAGGCTTCACAATCTCCACAGAAAACGGTACAAAAGGGTGCGTCAACTGCGTCCAAAGCAACAAAAGCTTCCGAAACGAAGAGCGACACCAAGACGAAGAAGACAAGCACTCAGGCATCTTCCACAAAGAAGAAGCCCTCCTCTACCCTGTCGGACAAAGCCTTGGCGGAGTCTGACACGTCCCAACCTTCCTCCTAAATACTATGGGTCAAAAGGTCAATCCCAACGGCATGCGACTGGGCATTACGCACTCGTGGTCCAGTACCTGGTTTGCGTCCGGCAGCAAGTACCGCACTCTGCTTCTGCAGGATGTGCGAATCAAAAAGTATATTAGAGCACGTCTGAAGGAGGCGGGAATTAGCGGTATAGACATTGAGCGCACGAAGAAGACGTCCATTACGATCCATACATCCAAACCGGGTGTGATCATTGGAAAACAGGGTGCTGCCATAGAGGAGTTGCGTGTGGATCTGGAAAAGGCATTTGGAGGTTCCTTTGAGGTCAATATTCAGGAAATTCGCAATCCCGATGGAGATGCCGAGGTCATTGCCGAAACTATTCAGGGTCAAATACAGCGTCGTATGCCCTATCGCAGGGCAGCCAGAATGGCACTGGAGAAAGCGACCCAGAGCGGAGTAAAAGGTATCAAAATTTTCGTTTCAGGACGTCTGAACGGTGCAGATATTGCACGTAACGAACTCTTTAAGGAGGGGAATATTCCTTTGCAGACTCTGCGTGCCGATGTGCAGTTTGCAAAACGTCACGCCATCACCACGTATGGAACCATAGGTGTGCAGGTGTGGATCTACAAAGGAATGGTCTTCAAAAAAGTTGCACAAGTGCAGTCTGCTTCCCTTACTCTCTAGCCATGCTTGAACCCAAAAAGACTAAGCACCGGAAGTTTCAGCGCAACCGAGGTGCCTTCTACGGGAAGGCACAGCGGGGTGCTACGTTGGCCTTCGGCTCTGTGGGGCTTAAAGTTGTCGTAAGCGGAGAAATTACTGCCCGCCAACTGGAAGCAGCGCGTCGTGCTATGACGCACAGTGTGCAGCGCGGAGGCAAAATATGGATACGTGTTTTCCCCGATATTGCCGTTTCGCGTAAGGCTGCAGAGGTACCCATGGGATCCGGAAAAGGAACCCCCGACCACTGGTCGTGCATTGTGAAAGCGGGAACGATGATTTTTGAAATGGACGGTCTTTCTCAGGATGCTGCACGGGAAGCCCTGCGGCTTGCGAGTCATAAACTTCCTCTAAAGACAAAAGTTATTGCCCGTATTCTGCGCTAAGCATGACAAAGCATACTTCCATGACCGAGCTACGAAAAATGCAGCTACAGGATCTGTGCTCCGACGTGCGTGAGCAGCAGAAGTTAGTGAGCAAACTTCGTTTGGGTGTCAAACTGCAGAAAGAAAAGGACACCGCAAAGTACAAAAATGAAAAGAAGCAGCTTGCCCGTATGCGCACAATTCTCACAGAAAAGCAGTGTGAAGCGTTGCGTAGCGGGGAGGGAGAACGTAGAGTGGCTGCCCCGAAACAAGCCAAAAAGAAAGCATCTGTTTCCTCACAAATTGCATCATGAAAAAGAAGAAAGGTACCATCACCTCCACCAAAATGACAAATACGGTCACTGTGACCGTAGATAGCCTGTCGTTTCATGCCAAGTACAAAAAGCGCTTTAAGGTGAGTAAGAAGTTCCTGGCGGATCCTGCCGGTCATGAAGTACGTAATGGTGATTTGGTCCTCATAGGTGAGTGCCGACCCCTCAGTAAGCGAAAACACTTCCGTGTACTGGAGATTCTCAAGAAGGCTGCAGCTGTGGATGATGTGCTGGAAGAAGCAGATGTGGAGAAGGCGATTCACCGTGCAAAAAAGGAGATACCCGCAGAAGACGCTTCCCCGGAGCAATCATGATTCAAGTAGAGACCATGCTGAATGTGGCGGATAATACAGGCGCTAAAAGTGTGCAGTGTATAAAAGTGCTCGGCGGAAGCCGCAGGCGCTATGCCACAGTAGGCGATGTGATTGTTGTCGCGGTAAAAAATGCAGCGCCACGCGGAACAGTGAAGAAGAAAGCAGTGGAACGTGCGGTGATTGTCCGCACCAAAAAAATGACGACTCGCAAAGATGGCAGTGGCATACGGTTCGATGATAATGCCTGCGTGATTATAGGAGGAGATCTCATGCCAAAGGGCACACGCGTTTTCGGGCCGGTGGCCAGAGAGCTGCGTGCGAAAGGATTTCAGAAAATAATTTCTCTTGCTCCCGACGTACTATGAAAATCACGACCGGCGATACCGTCGTTATTATCACAGGCAAGGACAAAGGAAAGACCGGTACGGTGCTGCGTACGCTTCCCGCAACCAGCAGAGTGGTAGTAGCGGGTATTAATATGCGTACAAAGCATATCAAAGCGACACCGCAGAAGGCAGGTCAGCGTCTGCAGTACGAAGCCAGCATCCATGCAAGTAATGTTATGTTGCTTGATGCCAAAACAAAAAAGCCTACACGCATTGGATTCTCCGTGAGCGAGAAGGGAAAGAAAGAACGTATCGCAAAACGAAGCGGAGAAGTGATTTCCCGCTCTCTAAAGGCTGCACCCGGCAAGGCTGCATCAGATGCAACCAAGACGACTAAGGATACAAAGGCAAAGGAAAAATCCGGTACAACGGATATTCGTAAGGTGGAGAAACCGGATAAGAAACCATTCTGGAAAAAAATAGGTTTTGGTGCCAGTGAGGTGGAAGAAACAGGTACGGAGGAAGAAGCATCTACCAAGAAGGCAGCGAAAGATCATTCTGTTCCTGAACAAGGCAGAGCTCCCGATGTATTTAGTCACCAGCGTGGTCAATAATGGCATACGATACCCTCCATAGTCGGCTTCGCGGTCCTATAGCCAAGTCTCTGAGTACGGAATTGGGCATCAGGAATCCAAACGCTCTTCCGGGTATAGAGAAGGTGGTAGTGAACGTTGGGATCAACAAGAGTCGTATGGATAGCAAAGAGATGCGCGAGTATGTTGCAGATTGTCTGATGAAAATTACCGGCCAGAAGCCAATCATGACAAGGGCACGCAAAGCTATTTCAAATTTTAAGACACGGGAAGGTCTTGTTGTGGGAGCCGTAGTGACACTGCGTGGAAAGAATATGGAACAGTTTCTGGATAGACTCATTAGCTATGTACTGCCACGTATTCGTGATTTCCGCGGTTTGCCCCGCAAACTTGATGGTCATGGCAACTATGCCATAGGTATTCGTGATCACTCTATTTTCCCGGAAGTGCCACCACCCGATGCAAAGCAGATTTTTGGTATGCAGATACAAATTACCACGACAGCCGATACTGACGACCATGCCATGGCTCTGCTCAAGCAAGTAGGCATTCCCTTCCGTCCGGAAAAGAAGGTTGATCCTAAGGAAGAACAGAGACGTCTGGATGTGCAGCGAGCCAAAGAAGCCGCAGAAAAAGCGGCATCACCAGCAGAACCAAACAGTGCGTCGCCAGCCGAAGCTTCTGGTACGGAAGAAAAGAAAGACCAGAGTTCTGTTGAAGAAAACGCCGAAAAGCCTGATACTCCATAGCCCCTACCCCTTTTTTCATGGCTCGACTAGCCCTTAAAAATAAGCAGCGCAAACACTTCCAAGTATACCTTCGTGCGAAGAGTGAGAGCCGAAAGTCGAAGTTCCCTACGCGGGTTTATAATCGTTGCGGGCTGTGCGGAAGAGTGCGGGGTTACATGCGTTTCTTTGGAATCTGCCGCATCTGTTTCCGCGAACTAGCTACAAACGGTGACATTCCAGGCGTAAAAAAATCTTCCTGGTAGTTCTCCACACACATGTACCCACCATCTATTTTTCTCTCATGACCTACGTTACAGACCCCATCGGCGACTTACTCACTCGCATGCGCAATGCGCAGGCAGTCGGCAAGAAGACCTGCAGTGCTCCGCATTCTTACATCAAGAGGCAGCTCTGCGAAATTCTGAAGGCAGGAGGCTGGATTGCCAATGTAGAAGAGACCGGAGAGGCGCCCAAGTTACAAATTCTTGTTACTTTTGCAGAAGATAAGCCGTCACTCACACTTGCGCGCATGTCCACTCCCGGCCGGCGTCTCTACACCGATTACAGAAGTCTCAAGCCTGTTCTGCGCGGTTTTGGTACCGCCATCCTTACCACGAGTAAAGGTCTCATGACCGACAAAGAAGCCCGTGCACAAAAGCTCGGTGGTGAAATACTCTGTACTGTTTCCTAAGTTCTATGTCTCGTATTGGAAAAAAACCAGTGGCTGTTCCTTCCGGTGTAACGGTAGCCGTGAGCGGTAATACCATTACAGTCAAAGGCGCAAAAGGAGAGCTGAGCTATCAGCATCTTCCCATTGTAAGTGTAAAGGTAGAAGGGGACACCGTGACTGTAGAACGCAAGGATGATGCCGATGCTACAAAGGCATGCCACGGTCTTACGCGCCAGCTTATAGCCAATATGGTTCGTGGTGTGAATGAAGGCTACGAAAAGCGTCTGGAAATTATGGGTGTGGGCTACAAGGCACAGGCCAAGGGTAAAGTTCTTTCTTTGAGCCTCGGGTTTTCCCATCCCATTGATTTTCCGGTACCCACTGGTATAGAGATTGCACAGGATGAGCAAAATAAGAATATTCTCGTGGTGAAGGGTATAGATAAGCAGTTGGTAGGTCAGGTAGCATCGGACATTCGTGCGTACAGGCCGCCGGAGCCTTATAAGGGCAAAGGTGTGCGGTATGTGGATGAGTACGTCCGTCGCAAGCCTGGTAAGGCTGCCGCTGCCAAGTCCGAATAATTCTTTTTCTTTCTATGCGTATTCCTAAGAAACTCTATGACCGGCTTGCCCGCAAAAGGCGCATTCGTAGCAGAGTGCGTGGCAGTGCAGCGCGTCCGCGTATGACGGTGTACCGGTCCCTGAGTCAGATTTCCGTACAACTCATAGACGACGCTGCCGGAAGGACAGTGGTGGCTGCTACGACCAAAGAGCTCAAGGCCAAGCCCAATACAGACGGAGCTAAAAAGCTGGGAACAGCCATTGCCAAGAAAGCGAAAGATGCCAATATTGACACAGTCATATTTGACCGCAACGCCTACAGGTACCATGGGCGTATAAAAGAACTTGCGAATGCCGCCCGGAGCGGTGGTCTCCAGTTTTAATTCCTCTTATCCCTCCTTTCCTTCATGGCCAAGACATCCCAGCCAGAACGACGCAAAAACCAGAGATCTTCACGGCGTGAGCCGAAGGAGTACGACGAAACCACTCTCTCTGTGGACCGTGTGACGCGTGTGGTGTCCGGTGGACGCCGTATGCGCTTCCGTGCTGTTGTGGTAGTAGGAAATAAGAAAGGGAAAGTAGGACTGGGTACAGGTAAGGCTAACGATGTGCAGTCTGCTGTACAGAAAGCTACTACGTATGCCAAGCGATCCATGATCCGTATTCCCCTTATCAATGGCACCATTCCTCACGAGGTGAATACCAAGCATAAAGCTGCTCGCATTCGTCTGATACCGGCTGCTGAGGGAACAGGAGTCATTGCAGGTGGTGCGTTGCGTGTTGTACTGGAGCATGCCGGAGTGAAGAACGTGCTGAGTAAGCGCTACGGAAGCAGCAATAAACTGGTGAATGCTCAGTGCATCATGAAGGCATTTGACCAGTTGCATGGTGCACCTGCTCCCGAAGGTGACATAGCAGTGGTTGCGGAAGAAGGCGAACAGTCAGGGAAGAAGAAGGTAGCAAAGGATGTAAAGGTGCAACAGGCCGAGAATGCAAATGCCGATGAGGAAGCCATGGAGGGTGTGGAGATCAAAGAGATTTCCCGGGAGGATGTGGATGAAGAAGGTAATCTCAAGGCTCCACTGGTTTAGTGCACTTCATCTGGCTCATGACTCCCATGAACGTACCGCTGCGGAGGATTTCTTTTTCTTTCCTACCTCCTCGCAGCCTTCTGCGCTAGCATGTCCTCATGCGAAAAGCCCTTGTAGTTCTTGCGCAAAACGGTTACCAGGATATGGAGCTTGAGGGAACAAGAAATGGTCTTACAGAGGCCGGTTTTGAGGTGGTGTTCTGCAGCAAAGAAGTTGGGTCTTGCGTTGGAAAACTCGGTGGGTCTGAGCAGGCATCTGTGGCACTGCGGGATGTTGCCATAGGAGAGTATGATCGTGTGGCATTCATCGGTGGCCCCGGTGCCGCAGATTTTGCGTCCGATCCCGATGCTCTTCATCTGGCACAGTCAGTAGTACGTGCGAACAAACCGATAGGGGCAATTTGCATAGCGCCAACTCTTCTTGCAAAAGCCCATGTACTCGAAGGGAAAAGGGCAACCGTATGGGATAAGGGTGGTGAGCAAATTGCACTGCTGGAGCAGTATGGAGCTGAGTTCACGGGTGAGCCCGTGACTGTAGATGGCAATATTGTGACAGCAAACGGCCCCGACGCTGCGGTGGAATTTGGCAAGACCATGGGGTCGAGATCCTGGTAAATATCAACGCGCACTGGCGAAATAGTATTCATTCGCCAGCGCAGGATGCTTCCCTGCGCGTTGTTAGATACTCATGATGCATGATCAGGGCAGCAGAAGCTCAAAGTTCCCAAAGTTCTGTACCCACATGTCCCGGAAGATGCCTACACCTATTTCCGTAAAGGCGGGTTGTAACAGATTGGTGCGGTGACCCGGAGAGTTCATCCAGTCCCGTACGGTTTCTTCCGGTGTGAGTTGTCCTTTGGCAAGGTTTTCACCCAGAGCAAAGTGTGGCCGGCACTGGCAGACATCCTGTGAGTACTGCACATAGCTTGGCCCGGTGTCCTGCCGGTTATCCGTACTGTTAGGCGCTGTAAGCACCTGTGTGCATCCGCACGCAATGGGATCAACATCGGTGTATCCCGAAGCCTTTATACGATCCACAAAGCTTACACCCTCGGGTGTGTAGTGGCTGAAGTAACCCCGTGTGGACATGTCTTTAGCATGCTTTACGGCAGAGAGTTGCAGTTTTGAATTTTGCTTGAGGGGAGCCAGAGACACTTTTGTCCGTTCGGCATTCACCAGTGCAACCACCTGTGTTGCAATGATGTCCGCATTAGAGACTCCCTCAGCCTTCTTCTGTTCCAGCGACTCAAGAATTTGGTCACGGCTGATGACGGTCGTGTACGAGTGCAGAACATCTCTATCGGGTGTCTGGCCCGCTGCACGGCTGCCATCTGTGTCGCTATACACAACCTTCTGGAGCTGAATGTGCTGCGGAGCTCGCAGCTCGGGGCGTGCAGCGAAGAGTTTGTAGAGGTTCTCGGCTGCTTCCTCGTGTGTTACAGGCAGATCGGAACGTAGGCGGGAGAGATCCTGCAGATCAAAGAAGAGCTTGTAGTGCTGGGCTATACCTGCATAGGGGGCATCCCACCTGCCTTTTGGTACGTCCTTGTAGCCATGTGGTTCGTTCCGTGAGAGGGTATAGACCGTTGCAAGCATTTGAAGGTACTCACCGCGTGTAATGGGTTTATGGGGCCGCAAACGCTGTGTGGTGCCTTCCGGAGACCACATGTGTATTTGTGCGGCATAGAGCACGTATTTTGCGTACGGTTCTCCATTTACTACATCGGGGTACGTTCCGTCATTCAAAAGATCCGGTACCACCCTGTTACTGCGCTTGAGCAAGAGTTGTGCCGCTTCCGCTCGCGTCACATATGTAACCGCCTGTGCTGCCTGCGCAGCCACTTTTTCCCCGTGTACGAGTGCAACTCCGCAGAGCAGACCTGTAAGCAGGAGCACCGATGCGTTTCTTCGGAAAAGAGGCATAGAAATCCTTCTATTTTAGCATAGAAAGCACCTAGAAGCACCTGAAGACAGAGAGGGGAAAGTAGATGTATCCACTTGAAACGAGTGAACGAGCAAACGAGTGAACGGGGAACTTTTACATGTATTTTGCTTGTTCACGCCCTCACCTCCCATTATCATGCGTTCCCGATTCAACACATTCTTATGAATCTCCACACGCTCTCATCGGCGAAGGGTTCTCGCAGGAACCGCAAACGCATTGCCCGCGGCAATAGTGCCGGCGGCGGTACCACAGCAGGCCGTGGAACCAAGGGGCAGGCTGCGCGCGCAGGCAAAGGCCGTCGCTTCGGTTTTGAAGGAGGGCAAACGCCACTTGTACGGCGCCAGCCCAAACTTGGGGGATTTACCAATCCCACCCGCAAAGAGTATGAAGTTGTGAACATTTCTCTTCTGGAAGAAAAGCTTCCGGCTGGCAGTTACGACCAGGTTGCGCTGCGTAAGGCACGTCTTATCCGCAGTAAAAAGCCGATCAAGCTTTTGGCAGATGGTGAGGTACAAAAGAAGTTTGCCCTTACAGTGGACGCAGCCTCCAAGAAGGCAACCGAAGTCGTTTCCAAGGCCGGAGGTACGGTTACCATTGCACATGTTTAAGTATCTGCGACAGCTCTGGCAGTCAGAAGATTTACGTCGTCGCATCTTTATAACTCTCTGGCTTCTCCTCATTTATCGCATAGTCGCGCACATTGCCGTACCCGGTGCGGATCCTTTTGCACTGCGGCAGTTCCTGGAGTCCCGTGGTGGAGCCGGTGCGGTAGGCGTATTTGCAGCACTCACAGGAGGAGCCATAGACAACTTCTCCGTGGTGATGCTCGGTCTTTCGCCCTACATTAACGCTTCTATCATCATCCAGCTCTGTACGGTGATTTTCCCCAAGTTGGAGGCTATAAGCAAAGAAGGTGCACAGGGTCAGCAGCAACTGAACCGCTACACGCGTTACCTCTCTTTCCCACTTTCTTTTGTGCAGAGCTATGGATTTCTGATCCTTCTTGGCCGTGGCGGCATTCAGTTAGTGGATCTCAGTTTCCCCAGCGTACTTTCTTCTATGCTCTTTGTAACCGCAGGTTCCATTTTCCTCATGTGGATAGGTGAGCTCATTACAGAGAAGGGCATTGGGAACGGTATTTCTCTGATCATCTTTACTGGCATTGTTTCCGGCATTCCTGCAGTTGTGAGTTCCATGTTCATAGCAGGTGAAGGAAAGATGGCAGCGTTTTACCTCTTCTGCATTGTGTCACTGGCTATGCTCGTTGCTGTGGTGCTCTTTACCGATGCACACAGACTTATTCCCATCACCTATGCAAACCAGGGGGCGGGGCGCGGTGTACAGGCCAGTATCCCCATTCGTCTCAACCAAGCAGGAATGATTCCTATTATTTTCGCCATCTCTCTCATTACCCTTCCGGCCATTATTGCGCAGTTCCTTTCTACAGCCGAGCGCTTCCGTCCGGTGGTGAACTTTATAAACATCTACGTAAACCCACAGAATCCGAGCATTATCTATATGTTGCTGTATTTCCTGCTTATTATGGGATTCACATTCTTCTACGTCTCTGTAACGTTTAAGCCAGATGACGTGGCCGAAACCATCCAGAAGCGCGGAGGATTTGTACCCGGCGTGCGTCCCGGCAAGCCGACAGCAGAACTACTGGCGAAGGTGAGTAGCCGTATGAATTTCTGGGGTGGTGTCTTTCTTGCTATTGTTGCCATAGTCCCGCTCATCTTTACCCGCTACTCCGCACTAAGCTCACAGGATCTCATTATCTCCGGCTCAGGACTCATCATTATAGTAGGAGTAGTCATGGAACTCATTCGTCAGATTAATGCACAGCTTCTTGCGCATGATTACGAGAAGTTGGTGTAGGGTTGCCTCCCGGATAGTTTTCCGTACATAAGAACCTGCAGGAAGTATTCTGCGTCGGTGTTTTCTTTATGGTATAAATACGATCAGCACACGTTACCTATGTGTGTCTTGCATCATTTATATGGACTTAGTTCTCTTTGGAATACAGGGATCGGGTAAAGGAACACAAGCAAAGCGTATTGCTGCGGCATTTGGCTATGATATTTTCGAAGCTGGAGGCGAGTTACGTGCCATCGCAGCATCAGGATCTTCTCTGGGGGAGATAGTCAAATCGTACATCGATCTGGGTCACCTGGTACCGCATGAGATCATTATGCAGGTGGTAAAAGAGGCTATGGCCAAGCGCTCCATGGATCAAAAAATTATCTTTGATGGCATTCCCCGTGATGCAGAACAGAAGAGAGATTTTGATGCGGTCATGCAGGAGCAGGGGCGGGATTTTACCTGTCTCCAGATTCTACTCGACGAAGAGGAAGCAGTATGTCGCATACTTGCTAGAGCACAGAAGCAGGGTAGAGTCGACGATGCTGATGAATCCATCATTCGCAAACGAATGGCAACGTTCCACGAGAAGACAGAGCCGGTCATTGCCTCCTACAATGACGCAGGAAAGCTTATACAGGTGGATGGAGGAGGAACCGTTGATGAGATCTATGCAAGGGTTACACGTGCGCTAGAATTAGCCTAAAAGACCCTGTATCATCCTGTCCATGAGTGATATACAAGTCCTCACAGAAGCAGAGATTGCGTCTGCCCGCCATGGCGGAAAAATCTTGCGCGCATGCCTTACCATGATTGCAGCGCTTGTGGAGCCCGGCATAACCACCCGGTTTTTAGATGAGAAGGCCGAAGAATTTATTACTTCTCACCAGGGAGCTGTGCCGGCATTTAAGGGCTACCAAAATTATCCGGCGACCATCTGTGCTTCCGTAAACGAAGAGTGCGTGCACGGCATCCCTTCCGAGAGAGTACTTGCTGAAGGCGACATTATTGCACTCGACTGCGGAGTACTATTTGATGGTCTTTATACAGATGCCTGTGTGTCTGTGGGTGTGGGAACCATTCGCCCAAACGCACAGCATTTGCTGGATGTAACACAGCACGCACTGGATGCCGCTCTGGCCATTATTCGCAAACATACGAAGGTGGGAGATATCTCTTCGACCATTCAGACCGTTGTAGAGTCTGCGGGTTTTCATCCTGTACGTTCCCTTACCGGTCACGGACTTGGGCGAACATTGCATCAGTTTCCCGATATTCCGAACCTTGGCACACCGGAGACCGGAGCAGAATTACCGGTGGGTGCGCTCATTGCCATAGAACCTATTGTCTCCGCGGGAAGTGATGAAATAACTGAGGGGGGTGACGGTTGGACACTCTCCATTCGGGATGGTTCCCTTTCTGCCCATGTCGAACACACGGTGCTTGTGCATGCTGAGAACTGTGAGATCATCGCCTAAATATAGATATTTATATAATAAAATTATAATTTGGCAATGGATTTCTGACAAGTGAAGGAAATTTTGCGGAGATAACGCTTGCTGTCGCGGAGTTCGCTCTGTAGGATTTTTCGGCTTTACTTTGCATACGGACTTGTGTCTAAAGACGTTATCGAATTGATCGGCATTGTTGAAGAGACTTTTCCCAATGCCACATTCCGCGTAAAAGTCTTGAGTCCCCAGGCAAAGGATCATGAGCTTCACTGCAC
>PFDR01000051.1:404-29183 GCA_002772545.1 Candidatus Peregrinibacteria bacterium CG10_big_fil_rev_8_21_14_0_10_49_10 | reverse complement strand
AGCGAAGTGAGGAAGATGCCATGCCCGTAAGGGCGTGGAGCTTCACATCCAAAGAGAAAGCGTATGCCTTTGAGAAATACCTAAAAAATTCATCGGGCTGTGCGTTTCGGAAGAAAAGATTGCTGTAATCAGTAGATACGCCTCCCAGTTGTAGTAAGTATACAGAGTACGTAGTTTGGGAATTGAAACGCAGGAGGTTGTCGGCCGTAGCCTCCGTGCAGCGGAGCGAAGGTTGTCTTTTCAGGTTTTGAGTCTCCGCTTTGCCAGATACAACCCGTAGCCTAGCGAAGCAATCACAAGCAGGAAGACAAATAGTCGTCTTCCTTTTGCAAAGAGGGATGATGATGTTTTTGTAACAAGCGGTGCTTCCCCCTCTTTCACGTCGGCCTTCTTGCCGACAGGCACTGCCACAACATTCTCCCCGTTGCTATCCGTTACCTGCACGGTGCCCTCTGTCGTCTCCACTTCCATGGTGCCATCCTCCTTCATGGCGACATGGAACTCAGTTCCGGTCGCACGCGCAGAGCCCGCTTTGGTATCTACCTGCAGCAGGCGTTGTCGCTCTGTTTTGCCCATGCGCACAAAGAGCGCTCCTGCTTCCAGGTGCAGGCGATGTATATCTAACAGTTCTCCCACAGAGATGATGCTGATATTCATTTCTGTATACGGAGGCACTCTTATTTCTATGCCTTCACCGGACTGTAGCGTTACTTCCGAGTCGCCTGTTTCTATACTGGCAAAGGGGTCTATGGATTGGTTTTCCCGCACTACACCGCTCGTGTTAGGTCCGTAGAGAGCACTTCTCATGATGAATGTAGGAGCTATGCCATCATCCAGAGTGAGGATGCTTGTAACGGTGAATCCTCGCAGACCATCGGTGGATGTATAGGTGACGGGAAAAGCCTTCCGGCAATCCTGAGACACACCTTTCTCTGTTGCCTCTGTTTCGCAGGTACGTGTTTTATAGAGAATACCAAAACAGGAATTACAGGAGCCAGCTCCCTCTTGTTGCAAAAGAGAGCAGGTTCTCCTGCAGGTATCCCACTCATCCATCACGGCAAGTCCGCACGCAATGTACTCCGCGCAGAGGCTGCTCTCGTAGCGGTCAAGGAGTTCATCGCACGCCTCATTTGGTAGATCAAAGAGCTCCCCAAATGGACCGAAGCCCTTGGTGCATTCTTCTATCAAATCTCCGAGTTCCTCCGCCGCTATAACTTCTTCGGTCATTGCGTCTATAGTGTTGAACATGTCCCGTGTGTTCGTATCCAGGAAGACGGGTTCGGGAGTAGGGTTAGGAGTAGGGCTCTCTTCGCCTTCGCTCATGGCAGGAGGTCTAGGGCTAGGGATAGAGTTAGGAGTGCTGGCAGGGGATAAACTCACACAAATACCGTTGCTGCACACTTCTCCTGCAGGGCAGCTGTAACTTATTTCTATTACCCTTCTTTCATAACTGCAATTCACCTGCACCACCACATTGGATTTGCTTCCACAGTGATCTACTTTGGGAGTTTTGGCATGTTCCGCATACACCGAACCTCGTATGTACAGGTCATTGCCTATGTCGGTATCGCTGCAGAGGGGGAGGTCCTCCACGCTCGGTTCTGCCGGTTTGGTACTCCGTGCCAAACATGCGTCATACTCCTTGTCACACGCCGCATTTTCGGCATTCCACTGGTCATTGGTTGGTTTCCACCGGGGATCACCGGTAAACCCGGTATCCCAGCTGGGGTGGGACTGATGGTATGCACTGGAAATCTGATCCAGGATGGCACTGTACTTGCTCTGTGCCTGCTTTTTGCAGACGCCATTGGCATCGTAACAGGGGCCGCCCTTCCACTTTTCTTCTGCATGCGAAAGGGGAGCGATCACCAGAGTGATGCCTGCCAGAATGCCAAGAAGGTAGATAGGCGCTCTCTTCACTTACGTCGACTATAACAATGTGAAGAAAAAATTACTACTCTAAAAAAATCCGGGAGCGTACGGCAGCGCCTGTACGGCTACTCTGCCTTCGGGACTGTATCTATCACTATCACATTATACCCCCGCCAGGCGAAGAAGTTACTGAGCCTGAAGGCGGAGAGGATTTCATCCCTACAGGCTTCCTGTGTCACGTTTCCTTGTCCTATAAGGGTCCGGATTGTTTCCTGGTGGCATTCATGTCCCTGCCCGATAACGACGCCTCCTTCTTTGGCAGATGACTCTTCCATTTGGCAAATCACGTTGTGTGCAATGTAGAGGTTCATGAGGGTTGAACGCAGGTAGACCAAGTCACTGGGGCGTAGTTTTGGTCGGTAGGTGGATTTTCCTGTTTTCTCTGAAGGTTGCAGATGCTCCTGCATCATCCTATAGATGGCAAATGATCCCTCTTTCATCTCAAGATTGTTACGACCCTTATTTTCGAAACCCGAGAGGGGTACCTGTAGCTGCTCCAGCTTGCGTACGAGTGTGTACGTGCCAAATGCCCTTGCTGGGCTGACATTCTTGGCCCGGAGATCTTCCCCTTTCTCTGTTCCTTCGAAGTATACCGGACCATGGAGAATGTTCTGCGGTACCATCTTCTCTATCATCCATGTATCAAGGTTCTTCTGACTCTGCTGCGCTTCGGGGGTCTCTTCACCAGTGAGTCCCGCGTGGGCCTGGAGGCAGAGGAAAACGGTTGGTGCTGTGGGTGAGCAGTACACGACCTTCTCTACAGGAATATCTTGTGCCTTTAGTTGTTTTACTTTTTCCAATATGGGACTGTGTGGCACACCTTCTCCGTTGGGAAATTCCTGCATCTTCTTTTGTGTTCTGAGTTCCTGTAGGTGAGTGGAGACCAATGGCATGGCGTTTCCCGTTACGGTTGCAATATCCACATTCCATGCTCTTGCTGCGAGCATGTCGCCGGCAATGTCTTCAAACAGTGTGAGCAGGACGGCTGCCTGGATTTTTTGGGAGGGGAGAGAAGCGGGGTTTCCGTGAATAATCCGTAAACCTTTTCCCTCTTGCACTATCATGGTGCGTAGTTTTTTCTCTGCGTCGGGCATGTTCCGGAATTCCTCACTCTGCCTGCTGTCTAAGGCATCTATATCAAAAATATCACTCCATATTGCTGAGAGTATGGCGTCTGCGGATTTCTGAAAAACCTCTTTTCCCATGGGAGGTATACTTTTTTCTGCAGGAACTTCCTGTTCTTCACTCCTTCCAATGCTCTGTGCACCTGCAATGGCTGCTGCTAAAAGAGGGAGGAACTCTCTCCGGCTCAGTAGCAGCGTCTCTTCCACGGGTTTTTGTTCATTTTCTTCTGCAGTGTCTTCGTGCCAGATTTCCCCTATTGCTGCACATGTTTTGCGAACATGACTGAAGTTTTGCGACATTGTTCACAGGAGAAGATGACTATATATGAATTTTCTCAATATTTTGTTATTTAGTCAAATTTTAGTCTGGCAAAAAAACCTCCGCGAACTTTGTGGGTTCGCGGAGTGGGTAGTTGACTGATCGGTTGAGTGGGATTGCCTTATTCAGGCTTTCCCTGGTCAGTGGAGCATTCTGCGCTCGGATCGGTAGCCGTCGTGGCACTTGCCACAGGGCCATCCTGCGCTGGCAAGGGCTCGGTGTCGGTAGTGCTCCCCCCATCTCCTGCTTCCGCAGGAGCGTTGCGCTGAACGCCTCCTTCAGAAGGAGTTTCGGGTTCCTCCGACGCGGCAGGGGTTGCCACAGCGGAATCGGTAGCGGAGTCCTCGCCTTCGCCATTTCCGTCACCATCGGTGGCTTCGGATGCGAACGCTGCGGCTCTGGCCTGTTCTTCCTTGTCAAATTGCGCATCGAAGGCGATGTCGGAAGGCATGAAGTCGATGTCATGACAGTAGATGCAGGACTCTGCGAGACCTTGCCACCTTTGCATGCCATTGTCTTCCCACTCAACGGAGAGTGGGCCTTTGTATCCGATGTCATTCAAGGCACGGAGTATTTCCTCAAAGTTGACCGAGCCGCGGCCAACTGATCGGAAGTTCCAGTAGTTATTGCCACTACCGAAACCGTTTACTCCTGTGCCGAACACCCCGGCTTCGCCATGTGGACCACTCATCCAGTATGCGTCCTTCATGTGGACGTGGTAAATGCGTCCGTGCATTGCACCATCGGTGCCCATGACGGCGAATTCGCCTTTGGCATCACCGAAGATACGGATGAAGTTGACGTAGTCCACACCTTGGTATCCCAGGTGACTCGGATCGTAATTGAATCCGAACGCAGCTTCGGCTTCTGCCGTCCATTCACCATTTTCGACTGCCTTCCGGATTCTGCGCAGAACCCGTTTGGCTGACGCGATGTCCGTGATGAGTTCCGTCGGATGGACCTCCTTTGCGAACTTCACGCCATTGTCGGCGAAGACCTGCATGACAGGACCAAACCGCTTGATGAAGTCGTTATCGCCTTCTTGGACGAGTGTCGAACCCATCGGCGGGAAGTTGTAGGCTGTTCTCTTCCAAATGAGAGAGCCACTGAATCCGTTGACCACATTCACTCCAAAGGCTTTTGCCGCAATGGCAGTGGCCATGAGAGTGCGGGCCGAACGTCGCTTGACGTTCTCTGTGTGGTCTTCTCCCTCTTTGTCCGGATTGCCCCAGATGAAGTCTGGCAGAATGGATTTGTGTTCTGGAGTGGCATCGTCACAGACGCCCTGACCAACGAGGTGGGTGCTGATCGCGAAGCAGTGCAGACCCCACTTTTCCAGGATCGCTTTCTGAGCATCGAGGTAGCTTTGATCCATCTTGAAGAGATCAGGTGAGAACTCTCCTTCAGGTAGATTGATGACCTCAACGAGGTTCGGAATGGCCAGTTCTACTTGGAAGTGGTCGCCCCAGCAAGCGAGCTCGAGCCCGTCGTACTTGCAGGTGCGGTCCTTCTTTTCAATCTGTTTTGCAATCTCCCCTTTGACGGTCTCATAGCAGAGATCATCAAGGCTGAGGTCAGCATGCTGACCTGTAAAGAACGTAACTGCCCGGCGGCCGTTCGCTTGCGCGAAGGCTTCCGGACTCATCGTAACTTGGAATGCAGCAGTTTGACTGCTCATAAATAAACCTTTCAATCTGTGAGCCCGTTTCTAGAATGCGGACTCAGGTAAAAAAACGTACGTTTTTGCCAATGCTTTCATAAAAAAGCAATATAACATCTCCTTTCGTAAAAGATAAACAAGGATAGAGAACGTCCCTATCCAACATTGGCATGCTGGGCACATTGTATGTGTCATGGTTCGCCCCTCGGCTTCGCTCGGGATGACAGCGCACCATGACACGAGTGCCCACGATGCCAATGTCGGTTGGGAATGTATCACGCCGTAGTCCGCCGTAGCACAAAGTGCGGAGGTGGACGAAGGCGGATCAACCGATACTGTCAAAGACCTATTCCAGCCCTTTAGCAGGCTCAGGGCGCGTTCATAACAGCATGCCCATACCTGATTCTGAGAGACTGGATAGCAGATTTTGCTGTTAAAATATGATTTAGTCAATTTTTTAGAGATCTTTCTTCCTTTCCCGTTTCTGCTAAAACCACACAAACACGAGCGTGCAAATCCCGATGAACCAATGAATCAAAAAAGCAGGGAGGAACGACTCACTTCTGTAGGCAATGTGCCCAAGTATCAGTCCGGCAAACACCGAAAGCAGCCCTTCGGGTCCGGATTTTCCCAAATGGAAGAGTGCGAAGGGAACGGTCTGCATTACAACAGAAAATTCTCCAAATCGATCTTTGAGTCCAAAGAGCAGAAATCCGCGGAAGAGGAATTCCTCGGCAAAGTAGTACGAACCCAGTACCACTGTGGCGTGGAAGAGCAGATTTTGAGGGGGGAATGCGAGGTAGTAGTCACGGTAGCTCGGTATCTTGGCTGCGCCATAAAAGAGCAGCGCAGTCAGCACAAGGCCAAGGAGTGTTCTGCCAGCCGGGAAAGGCCACTTCTTCCAGATGAAACCGTAATTGCGCAGATGTTCTCCAAAGAAAAGGAGTATGGCTACGGGTGTGAAAAAAAGGTACACCCATACGGTTACTATGTAGAGTTGCGGGTCCGGCGAGAGGGGGTAACTGTACCCGGCTAAAAGCAGTGCGGCTGCAGAAAGGAGAAGGATGGATTCTTTGGAAAGGTACGTGCGCATGAGCGGGCAGGAGAGGGGATTACTTTTTTTCAATGAGAGAGAAGGACCGCAGGAGCAGATCAAACTGCCGGGAACGCGTGGCATCTCCGGTGGCACACAGACCTGTAAGACGATAGATGAATGTTTTGGTGAGAATGAGTGCCCGTTTGGAGCTGCATCCGGGACTGATGTCTTCGTACACGAGTGTCCAGAAGGTGGGTTCCGAAATATCTTCCAGTACCTTGCTGTTGCCGTCTGCATAAAAATCTATCACCACCTGTTCGAGTTTGAGTTTGCTGTAGCCATCCAGGTAGAAGTTACGTTCATTGCATACCCCGTAGCCGGTACATTTGTCACTGGGGTACCCAAAGTAAAACCGCCAGTCCGAACGTGTAATGGGCACACCGTCATTTGCAATACCGCGTTTCTGAAAGTACGGAGCAGGCCAGGTTTCCGGGTAGGACATGGCAAACTTGTATTCCTTGCTTATAAAGGGCGTGCGTGGGGCCTTGTCCGCAAGGTCGTCGTATACCAGAGAGCGACGGGAGTTGAGCGTTTGGGCTATGTGAGCGTTCTTGAGCCGGTAGATCATTTCTGCCATTTCCCCGCGGGTAATGGGATACTCAAATCCGCGAATGGTGGGTGGAATAGCCTTGAGGTCTGCCAGGTCTTCCACGTAGGGCTTGTACCACACCTCCTGTTTTGCACGGATGTCGTGTCGTTCGAAGTTCAGCACACCAAAGGAGTTGGCCAGAATTTTTGCGGCTTCCGCAAAGTTGACGCCTTCTTCCGGGCGAAACTTCCCGTCGGGGTAGCCTTCTATAATCTCTGAGAGTACACCCACACACAGGTACGGGCCGTACCATTCAAGGTAACTCACATCCTGGAACCGGATGGCTTCCAGAGCTTGTTTGTTTCCGCTCAGGTTCCCTACACATTTTTCTATGACAAACTGTGAGAAGAGCGAACTCACCACTATCTTTACAAATTCCGCACGGGAGACCGGGAGGTCCGCACGGAAACTCCGGTCGGGGTAGCCCCGTACCATGCCTTCCTGCATAAGGGAATCTATCGCTTCTCCGTAGGGGTGGTCATCGGGTACGTCCCAGAAACGGGCGTGTACGCTGTGCACGGGCAGCAGGAGTGCTGCCAAGAGTGCAAGAAGAAAAGAAGAGGTCCTCATCATGTGCGAGGGTTGCATCATAGCAGATTCCCCGGCCAAAAAAGTATTTGGCATATCCACTGCTCTTGCCTATGCTTCCTGTGAGCCAGGTTGCTTGCCCCTTCGTCGCAACGCTCATTCCCCGCATACTTCTCTTTGCCTCTTTCACCTATGACTGCTGTCTCGCTTATTACACTGCGCGAAACACTCGAAGCTTCTCTGCTTGTGGGCATTGTACTTGCCTGTTTGCGACGTTCGGGAGAAGGGCAGTACACCGTGCTTGTGTGGCTGGGTGTGTTTGCCGGAGTCGTGATGAGTCTGATGCTTGCAGGACTGTTTGCCCTGCTCTCCGGAGGTTTTCACGGTCGTACGCAGGCTCTGTACCAGGGGGGAGCCATGCTGTTTGCTGCGGTACTCATTGCCTGGATGGTGGTCTGGATGTTCCGGCAATCGGCGGCAATACGGGCAAATCTGGAACAGAAGGTAAAGCTGCACCTGGCCAACGAACATCCGCTCGGCATTTTCTTTCTTGTATTTGTGAGTACAGCACGCGAAGGAGTGGAAACAGTCATTTTTCTGCAGGCAGCATTGATGCACGCGGAAGGGGAGGGGCATGTACTTGCCGCACTTCTGGGAATTGCCGTTGCGGTGCTCCTGAGCTACGTCCTCTTTGCGGGAATGCTCCGACTCCCTCTGCGGTTGTTTTTTCTGGTGACGGGAGCAGTGCTCTGCCTCTTTGCCGCGGACCTTGCCATAGACGGCATGCACACCATAGGGAACATCCTGTTTGCAGCAGTGTAGGTGCATCTTCTGCTATGCTGTACGTACCTCTTCCTTTCTACCTATGAACGAACAAGAAGTCCGCGAGAAGTGCGAAGCATTCGTACAGAGTCTCGGAGTGTCCTGCTTTATTGTGTTTGGCTGGGAAAAAGCAGACCGCCAGTTTGGCATGGTCTCTTCCTACCACAAAATGCCCATTCAGGCGGTGATTAAAGGCATGTCCTGGGCGCTGAATGATATTGTAAGTAAGGCGATGTAGTTCTAGCCTGCTAGCGTTGCTAGTGTTTTTAGCGTTGCTAGCGTTATTAGCACTACTAGGTTTTGGATTGGAGCTTTCGAATCATAACATTGAGCATTCTCATTACTTCATCTAGGAGACATTCTAGATCTTGAGCATGCTCCGCCGGAACAATGTGCGTACGTTTCATAATTTCAATTTGGGTTTCAAGTTCAGCACCGGAACCAAATGCCATTCTGAGATACCGAACAAAGTCATTCGTCGAGCGCATAGAACGACCTTCGGCGATATTGGAAGGGATAGAAATAGCTGCACGCCGCATTTGGGCCTTCATACAATACTGTTCTTCTTTTGGGAACGTATTTGTAAGCGCATAGCATGCCGAGACAAGTTCGACTGAACGTTGCCACACAATCAATTGTTTGTAGGAATACACTATCATTCTTCTATGATAAAGAGCTCCGGTCTTGACCTCTAGCGCATGTTTTTCTTTTTTAAGTTGATAGAGGAGTAAAGTCTTTGCTGTAGTGAAAAATCCTGTTCTACACACACATAGAACCCTCATAATGCTAGTAACGCTAGTAACGCTAATAACGCTAGTAACGCTAATCCAGCTAGCGCAGCACCATCTTCATAACCCAGTTTCCCAGTCCCAGAATGCTAGCGACCACCACCCAGCCCCAGAGCCTTCCGTGTATGGCAACGGTGACTAGATTTTCTTTCATCTGTTCCACAATGTAAATAGTGAGTTCGATGAAGACACCATTCACAATCACTATGGCAATGAGTTCTGCAAAAAAGAATTTGATGGGTGCCGTAAGAATTTCGAGGACCGGTCGTACGAATATATTCATGAGCGTGAGCAGTGATCCTACAATCACATACGCGGCAAGGCCTCCGGCTATTTCAAAGTAGGCAAAGAAGTATGTGCCCAGAACCCACACCAGTGTGCAGTTGAGCACGGCGCGCAGAACAAGTCTTGCCGGTAGCGAGAGGCCACCTTGGGATGCCATGACGCGTAGTGTACACGTGGCTGTTTTAGATTTGTAGCCTTCCGGTGTCGTCCTTCGAGATGTCCCGCTTGTCATGGTGAGGAGGACTGGAGCGAGCTAGCGAGCTAGCGAGAGAGCGAAAGGACGTCTCGAACCATTCAGCGGGGCTCCTTAGGATGACACGGGGGTAAATGCTATTTTTACTTCTCTTTCGCCAATATCCACAGATGTTCCATCCGCTTCCACCGCCCCCGGCGTGGAACGTGTTTCCTGTGCTATGAGTTCCGCGTATGCTTCCAATACATCATCTGCACCCTGCACCTGTAGTGTAATGTGGTCTGTAAATGCGAGTCCGGCTTCCTTCCGCAGGCGCTGTACAGAGCGAATGAGGTCACGGGCGTCACCTTCCAGCCGGAGCGCCTCCGTGACTGTGGTATCCAGACTCACAACCACACCTCTGTCTGCAGCGACGTTTTCGCCTTCCCGACCCCGGAACACAACGGTTGCTTCATCGGGAGAAAGCATTTCATCCAGAATCACAATGCTTCCGTTATTACCCATTGCAAATTCTCCCTCCTTTCCTGCTTTGATAATTTCCTGCACACGTGATCCCATACGGGGTCCTACTTTACGTGCATCCACCTGTACGTAGCTTTCCGCCAGACTCCCGGGATCATCGGCGAAGGCAAGCTCTTTCACGTTCAGTTCCTGACGCAGGAGTGCAAGATCCTCTTCGGCAAACTGCACATCATCCTGCATTGCGGGTGGCAGGGCAACAGTTGCTTTTGCAAGGGGTTGGCGATTCTTTACTTTCTGTTCGGCACGCAGAGAAAGGCCAAGTGACACAATGAGTCGCATCATTCTTGTTTTGGTGAGCAGCTCTTTCTCCTGTGGCTGTAGCTCCAGTGGTTCCGGCCAGTCCGTCATGTGGATGGAATGGTGCTCATCCGCAATCAAATTCAGGTAGATGGCATCCGTCATGTACGGGCAGAACGGTGCAAGCAATTGCGAAACGGTCAGCAGTACATCGTGTAGTGTCATGAGGGCGGCATGCCGGTCTTCTTCCTCCCTATCACCGGTGGAACCCGGTACATCTATGGATCCTTTTCCGGCAAAGCGGCGGCGGGAGAGGCGCACGTACCAGTTCGTGAGCGCATCGATGGTTTCGTGCAGTTCGTTACAGGTGGCCGAGAGATCATAGCCATCGAGTTCCTTGGTCATCCTGTTCACCAGATCCTGCACTTCCGCCCGTATCCACGTATCCAGAGGATGGCCGGAGTGCTGCCTGCCGGCTGTGGCTTCAAACCCGGCGGCATTGGCGTAGGTTACAAAGAAGCTGTAGGTATTCCACAGCGGCAGCAGCACATTGCGCACGGTTTCTTCCACCAGTTTTTCGGAGAACCGAAGGTCCTCTGCACGCACAGCCGGGCTGCTCATGAGTGCAAAACGCACGGCATCTGCCCCATGCCGCTGTACCACTTCCATGGGGTCGGGGTAGTTCTTGAGGCGCTTACTCATCTTCTTGCCGTCGTCGGCCAGCACAATGCCGTTCACCACAACGTGTCTGAAAGGTGTCTCGTTAAAGAGGGCAGTGGAAAGCACCATCAACGTGTAGAACCACGCCCGTGTCTGGTCCAGTCCCTCCGCGATAAAGTCGGCGGGGAATGCGGTGGGGACGTTCCGTTTTTCATCGCCCACTTCAAACGGGTAGTGTCGCTGAGCGTAGGGCATGGAGCCGCTCTCAAACCAGCAGTCCAGCACTTCCGGAATCCGGCGCATGAGAGGATCCAGCTGTATGGTGGTTGCATCGGCATTGGGTGGAATCCACTGCAGAATTTCCTGAAAGGAAAGGTTCTCTGAAAGAAGTTTTAATGCACGGTTCACTCCGCCGTGGCCAACCAGCAGAACCCGTTTGCCCGGGTAGCGCTGCAAAATCTTCTCGTACGCCTGTTGCATCCGTTGCAAAAATGCAGAGAGAGATTCTCCTTCTTTGGGGTCATCTGTATGGAAAGCAAATCCTCCCTTATCCAGTTGCATAGGATGTTCCTTAAGAATGTCGTCCTTCTTCCTGCCCTGCCACGAAAGGTACCGTCTCTCCTGCAGAAGTTCCCACGGTTCTTCGCAGGGAATGCCCAGTTCCTCAGCAAGAATGTCCGCTGACTCCGTACAGCGATCCAGGTCCGAGGTCAACAGTACATCAAACTGTTTTCCTTTCAGTTGTTTGGCTATGTCCCTTACCTGTTGCCGCCCCTTTTCATTCAGGCTCACTTCCTTTGTTGCTCCCTGGACTTTCTCCTGTACGTTCCAGTCCGTTTCGCCATGCCGTACCATGGTCAGGCAGACGCTCTGTTCACCCGGACTTCCCGCCCACACAATGTCATCCACCCGGTCCTTGTGCAGGTCCATCTGTTCTTTGCGGTCATGGTCCCAGAAGAAGGTATAGGGTTCGGCGTAGTTTGGGTAAGGTTGGTGCGAAAGTTTGAGGGGATCTTCTTTTGTAAAGAACGACCGGATGGTTTGTACCGGGTCAGCATGTGTGACAAGCAGAATGTGTTCGCTGCGGTGCCTGCGCAATGTTTCCTCCATAAAGCTGCCTATTCTTGCCGCCACTTCATCCCATGTTTCCATGCCTTCAAAATGGTAAATACTCTCGGCTTTCCCCGTGTTCATTTTGTGAGCCCGGCGTGCTTTTATAAAAGAGAGATCCGAAAAATCCACAGTTTTTCCTTCGTACTGACCAAAACCTACCTCCCGCAGGCGGTCATCCACCACTACTTTTGCTCCGAGCTTCTTGGCCAGAATCTCTGCAGTTTGGCGTGTGCGTGCAAGAGGGGAACAGTAGATGGTGCTGATTTCCTGCGAGGCGAAGTGTTTGGCAACCTCCTTTGCCTGTTTCTTCCCCCTGCTCGTTAAATCTGTTCCCGGCTCTTCTCCCTGGTACACCGGAACAAGATTCCCTTCGCTCTCGGCGTGCCGAAGCGCGGTAATTTTTGTAAACCGTATGCGCTTGCGAGCCATAAGATCATCCCGGCTGCCTACCACATCCATATTACCCTGTATTCCTTGCCCTGAGTCTGTCGAAGGGCTCCAAATAGGAAGAGGCGTGCCCCAGTACCGGTTACGGGAAATAGCCCAGTCGCGTGCGTTTTCCAGCCAGTTGCCGTAGCGGCCATCCCGAATGTGGCTCGGCACCCACTCGGTCTTGGCATTGTTTTGGAGCATCTGATCCTTGATCTTCTCCACGCTCACAAACCAGGAACTCGTGGCGTAGTTGAGCAGGGGAGAGTCGCACCGCCAGCAGTGCGGGTACGTGTGCTTGTACTTTTGCTGCGCAAAGAGCTTTCCGTTCTTCTCCAGCCAGTCGGTGATCTTCTTATCTGTTTTCATGGGATCATCCTTCGGTTTTACGTCCATGCCCGCAAAGTCCGTGACGGCATCGGTAAATTTTCCTTCCATGGTCACGTGCTGGAGAAGGGGAATATTCTCTTTCTTTCCAAGTTGGAAGTCATCTTCACCGAAGCCGGGGGCAATGTGCACCACGCCCGTTCCTTCATCGGTTGTCACAAAATCGCCGGCAACAATTCGAAACGCCGTATCCTCATATTGTTCCTTGAAGTAGGGGAAGAGTGGCTTGTAGTGTTTGCCAATGAGCTCTTTGCCTTTCAGTTTATTTCCTTGCTGAAATGCCATTTCTTCACTGTCTTCTTTTATTGGCGAATACGTTAAGCCAATTAAAATATTTTTCGGGTCTTTCCTTTTATCCCACACATCTTTTGCGACGATGTAGTTTTCTTCCTTATGGCGAAATTGTATGTAATCAACATCCGGATTCACCGCGAGCAGCAGGTTGCCCGGAAGTGTCCAGGGCGTAGTAGTCCATGCGAGGATGTATGTCTTGGTATTTGCTTGCCGCTTGCCGCTTGCCGCTTCGGCAAGTTCAAACTTCACCGTTACCGACTGATCGGTAATTTCCTTGTACCCCTGCGTCACCTCAAAGTTACTCAGCGGTGTTACGCACCGGGGGCAAATGTGCATGGGCTTGTGGCCTTCGTAGATCAGCCCTTTCTTCTGCAGCTCCGCAAACGCCCACCACATGCTCTCCATAAATTCGGGGTCCATGGTCCGGTAGTCCCAGTCCATGTCTACCCAGCGACCCATCCTCTCTACCACGGTGCGCCACTCGGTGGTGTACCGCTGCACAGCGGAACGGCAGAGGTCGTTGAACCAGCCGACGCCGCGTTCCTCTATTTCCTGCTTATTCTGTATGCCATGTTCCTGCTCTATCAGGTTTTCTATGGGGAGCCCGTGGCAGTCCCAGCCAAACCGGCGTTCCACGTGCTTTCCCCGCATGGTCTGGTAACGGGGGATGACGTCCTTTATGGTCCCCGCAAGAAGGTGACCATAGTGGGGGAGCCCGGTGGCAAAAGGTGGTCCGTCGTAAAACGAGAAGCAGTCTCCCTGTTTTCCTGCAGGACCATTTAACGCATCTCCCGTACCGCTGCTACGCTGCTTTACGCTGCGCTTAAAAATATCTTCCTCCTGCCAGTAACGGAGGATACCTTCTTCGAGGTCGGGGAGGCTTTGCCGGGGGTCGACTGGGTCAAACATAGAATACAGTACAGGAACATATAAATTCGTTGAGGAGGCCCTGAGCCCGATCACATGAAGCACCGGCTAGAGTGCCGAAGGGTCGGGAGTCTACAGGGTCAAACATCAAGGAGAGTCTACTGGTTTGCTGCGGAGGAGGCTACAGAGTTAGAGGAGTTATCCTGTTATTGACAGTGTGTATTACATACAGCATATTACTTCGCCTATGGAAAACCAAACCTGTTCGTTTCCGGACAAGCTTACAGATGAACAGTATGCCATACTCTCTGAACTGGTGGGTACCCCTTCCTTTAACTCACAAATTCCACCTGAAGGTTCTGAGGCAGAGATTCAGCAAGCCATTTGGCGTATGTTAGAAAATCATGAAGGTATACGTCTTTCACAACTACAGGTGGGAGATCAAAGTAATGGCCGCTTTAATATTCTTGCCCAAAAAGGAGAGCCACTGGAACACACCAAATTTGCACTCATGATGTACGTGCATACGGATACCATAAAAAAAGAGTCTAACTGGGAAAATGACTACAAACTGACTCGTGGTACTCATGGTTTTTTGCAGGGTGTTGGCGTATATGACATGAAAGCGGGTGTCATGATGCTTATAGACCTTCTGCAAACAATAGATGTTCCCCCCGGTGCTACTGTTGTGGGGGTATTTGGAGTGGGAGAAGAGCGTAACTCCGATGGTATGAAGAGATTGCTCAAGTGGGATGGTATGGAGAAAATGAATATGGTCCTCTCTCCGGAAATTTGTCCGCAGGGAGAGGCAGATGAGCGAGCAAATCCGGAGATCGATGCACACAAGCGCATTATTACGGGACGACCCGGCCACATAAAAATTGAACTGGTAAGCACTGTACCGCCAAGTCATGCGCATGATTTAAATAAGCCGGGTGCCAATGATGTTTTGAATTCGACCGTATTTCAAATACGGGAGTCCATCATTGCTATTGCTCGAAAACAATTCGGAAAAGATTTCAACTTTGGTGAAAAGAATTTTTCTGTTCCTCATCAGCAAACATTCGGATCAAAGGAGTCTGCTTCTCGTACAACAAAGGCTATAGGACATATGGGTATTCACATTGTGTCGCCACTTACGGAAGAGTGGGTAAGAGGCACAGCCACGCAGGTAAAAGAATCCTTGGAAAAAAGATTGAATTGGTATGAACATGGTATTGGAGTAGAACTTGGTGAGTGGGGAGTATCGTATCCGGCATACGTTACGCCAACCGATACTCCAGAAGCAGAAGCACTTCTAGATTGGGTGGGGAAGTTTTATGGGAGTGCTGCCTGGAGGCCCAGCCAGAAGGGGGCGTGGGCGGATAGTAACTTGGGTGCTGATTTCTTTAATAGGCTGAATGCAAAACGGGCGGAGAGGCCCAGTATACTCTCCGCAGACGGATCTCGTTCTCCTATAAGAAAGGTAGGGTGGTACGATATTGCTCCTATTGGTGGTCGCGCGCATGAGGGGGGTGAGTTTGTGGTAGAAGCCAGTGTTGCACAAATGTGTCATTGCTACGCAGGTTTTGTTCGTACCGTTCTCCCCAAACTTACGGGCACCAGAAGAACCTGATTTGCACATATACATTCTCACCATATTCCCCCTCTTCTTCCTGCTAAAAACTCGGTGTTTTAATTGCTGTTAAAAAGCAAAAGTCGTAGAGTACAGCTGCCCTTTTTATAAGTACTATGCCTCCTAATAGTCTCAACCAAAGGCAGCCTTTAGATCCCTCTGTAACCTTAGAGCATTCGGATATGTTTCGTGTTGAACAAATAAAATCTTGTGCTCCTGCGGAAGTATCTGAGACTGTAACGAGGATAGCGGCAGAGTTATCGGGTATGTTGATTGAACTACAGCTTTCCCCTGAAGTGTTAGAACAATTAAAGAAGAAAATGGGTGCTGATTCTGGTGTGTTAAAAATCGAGCTTTCCACGGATCTCGCTTTGAGTTGTGTGAACGAATGCGCTGTGATTGAGGAAAAAATGAGAACTGCATTATTGCAACTTGTGGATGATTTGCTCGTTGCAAATGAAGAATCAGATTCTGATTCGGGGTTGAATGCCAGACCAGATGCACGCTTCGGTCAGAAGAAGCAAAATTTCAGAAAGGGTTTAAGGTCAAGAAAAAAAGTGTATTAGGCACAGAAAACACGGAATAATGCCTGCTTTAGCTTGCACTACTTGTAAAATGGTGTAAAAATTTCTTTCCCATTCTTTCTTGTTGTTCTGCATGCCAAATTCTCCTACGGAACCCCCCACAGGTGAAGATGAAGATATGCTTCGTGAGCGTATTCGTAGCCAGGTAGAAGCCAGAGAAGGCAGAAAACAAGCTGTGGTGGATGTCCTCCGTGCGAAAATAAACGAGCAAATAAGGGATGTGACCAATGCTCGGGTGGAAGTGCTTGGCAAAACGAATGAGAGAGGGGAATTGGAAAATCCGGAACGGCTTACAGTAGATGCAGAACGTCTGGCAGCACGTCATAACAATCTTTGCAGCGGCAAAGAGTTTGCATTTTCCATGGCGAATCTTTCAGCGGATTCTGAACTTGTAAGGCGGATGCTCGAAACAGAACCCGATCTTCTTATAAAAATGGGATTTGATGATGTCGCATTGGGAGATACTGCACCCCATAAATCTATGCTCCATAGAGCTACGCGGGAGGGTTTCTTTTTACAACATTATCCTGTCGAAAAAATGGTGTCTCTTTTGCAGGATCAGGAGCATCTTGTTGTGGAGGGATGGGCTGCGTATCCGGGTTGTGAACCTGCTCCATTGGCAGACTGCCAGATAGATTTGTATCCTTTTCGGAAGGTAAAGGAAGGAGATCAACCGGCTCTTGAACTTCCGGATACGCAAGAGAGTTGCGATCCATGTATGTGGCAGTATTTACATGATGATCCTGAAATCTTTGCGCTGGTGACTGATCTGGCAACACAGAAAACTCATCCCAATGGTCAACCTGCACAAAATTCCGGTATTGCTGGAATGGCCAGGCATGCTGCATTTGAATATATAAAACAAGATATCAATCCCAAACGAGAAGAGCGTGGTGAAAAACCAATCCGGTTTGCTGGTGCCTGTATAGCAATGGTCGCTGGATTTATTCATCCGGATACTGGTGAAAAGATATTCCATACTCAGTTGGGTCAAAATGCCATTTTGAATCGTCGGAGTGTAGATGCACATGAATTTGGTAGACATGGTGCATCGGAGTCCTATTGCCTTAAAAATCGCACAGTATCTGTACATTTTGGTCCGGCAGAAGGTGGGTTTGATATAGATCTCCTTGTACACTGGAAAGTATATTTTCAGGATCTTGACGATACGGCAGAAACACCCGAGCGAAAAGCTGCAGAGGAGAGAGCATTGAAGCCCAGCGCATAGTGCAGGTTCCTACTCCCCCCGCAGGTGCACCGCAAACTGCCACACAAACAAGAGCACAAAGGGAAGCAACACAAGTGGCACCAGTGAACCGGTTGCCAATACTTCACCTGCAATGGTTGCTATACACACAAAGGGCAGCGCGTTACCAACAATCGTACTCTCTGTACGGCGGAGAAGTTCAAAGAAGAGGAAGTACGGAATAACGTTGAATACAAGAACGAATAAAACAGTGAGTGAAGTTTGTTCCGCGGAATATATCTGCAGGGGGTGCACTGCGGGTAGAATCACAAGCGAGAGCACAAGACCCACAAGCGAGAGCCAAAAGAGAAAGGCGGGGTACCGGGCAGTTACCATTGCCTTTTCCTGCAGGAACTTTTTGCTGAAGAAAGAGTAGAGGGTGAATCCCAGTGCGCTGGTAGCGGCAAAAAAGGTGCTTAGCAGTGTGAATGTCTGCAGTTCCGAAAGTATGGCTATGGCTGCGAGAATCGATATGAGAGAGAGTATGGCGTTGGAACAGTACCGGTCCTTTCTGTTTTTTTCTCGAAAACATTCCACCATGCTCATGCATACCACTCCGGTGACTACAAAGAGTATGTACTGTGAGGCAGGAATCACACTCAGGGCAAGGTAGGAAAAGAGAGCGGTTGTAAACAGTGCAATGCCCGAAAGGAGGAGCGAGGAATCGAAGGGGGAGAGACGTTTGAGTTGAACAGGTCTGAAGGTTGTTTGCAGAGCGAGTACCAGAGATGCAGTGCAGAACACCGTAAAGAAACGAATGAGTGTAAGGCCGTACGCATCTACTCCCTGCTGCAGAATAAGTTTGGCTATCACCGGGTCCAGTCCCCAGAGGAGCAGTACTGTAAAAAGCGCTCCCTTCCAGTATATCTGCGATGCAGTGAGTCGGAGCGACCATCCCGTATTACCCAAAATGGTCGTGAGCAGGGAGCTCAGTTCCTGTTGCTGGCCTTTGTTCAGCAGGTACTGTCCGCGGAAGCGCCCGGTGGTATCGCCATCTCTATACCGCAGTTTCCTGGAGCGAAACCGACGGAGCACTCTGGTAATTTCGTCGTTTAAGTTATGAGGGTAGGTAATGGCAATGTTCCAGAGTCGGTTTCGGAATTCGTGGTCACTTTTTTCTTTGTCTGAAGGAAAAAGCAGATAAGCAATTTCCTGAGGGCTCACTGTACCTTCGGCTATACCCATAAGGAGATCGTTGCTGTTTTTGTGGCCGAGTTGCGTAGAAGCATTCGTGAGTGCGTTTGTGCTTATTTCATCCACACCCACATGACTATGTTCCAAGAGTGTTTCATTGAGCAGGTCTTTTCCAAATTGCTTCTTTTGTCCATCATCTGCCTTCGAAAGGGCTTTATGAATAATGGCCGAAGCAATGCCCGTTTTTGCATAGCGAAGCCAGGAAAAGTTCACATGTTCCGCTGCATCCAAATTTGCGCTTACGCTGCAGGCGTAGGGCAGTTCTTCATAAAATTTTACGGGAAGGCCGTTCACCAGAATTTCCGTTGCCCGGAGTGCATCCTTACCATGCAGGTAACAAATACCATCCAGTGCCGTTGCTCCCTTGGGTACCCGCATGGTCTGGTCTCCCGAGCCATGAATGAGAATGGAGTCTCCTAAAATGTCGCTCTGGAGCGATGCCCAAAAGTCTTCGCTGCGCTGTTCGGTATCCTTGGAGAGCGGCGCAATGCGGTCTCCCCAGTCCATGTAGGCGGTGACCCCTTTTGCCTTGTTGTCAAAACAGTACTTGGTCACCCCTTTCTGTGCGTAGTCGTGCATTTCTTCCGTACGAATTTTGCAGCGTACTCTGGTGCCGTCTTCCAGTATGACCGTTGTGTGGAGGCCGCGGTAGCCGTTAATTTGCGGTGCGTTGATGTAGTCTTCAAAGGAGAGTGTTTCGCGTTTCCAGAGTTGGTGGATATTCCCCAGTATTTGGTAGCACCCGGGAACATCGTTACACAGAAACACAACTGTGAGGTCGGATATGCCGGTAACCGGCCCTTTTCCTGCTCCAAATTGGGCAAGGAGGCGTGGCCAGGATTTGCGCTCGTACTGCATTCTGTACCCTGCGGGCGACTGTATTTTCTTTTGCCGCATGGCTTTGTCCATTTCTCCAATAATACCGTTGCCCATCTCTTCATTGACCAAACGAATGTTATTCAGTTCGTTAAGTAAGTCTGGTTTCAGTACGGAAAGACATAACCCCTCCAGCGTATGCCGCAGGGTCTGCATGCTCAGGCGTTCAGCAATTTTCACGTACACATCCAGCGTTTCCCGGGCGAGTGCCTGCTGCTTTCCTTTCGGTAAAAATTCGACGGTTTGCATGTTGTGCAGACGGTCTGTCAATTTAATCACCATAATCCGAATGTCTTTCTGCATGAGTGTGAATATTTTTCGTAATGTTTCTATTTGTTCATCTGCTTTTGGCTGGCCCTGTACATCTTCCTTACAGAGCTTTGTAATACCGTCGATGAGTATGGCTACGCTGTTGCCAAAATTCTCTTCGATATCGGGCAGAGTGAGTGCCGTATCTTCGATGGTGTCGTGCAGCAGTGCAGCAATGATGGTATCGGCATCGGCACCCATATCGGTCAGCATGTAGGCCGTTTCTATCGGGTGGATGAAAAAGGGTTCTCCGGAACGCCGTTTTTGCCCTTTGTGTGCTTCTTTGCCCAGCAGAAATGCTTTTTCGACTCTCTTCTGGTCCTTAGCGGACAGATATGCAAGATGAGAATGAAAGACATTCCACTGCATGGAAAGTGAATTTTACCTTCTTTTTTTCGGAAAAGAAAGCTGGTTTTCCTTTGTGCTAGCCATTTTTGTCTTACAGCAGGGTGGGACCTTCAGCCAGGCAAGACAGACAGAATGTACGCTTTTACATTGGAAAAAATCTCTGTGCTTACGTCCAGTGCTTCTATTTCTTCCCGTGTAAACCAGCGGAGTTCTGTTCCTTCTTCTTCCAGAAGCGTGAGTGTTTGTGTTTCATCCAGAGGTCGTGCCAGGTACAGAAAATCCATATGAATGTGTGCCGGTTGGCCCCTCTCTTCATTTGCAGGAATATGTTCATGCAGGAGGGCGATGGGTTTTTTAAGCATTTTTCCTTCGTGTGGGTTGGCTGCGAAAAGATCTTCTTGTGCATTTCCAATAATTTCTACATCTAGCCCTGTTTCTTCCCTGCACTCCCGCTGCGCAGTTTCTTCGGGAGTTTCGTTTTCATCCACATGCCCACCCGGCGGCATCCAGCGCTTCAATTTTTTGTGCCACAGCAGAAGTGTCCGATTTTTGGAATCGACGATGAAAGCGGTGGCGGTGAAGTGCTTTCGTATAGGGCTAGGGGCTAGGGGCTAGGGGTTAGTATAAAGTATGGGGGCTCCAAGGTCACGATGAGTCCATTTCAGGGACTTCTTCAGGTGAGAAAAGACTGATGATACAATTCCAGAATCTTCTTTGGTTCTTGGAGCTTTCCCAGCCCTATTCCCCAGCCCCATGTATGGTCCTCATTCACTCCAACTCCACCGTCCTCGCTCTCGGCGATCCTCTGCCGTCGTTCTCTCTGCCCGCTACGGACGGCACCACCGTCGATTCCTCTCTTATTCGTGATCCGGTTCTCGCCGTTATTTTCACGTGCAATCACTGTCCGTACGCACAGGCCTACGAAGATCGCCTTGTAGATTTAGCCAATCACTTTGATCAGGAAGGAGTGCAGGTTGTGCTGGTGAATAGCAATGATGCTGTAAACTATCCGGAAGATTCCTTTGAGTCCATGCAGAGGAAACATGACAAAAATGCGTATCCGTTTCCCTACTGCTTCGACGAGTCACAGAGTGTGGCCAAAGCATATGGTGCACTCTGTACGCCGCATTGTTTTGTTTTTGATTCTGAGCGTGTGCTGCGGTACAAAGGCCGTATAGATAATAACTGGGAAGATCCTTCTGCAGTTACCGAGCGCAATCTGCAGGATGCTCTGCAGGCTCTGGTGGAAGGTCACGAGGTGGAAGTGAAAGAGGCGAATGCCATTGGGTGCAGTATAAAGTGGAAATAGATCTTATGAGCGTCACTAGCGAGATTAGCGTTGTTAGCGTTGCTAGCGAGATTAGCGTTGTTAGCGTTGTTAGCTTTTGGCTTTTGCTATTGTTCCTCGACCCTTTGATTGCTCCGCAGGGAAGAAGATCCTGGTCTCAGGAAAATGAAAGACCCTAATGAAGCTAACAACGCTAATCTCGCTAGTGACGCTAGGAAACTATTTTCGTCTATTCAGCATCTTCTTTAAATACTCTCCCGTGTAGCTCTCCTTTACTTCAGCTACCTGCTCTGGTGTACCAACGGCAATCACTTTTCCGCCGTCATGGCCGCCATCCGGACCAATATCGATGATGTGGTCCACGGATTTGATGACGTCGAGGTTATGCTCAATGACGAGTACGGTATTTCCTTTGTCCACCAGGCGTTGGAGCACCGTGAGGAGTTTGTCGATGTCGTCAAAGTGCAGTCCGGTGGTCGGTTCATCCAAAATGTAGAATGTATTTCCCGTGGCACGTCGCATGAGCTCCGTTGCCAATTTTATGCGCTGCGCCTCTCCGCCGGAAAGCGTGGTGGCGCTCTGGCCGAGGTGAATGTACCCGAGGCCCACATCTTCTAAGGTCTGGAGTTTCTTTTTGAGTGTAGGAATGGCGGAGAAGAAATCCAGAGATTCCCGCACGGTCATATCCAGCACGTCTGCAATATTTTTCCCTTTGTGCGTTACTTCCAGTGTTTCACGGTTGTAACGCTGACCTTTGCATGTTTCGCAGGTCACGTACACGTCCGGCAAAAAGTGCATTTCTATCCGCTTGAGTCCGTCCCCCTCGCAGGCTTCGCAACGACCGCCTTTTACGTTAAAGCTGAACCGTCCGGGCTTGTAGCCGCGCAGCTTGGACTCCGGTGTGCCGGAGAACATATCACGGATATCCGTGAAAATACCGGTATAGGTTGCGGGATTGCTGCGGGGTGTGCGTCCAATGGGGGACTGGTCTATGACAATGGCTTTATCCAGATGTTGTATGCCTTCTATGGATCCGTAGTTCTGCGGCTTGCTCTTTGCCTTGTTGAGCACCCGCTGCAGTTCCGGGCCTAAAATGCCATGTACCAGACTCGACTTACCCGAACCGGAAACGCCCGTAATGCCTATAAAGCATCCCAGTGGGAACTCCACATCAATGTGCTGCAGGTTGTGGTGATGTGCGTCCTTCACCGAAATTTGCTTTCCGTTTCCCGTTCGTCTCTTTTTGGGAATACCAATACACTTCTCGCCGCTCAGGTACTTTCCGGTCACAGAGTTTCTGTTCTCGATGAGTGCGCGGGGGTCTCCCTGGGCCACTATTTCACCCCCGTACTTTCCGGCACCGGGGCCAATCTCCAGGAGGTAGTCGGCACTCTGTATGGTCTCTTCATCATGTTCCACCACAATCACCGTGTTGCCGAGGTCGCGCAGTTTCGCCATGGTGGCTATGAGCCTGGCGTTATCCCGCTGATGCAGGCCTATGCTGGGTTCGTCTAACACGTAGAGCACTCCTTCCAGTGCAGAGCCGATTTGTGTGGCAAGACGAATACGCTGTGCCTCTCCTCCGGAGAGTGTGGCTGCGGAACGGGAGAGAGTGAGGTAGGTGAGACCGACGTTTTCCAGGAATGAAAGTCGCATGATAATTTCGCGCAGTACCTTTTTTACAATCGCGTATTCGTACGTACTCACGGGAGGAATATCTGCGTTCACCTCCAGATCTTTTTCGCGCTCCTTCGGGGGTAGGAGTGACTGAAAGAACACTTTCACTTCGTCTATGCTCATCTCCGTAATCTGCACAATGTCTTTGCTTCCCACAGTTACGCCAAGAATTTCCTTCTTCAGGCGTTTGCCTCCGCACGAAGGGCAGGGGAGTTCCAGCATATAATCTTCTATCTGTTGGCGTACGTAGCTGCTGTCTGTTTCGCGGTGCCTGCGTTGGAGATTTTCTGTAACACCCTCGAAGGTTGTTTCGTAGGTGGTTTCCACACTGGAAGAGGCAAAGTCGACTTTGAGTTTTTTATCGTATCCATTCAGCACAACATTCCGTACATCTTCGGGGAGGTCCTTCCAGGAATCATTGATGTTAAATCCGAGATCTTCCGCGAGAGCCTCGAGTATTGTATTCATGTACCCCATACGACTGGCGGAGGTTGTCCAGGGGTGTATGGCACCTTCTGCGAGAGACAGTTTGGGGTTGGGGATGAGCGAAGCTTCATCGACCTGCAGAATGGTCCCGAGTCCGTGGCACACCTCGCAGGCGCCTTCCGGAGAGTTAAACGAGAAACTGCGTGGTTCTATGCGCGGCACGGCGATATCCGGGTGGTCCGGACATGTGAAATCTTCACTGAAACGGTGTTCCTTGCCGGTATCCGCCTCCAGCACAATCATGCTCCCTTCTCCTTTCTTTAAGCTGAGTTCCACTGAGTCTGCGAGCCGTGTGCGGTTTGGATTTACGCCTTCCTCCTGCACATCCAGATCGCGCACGACCATACGGTCGACCACGATCTGAATCGTGTGCTTCTGTTTGGGATCCAGCACCACGTCCTCGTCCACCGTGACAATTTCTCCGTCTATTCGCATGCGCACAAATCCTTCGCGGCGAATCATATCAATCATTTTAATATGCTCTCCTTTCCTGTTTTCCACTATGGGTGCAAGCAGGAAAATTTTGGTGTCCTTCTCCATGCCGGCAATGGTATCCACAATGGTGGAAGGCGACTGCTGTTCCAGTAACTTTTCACACATGGTGCAGTGCACTTTTCCTGCTTTTGCCCAGAGCAAACGCATGTAGTCGTAAATTTCTGTCACGGTTCCTACAGTAGACCGCGGATTGCGGGAAGCAGTCTTTTGATCTATAGAAATGGCAGGGCTCAGACCCTCTATGCTCTCCACATCCGGCTTTTCCATTTGTGATATGAATTGCCGTGCATAGGCAGAAAGGCTTTCCACGTATCTCCTCTGTCCTTCTGCAAAAATAGTATCGAAGGCAAGGGAAGATTTTCCCGATCCCGAAAGACCCGTAATCACCGTCATTTTATTCCGTGGTATTTCTACATTCACATTTTTCAAGTTGTGCATTTTCGCTCCTTTAACAATTATTTTCTCCATACGTGTATTTTTGGGCAAAACACAAAACGCCCGCGCACGGCGCAAGCGAGAGCTGAGCGTAGCAAGATACTAGCTCCTTGTCCAGGGTAGAAGTGGGGTTTGTGTGGATGGGGGTATTTCCCTGTGGTTACAGTGTTTTGCATGTGTTCAGTAGGCTCCTTTTTGGCTCTATTCTTAGAAAAGTTTCCAAGATACAAGTGCAACAAAATAATCCTGCGTAACGCTCTGCGAACAGTATAGCCATGTAACAATATAGACGCTTTTCTCTTCCTCAACCCTGCTACCCGCTATACTTGCATCTCCATGTTCACCGGAATTATAGAAGCGCAGGCTCATATAGAATCAGTCGGCGAAGGCCGTATCACTCTTACGCGTCCCTCTTCCTTTACGGATATTCGTATTGGTTCCAGTGTGTCTGTTGCAGGGGTGTGTCTGACTGTTGTGGAACTCAGTGACACACACATGACGTTTGATGTCGTGGGTGAAACACGTGCAAAGAGTACGCTTGGTCAGCGTACACACGGAGATGCTGTAAATCTGGAGCGCGCAATGCAGGCGACCGACCGTTTTGAGGGGCATATGGTACAGGGTCATATACAAGGAGTAGGCGAGGTACGTACCATTACCAAAGATGGCAACTGGACTACCGTGCACATCCGTCTGCCAAAAGAGCTGCTCTCTACTGTGGTGACCAAAGGATCCATCAGCATTGACGGCGTTTCCCTCACTGTTGCATCCGTTACGGGAGACGAGTGCCGCATTGCACTTATTCCGCAGACGCTGGAGTACACCACGCTGGGTAGACTGAAAGCAGGGGACAGGGTCAATATAGAAACAGATGTCCTTGGTCGTTACATCCATTCTCTTGCGAGAGCCGCATGAAAAACGCACAGTCCCATCCCGGGCCGGCATACACGGTCAATCCGCAGTGGCGCGTGGGCATTGTGGCGTCCTCCTTCTATAAGGAGGAGAGAGATGCCATGGTGGAGGGTGCACAGTCCGTATTCGCAGAGGCGGGTATGGCTCAGAAGAATATTACTGTGCATTACGCAGCCGGGTCCTTTGAAGTCCCGCTCATAGGTTGTGCTCTTGCCGAAGCCGGGAAGGTAGATGCGCTCCTGGGACTGGGCATCATTCTTCAGGGAGAAACACACCATGCGGAGCTTCTTGCAGAGCAGGCGGCACGTGGCATCATGGATGTGCAACTCCGTTTTGGCATACCGTTTGCGTTTGAAGTGCTGTTTGCACAAGACATGGATTTACTAAAAGAGAGGGTATTTGGGGAGAAAAATAAGGGAAAAGAAGCCGCGCACGCCGTACTACATTCTCTTGCAAAGCTCCAGAGCATACGTTCTCGCTAACTTGTCATATCCTACAGTTGCACTGTAGCATGGATGGCAATCCTTCTTCCTATGCGAAAATTTCAGTCAGCGCTGGCAGCGCTCGCCGTGTTCCCGCTTCTTGCAGGGACTGTGCTTGCGGCCGTTTCCTTTCCGGATGTCCCTGTGACACATCTCCACTACAAGGCTATAGATGAGCTGGTGAAAGCAGGTGTAATCAACGGAAATCCCGATGGTACGTTCCAGCCGGAAGTATCGGTGAATCGTGCTGCTTTTCTCAAAATGATTTACAAAGCGCAGGGGAAGGTACCTGATTCTTCGAGCGTACGCTGTTTTCCGGATGTGGTTCCCGGAAGTTGGTACGAACCCTTTGTGTGCGATGCGGCCGCAAATAAGTATGTGAATGGGTACCCGGATGGCACCTTTCATCCTGACCAGGCCGTGAACCGCGTGGAAGCCCTGAAGATGATTATGCTTGCTTTTGGCATGCAGGTGGATGAAATAGATGCGGAGGAAAAAGATGTGGTGAAGTTTGTAGATGTGTCCACTGCTGCCTGGTACACCAAGTACCTGTACACAGCCTACGTCAAAGGTATTCTTCCTATTCCCGGTCAGGAAGGTTCACGCTTCTACCCAGAAAATCCTCTTCTGCGTGGAGAGGCAGCTGCCTACATCTACAATGCTTTGAATGTAGAACTCTACGAGTCTCGCCAACCATCCTCTTCCTCTGCGGCTGCATCGTCTCGATCTTCCACTGCAACAAACGCTGCGTCCTCGTCCGATTCGGGCATACGTACTGTTGTCTTCCCGTTTGATACCAGTGGCAAGTTTATCGGGAAGAATCCTTCCACGTATCTCTTTACACTCAGCGAACCCACAACAGCGTATACAGCGGTCACCACTTCTACGGGGAGAGTGAGTTGTCGTCTGTACCTCATACAGGATACCGGTTTTTCAGACGAGTACTTCCTGGGGCACGAAGAGGGGACATCCTGCTATCTCCAGACCACACTGAATCCAGGTTCGTATCAGTTACAAATTCAACCCACAGTGGCGGATGCAACCTTTACCGTCTCATCCGGTGTAAAGCAGGGAGACGGAAACGATGGCTTCCGCGATGCCAAGCCGCTCGGCAAACAGGTTGCTATTACCGCAACACTGGACCCCGATGACCTAGATGACTGGTACACCTTTACGGTGACTGCGCAGGCAAAAATGACTGTGGATATCACGAATGCATTGGAGCTCAACTGCATAGTGTACTCCATGAAAGATGTGGATCTCTTCGGCTTTACCGGACCGGAATGTGGACAGAGTTACAGTTACCCAACCGGTACGTACTACGTTGCGGTCAGTCGCAGTATAGCATCCAGGAAGAGTAAGAAGACGTATACCATTCAGCTGCGCTAATTTTTTAGCTGTTAGCACTTTTAGCGTATCTAGCTGCACTAGCTTCCTTAGCTTGGTTAACTTAACTAGTTCCATTAGCTTTTATCTCTTCGATTGTTTCCTGTGTTCCTGTGCGTGAAGAGATGAAGACCCTAAAAAAAGAGCAAGAAAATATTCCACAAACTGAAGCTAACCAAGCTAGTGCAGCTAGTTAAGCTAGTGCAGCTAGAGAAAAGCTATCCTGAAATTTCTTTGCTATTCGGTCCGTTCTTCTATACTTGTGTCCTATGTCTCTCTCTCCCATCCAGGATGCCATTACCGCTCTGCAGGAAGGAAGGTTTGTTATCATCGTGGACGACGAGAACCGCGAGAACGAAGGTGATCTTGTGCTGGCTGCAGATTGTATTTCAGAAGAGAAGATGGCTTTCATCATCCGTCATACCGGAGGAGTGGTGTGTCTGCCTATGAGTAATGCGATTGCCGACCAGCTGGATTTGCCGCCCATGGTCAGGCAGAACACTTCAAAGTACGGCACACCGTTTACAGTGAGTGTGGAGGCGGCGGAAGGTGTGGCCACAGGCATCTCTGCAAAGGACAGAGCTCACACGGTAAAAACCGCTGTAAGCACAGTGGCAAAAGCTGAAGATCTCAGCAGACCGGGACACATCTTTCCGTTACGTTCTTGTGCAGGTGGAGTCCTTGTGCGTGCCGGACATACCGAGGCCTCGGTGGACCTCTGCACGTTGGCGGGCCTGCGACACGCCGCAGTACTGAGTGAACTCATGCACGACGACGGCACCATGATGCGAGTACCCTCGCTCACGGACTTTGCGCAAGAACATAATATTCCCATCATCTCCATAGAAGATCTCATTGCATTTCGTCACCGCAGGGAAGTATTTGTACGCAGAGAAGCGGAGACAGAATTGGAAACAGAAACAGGTGCATGGCGTCTGCTTGTCTACAGAGATACCCTCAGCAATCAGGAGCACGTCGCGCTGGTGAAGGGAGACATTACCGGCACGGAACCAACTCTGGTGCGTGTGCACTCGGAGTGCCTTACCGGCGATACGTTCGGCTCCGTGCACTGCGACTGCGGTGAACAACTCAACCTTGCGCTCGAAAAAATAGAGCAGGAAGGCAAGGGTGCATTGCTCTACTTGCGGCAGGAGGGTCGTGGCATTGGGCTCATCAATAAGATTCATGCGTATGCACTGCAAAATACCGGTTTAGACACTGTGGAAGCCAATCAACGCTTGGGATTCTCTTCGGATCTACGTCAGTACGGCATAGGTGCGCAAATCCTCAAAGACATTGGTCTCGGTAACATTCGACTCCTCACCAATAATCCCAAAAAAATAACAGGACTCAACGGGTACGGGTTGCATGTTGTGGAACAGTGCTCGCTCGAAGTGGAATCACTGACGCCAAAGCAGCGCACGTACCTGCGCACGAAAAAAGAAAAAATGGGACACTGGTTGAAACATGTATAAGAAAAAATAAAAAAGTATGCGCGCAGAATGCGAATGTAGGTTGTGCAGTGTGCATTATTTTTATCGCTTTCCTAAGCGAAAAGAAAACATCGTGCATTTTTCTCTTTGTTCAAAAGAGCATAATTT
>PFDR01000051.1:0-357 GCA_002772545.1 Candidatus Peregrinibacteria bacterium CG10_big_fil_rev_8_21_14_0_10_49_10 | reverse complement strand
AAGTACAATTCACTCCAACGTACTTCCCTTACTTATTTCCCCCGTTACGTTATGGCTGCAAAAAAGAAAAAGGCCGCAAAGAGGAAGCCGGCAAAAAAGCGCGCTGCTAAAAAGACAGCACGCAAGACGAAGAAAAAGGCCAGCAAGAAAAAAAAGCGCTAGTTCTTACCGCGCTTGAACACCCCGTTCATCCAGAGTGGATGAGGGGTGTTTTTTTATGTGCAGGGTCTTGTGCTTTTGAGAGGATTCATAATGAGGAATAGATAATGATAAGTGAGGCGCGTAGCGCGGGCAGTTCGACTCACTTCGCTACGCTACGTTCGCTCACTGTCATTCGATTCGGCGGAAAAAGTGGCC
>PFDR01000059.1:58017-63787 GCA_002772545.1 Candidatus Peregrinibacteria bacterium CG10_big_fil_rev_8_21_14_0_10_49_10 | reverse complement strand
CATGCACAAGATCTCCTCACTACCTCCGGAGCTCTGATCGTCGAGGGTGCTACGACTCTCAATGGATCTCTCACCGTCGGCTCTACCTTCACCATTGGAGGCATCACCTACACCTTCCCCACCAATGATGGATCAAGTTCTGGCAAAGTCCTCAAGACCGATGCCAACGGTCAGCTCAGCTGGAGTGATGACAACACCGGAGGAGCCAGCTTCACCGCAGGACAGGGTCTCTCCCTCAACGGAACGGTCTTCACCCTCAACTCCACCCTCACCGGCTCTCTCCTCGACTTTGATACCTTCTCCGGAACAACCGTTCATGCACAAGATCTCCTCACTACCTCCGGAGCTTTGATTGTTGAAGGGAATGCAACTATCCATGGCACGCTCTCCGGAGCGACGTTCTATGGTGCAGGCCTGTATGACTGTGATGATCCTACCAACAGTAAGCTGCTTTGGAATGTTACAACCGGACAATTTAGTTGTGGTATAGATCAGTCCGGCGGTGGGAATCCCAATGTGGATTACTACGTTCGCACAGGAGGGGACACCATGACCGGTGGATTGCTGATTATGAATGGAGGAAATGGTACTCAGACCGTTCAGGCAGGTGTGCTTCTGGAGGTGGGTGGTGTGATGTCCGGTGCGAGCATTCATGCACAGGACATTCTTACGTCTAGTGGGCAACTCATTATAAAATCTTCTGCAAAGGTAGGATTGGGTGCAGCTGTTATTGTTGCCGCAGAAAGACAAACTGGTGCGTACATTTTTGCTTCCGGTGCGGCTGTTCTGGCTTTGGACTCTCCACAGGGTAGTTCGCGATCCGGAACCGGTACGAGTCCACACATTGCATTCGGTTACAACGGATACTTTGATGTGAAACTATTCCGATCGGGCTACCGTGGTTCCGGCGAACTCGTTCTACGCACAGAGGCTAATTCGAGTATTTTGAACCAAAACGCGTTCCGGATTGTTACAAGCGATCCTGCACAGAGTGGTTTTGATCAGAACATCTTCAGGTTTACGACGTCCGGTAATGCATATGCCGATGGAACATTTAGCGGCGGCGGTGCGGACTATGCAGAGTGGTTCTACTCCAGGGATATTCTTGCGCACGGGGAACTTGTTTGTATAGATGTTACCCGCAATAACTCAGTCCATCGTTGTGAGAATGATGCAGATGGCAACCTGATGGGTGTGGTTTCCAGCCCAGATCAGGCTGCATTTATTGGAAACAGATTCTGGGGCATAGATGGCATTACACCTCCGCACCACTATCTTATTGGTCTCATTGGTCAGGTTGCTGCTTATGTGACTGATGAAAACGGTCCTATTCGCCCGGGAGATTCGCTCACATCATCAAACAGAAGCGGATATGCAAGACGGGCAAATGCAGGAGAGCCGACTGTGGGTGTGGCACTGGAAGGACATGCGGTTGGCGATGGCAGAATAAATGTCCTTATAGCCCGCAAGAATTCTTCGGTTACGGTGGAGACCGTGGAACAGAAGGTACTAGAAACTGTTGCTGCTATGGAAATAGAAGATGAAGTTTCCATCCTCATTTCCGATGCTGTGAAAAATCTTTCCTTCGAGGACGACATTTCGGAGGAGATCGGCCGCCAGGTTAATTCGCTGGATATCAATACCGCTATTCAAAAGGCGCTTTCCAATGCCACAGGTGCACACCTGCCGTTTGCTTCCGGCACATGGTTTGATCCCGTAGAATTTAAAGAAGACACAACCATTTCCGGAGGGTTACATGCCGGTGCCGCTGAGTTTGCGGGCAATGTTGCGTTCCGGCATTCAGCGGAAGTCTCAGGTTCTCTTAAGGTCTTAAAGGACATACAGACATCGTATCTTGCTGCAGGATCGCTTTCCACGCAGAGCGGAGCACGCATTGGCGGGTCTCTGGAGGTGGGCGGTGTACTAAAAGCAGCATCAATGCATTCTGACGACGCAGATATCAGCGGAGACCTTTCTGTAGGTGGGCGCTTGCTCCTACACGGAAAAGAAGTGGATCTGAGTCAGTATGTTGTAGGTGGATCCGGATCTGTGGTGGACTTTGGAGAGCTGACCGTTCGTGATGCACTCTTTGTGCTTGGTGACATCACCATAGGAGGGTTGGCACGTTTCTTGGGTGATGTAGATGTTATGGGCAATCTGAGCGTTTCCGGCTCGTTGGTTGTAAACCGCAACCAAGCAGGGTACGCCGTTATTCCGGAAACAGGAACAGCTGTGACTGTGCGCTTCACAACACCCTTTACAGGATATCCTCCCATTGTGAGTGCTTCTGCGGATGAGCCGGTGCTCTTTGGGGTTTCCAAAGCCACACTGAGCGGCTTTACCATCAAATTAGCTCAGCCTGCCTTGCGAGATATAACGTTCTCCTGGGTAGCACTGGTGCCTGACCGGCCACTGACATTTACAGGTGCAACCAAGGCACAGTCGCTCAGTAAGGGTGATTTCCCAGTCGATGAACTGGGTTACCCCCTGAGCTCCAGCAGTATCTGGAACCAATGCATCCGCAATCAGGCACCTCTGGACCTTACCGGACAGCCGTTTAACTGCAGACGCTACCACGATGAAGATCTCTGGACACACCCCGATCTCCTCATCGAATTCCTCTGGGATCCCAATGCACTTACCAAACTGGTATTACCGGATGGGTACACCATGGTTCTTGTGAAGGCGGAGGATATGGTTGAGGAACAAGAAGACGCAGATGCTCCAAAGCCTCCAGAGGAGGATGTTGCCTCCGGTACAATTCTCTCCACAGGAGAGCAGGAACAGGGAGGTTCGGGTACAGTCCTCCATGAACTTGAGCCTGAGGCAGGATCCGGTGAAACAGTGATTGCTCCGGAAACGGGGAGTGGATCTTCCGATGTTTCCTCTATTGACACAGGATCCGGTAACTCTCTACCCGTGGAAGAGAAGGTCGCTTCCGGTTCTACTGTAGATGAGTCCGAGGTCATTCCTGAAGAACCATCAGAACCCATAGAAACAGTAAGCACAGGTTCTGATGTAATACAGGAGGAAGGAACAGGATCCACACAGGAAGCTGTAACACCGATACAGGAGTCCTCTCCTCTTCCCGAAGAAAGCTCTGCCCAGCAAGAAGCTGCCCCGCAAAATACGGAGATGCCTAAGGCATAGCCCTCTTGCGTTTCTGGCCAGTTCTCCGTAGCCTGTGCAATGTAATTTCCCCACACTCCCCATGGAAGAAATAGGATCTCTGTCTTCAAGAGCAGGAAAAAAAGGTTCCAGAAAAGCTCTGGTTACCATCGTTATTCTAGCGTTGCTCGCATTGGTTTTTGTTCTGGATATGCAACGCCGTAAAGCTGAAGACCAGCTCCGCAATCTTTCTGTGCAACTGGAGCAGTTGCAAACAGGAAATACGCAGCAGAATAGAGAAGTGGCACAACGCATCATTCGTGATGTACGAAAGCTTATTGCCATTCCCGAAGACGTAGAACCCACAGTCGCAACCATTATTGATGTAGATACCTTGCGGCAAAGGAATCCGTTCTACGCAAGGGCAGAAAATGGGTTTTACCTCATAGTCACTGCTGAACGAGCTATTCTTTATGACCCGAATAAGAGAATTATTGTGGATGTTGTTCCCGTACAGGTGCAACCGGCAACGGCTGCTCCCACTGGGGATGTGGCAGGTGGAGGTCAGTAGTCCTGAGTAATATAATATGTAAAGTAATATTTACTTATCAAAAGGGAGGAGTTATACTCTTTCCCTTTTTTGTATGCCTGATATTTTCAATAGTAAGAGGCTTAAATGCTTCCCGATGATCGGTGCACTTTTTCTTGCAACGATCTTTGGTTTCCTTATTGGTCGTATAGTGCATATAAAACGATCTATGGAGATGGCTCCGACCATACAGGTGGTAGATGATGTGCGACCCAAGCAGGCGGTAGTGGTTCTGGAAGGCATACGTGACGGAAAGATTGTAGGATCCCTGGAAGGTGATGTGCGTCTGTGGATAGGAGAGAACGAAGTGCTTGCAAATACAGGAGGAACAATTTCGGTGGATCCTGGTCCGTTGATTGTAAATGAGATGAGTGTACTCGTTCCGCAGGGCATGCAGTTTGTGGCCTCCAAAAGAGGTAAAAAGTACTACCCCGTTCTTGTTGCTGCAGGGCAGAGCATTACACCGGAAAATCGCATTTATTTTGAGAGTGCTGAGAAGGCGGAAGCGATGGGATACATTCAATAACGTTGACCTGTTCGCTCGTTCGCTGGTTGGCTCGTTACGCTACTCAACGAGTAAACAAGAGAACGAGCGAACGATTGAAAGGCTTTTCATTGTTGCAACGCTCCTAACTCGAGTATTGTTTTACGCATGGAACTTTCCCTTGTTCTTCCCTGTTTTAACGAAGAAGAAAATATTGAGCGCACTATTCGTGACGTTGTTTCTTGGTTTTTGGCAGACGGAGTAGAGGGGGAAATCATTGTGGTGAATGACGGTTCCACCGATGGAACAGCAGATATTCTGGATCAATTGGAACAGGAGATTCCATTTTTACGCATTGTGACGCATCAACAGAATAAAGGGTATGGAGCCACACTTCGTGACGGTTGTGATACCGCACAGAAACAGTACATCGGCTTTATGGACAGCGACGGTCAGTTTCATGCCGAAGAGCTGGCTGCACTCATTCCTCATCTTTCCGTATACCGGTTGGTAGCAGGTGTGCGGAAAAAACGGGCAGACCCCTGGAACCGGAGGCTGAATGCCTGGCTCTACGGTCTCCTCATGCGCTCGATCCTCGGTGTAAAAAAGACGGATGTAAACTGCGCGCTCGTTCTCTTTGAACGAAGTTTGTGGCAGACCATTCGTCCTATACATGGCACAGGAGCTCTCTACTGCGGGGAGATGTATTTTCGTCTCCGAAAAGCGGGAATTCCTTTCTTTCAGGTGCCTGTTGATCATTATCCACGCACGGCAGGAGCTCCTACGGGATCAAACCCCGGAGTTATTTTGAGAATGTTTCGGGAACTTGTTCAGTTAAGGAGGAGTCTATGATTGCGCATCGCACGTTCGTGGTTCTGCCAACATCTTATTTCGTTCACAGCCGATACAATGCATGTCCCAGAGCCGGAGCAGGTTTCGGTGCTCAAATTGCTGTGAGGTAAGTGGAAGATTATACGTAAAGGGACGGTAGATCTGAAATGCTCCAAACACGAGTAGCCCAAAAATCACCATCATGAGTCCCCGGGCGTGTTCACTCACATTCCATTTCCCGAGCGTCCGTACTTCCATGCACACCAGTGCAAAAAGCACAAAGCTAATGAGGAGGGGAATGAAGTAGTGGTAGAGGTACATCACCCTGTGAATCTGCGACACGGCGACCATGTAGGAAATGTACAAACCCAGGAAAACACTCAAAAGATAGCGGTGCCTGAGAGGCGATTTGAGTGGGTGGATAACCGAAGAAAGCAGAAGAGCAGCGCTCAGTATAACTCCCAGTAAACCTGCAAGCCACGCAATGGGATTTGGTACCAGGTAGAGGTAGCCGTAGGCATCTGCACCCTTGGATTCCCATCGGTAGTTAATGGTGCGCCCGCCTATCGGCCATAGAAAGAAGGGGCTTCCATTCTCGTTGGGTTTACACAGGTCCAGTTGTGGCACACCACCGGAATAGTGTCTGAGGTACTTCATCGAGTCCTTCCACATGGTGGGGAAGGCCAGGGGGGAGCGGGTTTTTCCCTCAAAGAGAAGCAGTTTGTATGCATCCGATGCCTGGTAGAAACCTTCTTCCT
>PFDR01000059.1:35217-57967 GCA_002772545.1 Candidatus Peregrinibacteria bacterium CG10_big_fil_rev_8_21_14_0_10_49_10 | reverse complement strand
TTCCCAAAAAGCGTAACCACTGGCGTACTTTTGGGTACAGTCCAAGCAAAAGTGACGGTGCCAGTAAAATCATAATGAGGCCGAGCACTTTGGTGGCCATAACCAGTCCGAGGCTTACACCGTAGAGCAGGGCGCAGATTTTGAATGGCTTTGGTTTCTCCTTCCAGTGCAGCATGAGCAGAAAGAGCAACATCATGGCTGCACAGAAAAAGATCATGGGTGCATCCAGCATCGCTCCTCTGTTATGCACAATCAGGGCGTTATCAAAGATGTACAAAAAACTCAACATAGTTGCCATGAACCAGTCTTTGGCTATAAGGAAAAAGATCCAGAACATAAGTGCGGCTGTGAGCCACATCATCAGTACCGGAATAAGACGATAACCCGCAAACGAGAACTCCTCCGGCATGGTTTTTTCATAGTCGTTGTTGAGCATCTGGTTATCCACAGGATTTGCGTCCACTATTACTTCCCCAAGGGCAATGAGCATTTTTCCCAGCGGAGGATGCGGTTCCATAAAGAATGTGCCGCTCTGGTACTTTTGTGCGCTGGGAATATGGTAGTTCTCATCCCAGAAAAAGCTCGCAGGTGTGCGGTACCCGTGTACGTAAGTAAAGTACGAGAGGAAGAGAACGAATCCGGTGAAGAGCAGCCCTTTGCGTACGGAGGGCTTTTTTAGCGCACTTCGTAAATGCATGCGGGCATTGTAATGCAAAGTGCGACCCTTTGGGAAACCATCCCAGCTTTATTCGCACCCCCTCCAAATGCTACCCTCTAGGGTATTCCTATGTCTAAAAGATATTTCTTCCTTCTTATCACCTCCCTTCTCCTCTTTGGGGGAATGGTAGGTGTCTTTTTGGGAGGAAAGTTTGAGGCAAAGAAGGGTACAGGCGAGTTGTTAGCGCAACTTGATTGTTCTTCTTATCATGATTGCAGGAGCTGCTGCCGGTATGGGATTCAAGCGAAAGAAGAAATCATCATAAGTATGTCGTATGTGGTATGTCGTATGTCTACGTGAAAAAACCCATATACGACATACCACATACGACATACTACATACGATAGACGACACATAAATTTCTCTACTCTTCGTTTCTAAAACACAAAGACAATGCTATCCTGTTATCCTGTAATTCCTTACGCACATACCGTTGCCCGTTGCCCCCGCTAAAGCACCACGTAACAGACCACAGTGGCTCCTCAGCCTGCTTCTTTTCGTTGTGTTGTTCTTTATGGCCGTGTACTCCATTACCGGGCCGGCACGGGAAGAAGACCAGCAATTCGCTGATGCGAAAGAAGTGCCCATCAGCGAGATTACACGGGGCTACACCGCAGGGGATTTTGAGAGGGTGCTCATTCGGGATAACAAAGTATTTGCCGTCACACACAGCGGTGCTGCCGTACAGTCTTACAAAGAAGCACGTGACAGCGTTTCGCAACTTGGATGGAACGATCCGCAGAACAAGACGGTCGTGGAAGTGGAAAATCGCGAAGCGGAAAATCTCTTCCTGGCCGTTCTGCCGGATCTCCTCTTCTTCCTGCTGGTGCTCAGTGGCATCATCTGGCTTTTCCGGGGTATTGCCCGTAGCCAGAGTAATGCACTCTCATTCGGCAAATCCCGTGCGCGTGTTGCGGATGCCAAGCAGGTTGCCACCCGTTTCAAAGATGTTGCCGGTGCAGAAGAAGCAAAGGAAGATCTTGTGGAAGTGGTCGACTTTCTCAAAAATCCCAAAAAGTACATCAACCTCGGTGCCAAGATTCCCAAAGGCGTACTGCTCGTGGGTGCTCCGGGAACAGGGAAAACATTGCTGGCTCGTGCTGTGGCAGGAGAAGCAGGTGTGCCGTTTTTCTCCATAGCCGGTTCGGAATTTGTGGAGATGTTTGTGGGTGTAGGTGCCAGCCGTGTGCGCGATCTCTTTATGAAAGCAAAGCGAAACGCACCCTGCATCATCTTCATTGATGAAATAGATGCTGTTGGGCGGCAACGTGGAGGTGCGGGGTTCGGCGGCGGGCACGATGAACGCGAGCAGACCCTCAACCAGATCCTCACGGAAATGGACGGGTTTGAGCAGGGAACAAATGTGATTGTAATGGCTGCCACCAACCGGCCGGATGTGCTGGACCAGGCTCTGCTGCGTCCGGGTCGTTTTGATCGCCGCATCTTTATAGACAAACCCGATATAGAAGCCCGGGAGAAGATTTTAGAAGTTCACATGCGCAATAAGAAATCGACCAAGACTGTGGATCTGGAAAGCGTGGCCAAGCAAACTGTGGGACTTACCGGTGCGGATCTTGAAAATATTGCAAATGAAGCAGCTATCTTTGCTGCCAAACGTGGGCGCAAATCTCTCACCAACCAGGATCTCATAGATGCCGTGGAAAAGGTGACACTGGGTTCCGAAAAGAAGTCCCGCAAGCTTACCGAGAAGGAGAAGAAGATTACGGCGTACCACGAGCTCGGGCATGCGATTGTGGGTTACCTGTGTCCGGAGAGCGACCCCCTGCACAAAATTTCCATTGTCTCACGTGGTTCTGCGCTCGGTGTGACCTGGTTCCTCCCGCAGGAAGATCAGTACACTACAAGCAAAGCCAAGTTTCTGGATGAAGTCTGCGGACTGCTGGGGGGCCGTGCCGCAGAAGAAATCATTTTTAACGAAATCACCACAGGTGCCAGTAACGACATAGAGCGAGCGTCCCTCATTTGCCGCAACATGGCTATGCACTACGGCATGGGAGACGATGATCTCGGTATAGTGGCCTACGGCGAAAAACAGGGCACCATGTTCCTGGGTGTGGATCCCGCTGTCACACGCAACTACTCCGAACAGATGGCCCAGCACATCGATGAATTTACCCGTGAGACCATTGCTGCTCAGTACAAGAGGGCAAAGGATCTTGTAACTAAGCACCGCAGGAAACTCGATGAACTGGCGGCTATTCTCCTTAAAAAGGAGACGATGAGTCTGGAGGAGTTTGAGGAAGTGTTTGCGGGAAAGAAGAGGAATGCGAAGGATGGAAAATAGCGTTACTAGCTTGCCTAGCTGCACTAGCTTGATTAGCTGGATTAGCTTCATTAGGGTTCGTCTTCCTTAGAACGTGTATCTTCCTTATGAAGAAAGACTGAAGTATGCAAGGAACAATCACAGAAGACAGAAGCTAGCCAAGCTAATCAAGCTCATAAAAACAAAGGAGCTGGCCGGGCGAATCTCCATTGGCACTTCTTGTGCTTTTTCGTACACTCCTTCCATGCACCGTATTACTTCTCAGGAGTTTCGGCAACTTTGTATAAGCTACATCGCAAACATTTTCCTCTACTCCTGTGCACTCTACATTTTTCATACCAATAACTACTACACGCATTTTCTCACCGCACAAACGAAGGAGGCTCTTGTGACCATGTTCGGGATCTACATTGTTCTGGCATTGCCTCTGGAGCTGCTTTTACCCGGTTCCAGACGCAGGTTGGAGAGCAAAGGGCTTATTGCCCTTCGGGCATTCGCACGCTACATGCGTGAGGGTTGGCAATATTTGAGCCGCTTTCCCCTGCAGCGAACAAATTCTCCCGGTATGACCAGGCAAGAAAAGACAGCCATTCTCTTCCTGATCGTAAAGTTCTATTTCCTGCCGATTATGATCAACTTTTCCTTCGGCAATTGGCTCAATGTGCAGTACTACTGGGGGCAAATTGGAACGTTTGCCGATACATCCCTGCGTTTGTTAGATGGGGTTTTCCCCTTTCTCATGGCACTCTTTTTACTCATAGATACCTGTTACTTCATCTTTGGTTACAGCGTGGAGTATCCCGCTGCCAGAAACGAGGTACGTTCGGTAGAGCCTACACTCTTCGGCTGGCTGATTGCACTTGCCTGCTACCCGCCACTCAATGGCATTACAGACAAATACTTCATCTGGACCGCCGATAATTCTGCACATCTTCCCACTGTTGAAGCAACATATGTAATGAGTATTCTCGCGCTTATTTTTCTCTTCATCTACCTGTGGGCGACATTGGCCCTCGGCCCGCGGTGCAGCAACCTTACCAATCGGGGGATTGTATCCTGGGGTCCCTATGCCTATGTGCGGCATCCTGCGTACATCGGTAAGATTCTGGGGTGGTGGATAACATCTATTCCCTTCTTCGTTGGTTCCGGTCGTCTGTGGGAAGGCATGGTGGCTCTGCTCGGGTGGACCACGATCTACTTCTTCCGTGCTCTTACAGAAGAGCGTCACCTTATGGCAGATCCTGCATATATGGCGTATTGCAAACAGGTACGGTGGAGGTTTATTCCGGGGGTTTTTTAGACCTCATCCCGACCTCACCCCCCTGCCCCCCTCTCCTCCACTTCCATGGAGTGTGAGGAGAAGTGAGGTTTCTTATTGTTTTTGCAAAAAACGATTGCATTCCAGGAGAGGGGGGAGGAACTGTTTTTTAAAACAAACAACTACAAAACAAAAACATCCCCCTCTCCTGGTAGGAATAAGGCAGGGGAGGAGAGGGGTTAGGGGTGAGGTCAAAACAAAACAGCAAACACACACCCTTTACACCTCATTCTCCGAACGGTATCTTTCTCCCCTTATGCCTTCTCACAGCCCATCTTCGGAAATACAGGGGCCGGAACTTCTCTACCATCCACGACTTGCGGGTACGCATCCCATGCCTCTTCTTCTTTCCAGTCAGCAGGAAGGGGTACATGAGCGTGTAAACAATGTTGTTGTCACAGGTATTGCGGGCAATATCGGCCTGATGGCCGCACATGAACTTCCCCGTGGGGGTTACAATCTGCGGGGAACAGATGTGATGTTTGCACCGGATTTTGACCCTCGTAAAGAAGATCCCAATCTTGCCTACAACTGTATTCATCATCATCTGCTCAATACACAGTTACTTATACAAGCTCTGCTTGCCGATGAGTCACCCGGAGAATTCCTCTACAGGGCACTGTACCCGGATCTCAATCTTTCACGTTTGGGGCAAGCCGTAGATCCCTCCTTTGATCTCACGCGTTACGATACCATGCTTGAAACGGCTTCCGGTAACGATGTTCTCATACACCTGGCATTCGACCCTCGTTTCGACAACTGCCAGACAGTGCATTCCATAGACCTGAAGAACGTTATCATGGCGATCAATGCTTACAGGGCGGCCATGCAGGCAGGTGTAAAACGCGTTGTTATGGCGAGCTCCGTACATAGAGATGATTTTGCAAAGCGCCAAAGTCCTCGCAAGCGACTCTATACTACCCATACCATCCCTCATCCTTTTTGTGGGTACGGACACGAAAAGGTCATGCTGGAAGAAGTAGGGAAGTACTGTGCACAATTTGGTCTGGAAGTAATCTGCGTGTGTTTTGGCGGTGTCTTTTATGGCAATCAACCGAACTCTGAAGAGCCCACAGGCAATGGAGTATTAACACATCCCCGGGATCTCGGAGAGTGCCTGGAACATGCTATTACTGTGGATGAGGTACCCGGTAACTATGCGTCCGGTTACTGTATTTCAAGGCATAATCCACAAACTCACGAAGCAGCATTACTCGGTTGGGAACCTCGGTATACCGATGAAGATTTTAACCCCCGGAAGCCGCCTTTTTACGGAAAACAGAAATTAAGAAGAGAGCGGAACAGACGCCTGTGGCATCAGGAACAATAGCTTGTCTAGCTTCACTAGCTTGGTTAGCTTCTGGCTTCTTCCATTGTTCCTTGTGTCATTTGTTCTCTCCGCAAGGAAGGATAGAAGATCCTAAAAATGAAATCCTAATGGAGCTAATCAAGCTAGCTAAGCTAACCAAGCTAGTAACGCTAAAAAGCTAGGCAAACTATTGGGGAATTTCTCTCTTATTGCTATGCTGTATGCCAATGCAGAGCTTAAGTCCGCTCGATGGCCGGTACCAGAAGAAGACAGAGGCCTTGCGGCCTTTTTTCAGTGAAGAAGCACTCACGCGATACCGTGTGCGTACGGAAGTGCGATACTTTCAGGCCCTTGCGGCCGAGCCCGGCATCCGAGATCTCAAAAAACTGACCAAAGCACAACAGAATGCATTGGAGAACATCATCTCCCGTTTTACCCTTGCAGAAGCTAAAAAGGTAAAGGCCATAGAGGGCAAAACCAATCATGATGTAAAGGCGGTGGAGTACTACCTGAAAGAAAAAGTAGGTTCCATTTCAGGTGTAAAAAAACAGACTGAGTTCATCCATTTTGGGCTGACGAGTGAGGACGTGAACAATCTCTCGTACGGCATGATGGTGCACGATGCACTCCGGCAGGTAATACTCCCTGAGCTCAAAGTCATCATTGGTGTTTTACATGGTCTGGCCCGTCGCTGGTCGGGTATTGCACTCCTCAGCCTCACACATGGTCAGCCGGCTACGCCTACAACTCTGGGGAAGGAAATGGCTGTCTTCGTAGATCGCCTCAGGCGGCAGGAGGAGCAGCTCAAGAACTTTACCATGCAGGGCAAATTCGGAGGAGCTGTAGCCAATTACGCCGCACATAAGGCGGCGTATCCCGATGTGAAGTGGGAGAAGTTTGGTCAAAAGTTCGTGCGTTCGCTCGGGCTCCATCCCCTCACAAATAGCACACAGATTAACCCGCATGATGATCTTGCCGAGCTGAGTCACATCCTCTCCCGCATCAACGCTATTCTTCTCGACTGTAGCCGTGATGCTTGGATGTACATTTCCCGAGGTGTCTTTTCCCAAAAAGTTATTGCGGGCGAAGTGGGTTCCTCCACCATGCCGCACAAGGTGAATCCCATAGATTTTGAGAATGCAGAGGGGAACTTTGGTCTCTCCACAGCGCTCTTCGGGCATCTTGCAGAGAAATTGCCCGTAAGCCGTCTGCAACGGGATTTAAGTGATTCCACGGTGCAGCGGAACATCGGCTCAGCCTTTGGCTACCATCTCCTTGCAGTGAAATCTCTGCAGAAAGGTCTTGGCAAAATTTCTGCAAATAGAGAAGTCATAAAACAGGAACTCCATGCACATCCGGAAGTCCTCGCAGAACCCATTCAGATGGTGCTGCGGAAACATGGTGTGGAAGGAGCCTACGAAAAGCTCAAAAAGCTCACAAGAGGGGAGAAAGTGACCCTCTATGACATTGTTGAATTCATAGAGCAGTTAGACATTCCGAAGGCAGAGAAACAGAGACTCAAGAAGATGTGTAGGATGTAATCCTTTATCAAGGATAGACTATAACCACCGCCAGAACATTCTCCGGCGAATATTTGACTAAATATAGATATTTATCTTAATATACTTTATATGAGCGTCAATGATCGCGTTATAGCCTTCCTGGAAGCAGCTGATCAAGCTGGTGCAGGAGCGCATCAGTGTCGGTTACACCATGATGAGGCATATGTCACTCTAGCAGAGTTGCGGATCTATATCGACATGAGTATGAACTTGCAGAGGGATGATCATGGTCTTCTTCGTCCTCTATGCAAACAACTTCCCGGGAATAGAGTCAGCATCGGTTGTGCACATGATGATCGTTATCGCAAAGCAATGATTACTGTTCTTTCTGCACTTGCAAGTGAAACGAGCAATTGGCAGCGTTGCAGTGAACTCATTGCAGAGATCAGAGATATTGCTCATCAAATTAATAATGATGGACCGGATTGCTTAGACAGACGCATGGTACTTTCCCGAAGCATTCGTTCAGCAGAAGGTGCAGAGACCAGACGAAAAATTGGGGATCAGCATTCTCTCCTCGTAGAGAGACTTCTTGCCATAAACAGGGAGACATTGCACTTGTACAGAGAAGCCGTTAGCAGGCAAGTAACGTCAATGGAGCCCTCATGGAATGATGGTGTGTAGGGTATAAAAAACCTCTCTTTCCTCTTGCTATTGCCACAGAGTTCGCATACAATGCTTTTGCGAGTGGACAACGTGCACAACGTCCTCTCGGAAGATCCCCAAGGACCTAAGGCCAGCGGGGCTTCTTTTTTTATATGCCAAAAATTGGCTGTGGCGCTCTGTGTATAGTGGGTGATAGTATTTTCTTCACATGGAAGACTTCATATTCCCCATAGTCGATTTTCTCTCTGTTCTTACTCTTCTGGGAGACATCCTCATTGCTCTTGTACTTTTGGAGTGTATTACGCACAGACACACATTGCGGTCTTTCCTTTCGCGCCATGCGGTTGTGTGCATGCTGGTTGTGGCCACCATTGCAACTTCCGGTAGCCTCTTCTTTTCCGAAATTGCCGGTTGGACCCCCTGTAAGGACTGCTGGTTCCAACGTATTTTTATGTATCCCCAGGTCCCTCTGCTCGCAGTCGCTCTGTGGAAGCGTGACCGTGGCATAGCAAAGTACATCCTTGTGCTTTGTATTATTGGTGCCATCCTCTCTGCCGACCATTACATGGAACAAATAGAAGCTACCTTCTTTGCGCTACCTACGGACCCGCTCGTTCCGTGTGACGCAAGCGGAGTTTCCTGCGAGAAGATGTACACCTTCCGTTTCAACTACATCAGCATCCCCATGATGGCTCTTACCGCCTTTGTGATGAATGCAGTGACTTCTCTGGTTGTAGTGAGGAGGAAATAAGCTCTTCTATACACTTTGTACGTGGAACATTTTTTTTCTGTACACTGCAAAAATGAGCGCACTGTTTATGCCAATTAAATACACCTGAAACGACGCATTCGGTATATCCCACTGTGGAATGGACGGTAAGATGATAAGAACGCTTATTAAGCCCATGATGTACGTTATACCTGTTTCTGTCTCCGGGTGTGTCCATGCCTTCCGCAGGGTCGGCAAACCGGCGAATCCGTCGCCGGTTGCTGCCAACAATATGGCATAGGTGGGTTTATCTACCACAAGCCAAAGGAGCATTGCCAACACAGAGCAGAAACCGCACAGCAAATCGAAAAGTGTAAGTCTCCAGTAACTTTTTGGGTTTAAAAAAGAGAAGAGGAGAATAACCAGCGGCAAAAAACCCGCAGTAAAAATCTTTACCGTTGCCCACGGGTCTGCTCCGGACGAAAGTGCAGCGCCGGTTCCTATAAGAGGTGCTACAGCCCACATAGTCCAGGAGATGCGGTTAGGCTTGGTTTTGCCTTTAAACGTATCTCGTATGTACGCCGTAGATCCTCCAATGCTTACAAACACGCTGAGAATGACGAGTAAGTGCACAAAGCTCATAGAGGAAGTATGACAGAAAATGAGTTCTGGCAGTTTTGGTTTTGTTGGTGACGAGGGATTTTCTGGTTATTACCTTTCCATCACACTACTGTAGCTTTTTGTAGACATTTTTTCTGTCTCCAATTGCTACGACTGAAACTGTCACCGTCTTCTTGCGTATAAAATAGATGACTCTCAATGGTATAACTCTAATGGACCATAAGCCTTTTAATGGCCCCTGCAGCTTCTTGCCGATGAAAGGATCTTTTGATAATCCTTCCAATGCTGAAATTATTCTAAGTTGATTTTTCTTATGGAGACCCATGAATGATTTTTCAGCACTTTTGGATAGTTCAACTAAATACATACTTACATTTTAAGTTTCTTTTTTATGGAGACCAAACTGGTCTTTTTCTTTGCACTCATTTCATTCAGACCATTTTGAATTTGCTCAACTAACGAAGGACTAGCCAATATTTCCATTGTTTCAATCCAACCCTCAAATTCGTCATAGGACATAAGAACAACATCTGGTAAATCTCTATGAGTAATAGAAATAAATGAACCTGGTTTACCAGCCTGCTCAATGAGATCAAATAATTGATTCCGTGCATTAGTAGCAGATACGCTTTTCATACATGTACATTTTAAAGTACATGTCTACATATTGCAAATATAAATTTCGATTCCGCTGCTACGCAGCTCCGCTTAGAGTCATTCTCCTCGGCGAAGAGATGGCCCGAACCCTGAGCTTGTTGAAGGGTGAGGACCATGAGCGAGTATAAGGAGAGGCAGTTCGACTCATCCGCCTTTGGCAGATTCGCTCACTGTCATTCGCCTCGCTTGGAAATATTTTTCGTGGTTTACCATGAGCGAGCGACTCACGAAGTGAGGAGCGAGTCGAATGGTGACATGGGAGTTTCAGGTTACTATTTGTTGGTGACCGACTTCAACATACAAAAATCCTCTACAGGAAGACAAAAAGAGCTAGTTACCGCTTCTTAGCAGCCTTCTTTTCTCGTGATCTTACCAGTTCCTTTATCTGGTCTTCGGAGTCATGCCCTTTCAGGCTGCATTCCAGCACACCAAGACGATAGGAGATACCAGTTGTCATCAGTGACCAGTTGGTTTTCTCCAGCGTCTTTTCGACTGCATGTTTCAAATCCTGTTTGCTTTGGTACTCCTCACGATCTTCTTTAGCATCTCTCAGCTTTACGTCCACGGTTATGTACTTGTCCACTTTCGGCTCAGAGGTGCGCAATTTATCAAATCCCTTTCTGCGCAGTGTAGCCTTCAACTTCTTCTCTAATGAAGCTACTGATAGTTTTTCTATCTCCTTTAATTGAGGACGTATGTCATCGTCTTTCTTAAATTCCTTTACCAGTTCCTCCATGCGTTTCAAGTTATCCCTTCCCTCTTTGTATTCTTGTAGCCCTTTCTCATCGAGGCAATAACGTGCCTTGTCCTTCATAAACTCTGCCAGCTCCTTTTCTTTCTCTTTTGGGTCTTCTTCGCTCAAGTCCAACTCATCGACTTCCTTGTGTTCACACTTTGTACATTTGTATGTTGTTTTAACCATCTTCTTTGTCATCTTTTCTCCTGCATGCTCCATCTCACTGGAGCACTTCTCACACAACCGCTTATAGGGTTCACGCTCTGTGCCATCTTCATACACCCATTTGCGCCCCTCACAGTCTGGGCACTGCAATAGGAAGATAACTTTATCGTTATTGCTATTGTCATAGTCCTTCTCCACGCGTTTGTAACGAAGCTGCATGAGTCTGTCGCATTTTGTGCAGAAAGTGCGTGGCTCAATGGAATCCTCAAGGAGCTTATCAAGAGCTTTGTCGGCATTTATCCACTCCTGAATACGCTCCTCTTTCTCTGCTGCTCTTGCACCTTTCTCGAACCACATGTGCATATTGCAGAAGCCACTGAGTGAGCTAATTGCCTCCTTCTTTGTTGATTTTGTCTTCTTACAAAGATCGTCTATGTCCATCTTCCGATAGCAATCCTCCCATCTCTTGCAGTGATCTATGGTGATCTTGTCATACAATTCCTCGTAGTATGACCTGTCTTTGAGATGCCTTTGTAGTTCAATCTGAGTGCTCAAAGGTTTTACATGCTCTCATGCAAACAGCTCATTGTAAATATATTGTCACATCTACATATTCAACGAATCATACAACTTTTCTGCCCTGCTTTTATCAAACTGACCAATGAAACGAATACGCCCCTTAAGTCTACTTGTTACTTCTCTTTTTGATGTGCATCCCCACCTTTCAATAGTATTCAAATACTCCCAACCTTCCTTGTTCAAAGCTCGTAACATGTTTTTTGTGTGAGGGAGAAAACCATTCGCAGGACTGAAATCTTTGCCAGAGATAATGATGCCTGTTACCTCCTGTGGAACTTTACCTCGTACACCTAAATGTTTCTTTTCCTCCTTCAACCGAAACCCATGCTTGCGACATAACTTACGAACTGCTGGAATGAGGGGGGTAGGATCACTGTCTCCGGAAATTGTGAGGTCATCGACCCAAAATGAGAACACGAATTTTGGCTGTAATAAAGCTCTGAGGTCATCTGCCAAAGGAACGAGTACCAATGCAGACAGCATGGTACTTGTTGGAAATCCTTGTGGCAGATGCCCATCTGCAGTAGTCAGATACGTTAGCAGCCTACTCATACCTTTGTTGCATCCAAGTCTGAGAAAGACAGATTCTACCTGTGAAGGTTTTATGGAAGGGTAGAAATTCTTTAGATCTAGATTCAGGACAAAATTCCTTCCAACGTGTCTTCTTGCATTATCAAAAATAGAATGCTTGGGCATTCCTCCAATAAACTCAGCGGGAAATGGTATCTTTCTTAGTGTCAGATGCAATTTGCGCTGCACAGTTTTTAGTGGAGGGTAAGGCATGTAAATATCACGCACTTTCCCATCGATATCTCTCTCCTGATGACAATACAAGTCTGTCATATTATGCAATGCGTTTTGCAGCATTGACGACTTGATTTTTAGCCTACGTGCAATCTGGTTTGGGAATTGAAAATTAAGCGCGTTTCTCATTCCTTTGCATTACAAGAACAAGTAGATCTTTCATTACATTATTCATTCTCTCAAATAGAGCTTTTTCTTCTGGTGTTTTGGCATTTTCAATAGCTTCCTCATCCCATAGAAGGCAATGGACTGGTACACCATAAATGCGTGCAAGTTTTGTTAAAACATCATTGCTAGCTTCCTTTTTTCCGCTTTCCAATAGACAAAGATAGCTAGGCGAAATGCCTGCTTGTTGTGCGACTTTGTCTTGCTTCAGTGCAAGACTTTCTCGCAATAGCCGTAACATGCGTGCTTTAGAGATCATGGTAGAAAAGGTTAAGGGCGGGGGCGTTGAAGGATGTTACTTATAACTTCGAGCAGCGCCGTACAAATCCTCACGCCATTCCTGAAGGTTTGGCTCTGTTGAACTTGATCAAGAGATGCAAGAATATTTGTAGTCTCCTTTAGTGCCCCCGCCAGTGTCGGAGGGCGTTCTGTTTTTGGAGGTGCGGATGAAGGACGTATTGCCGGTTTCTTATGAGAAGTAACCATAATGTAGAGGGGTATACAAACACAAAGAAGGCTCAGGTCTCATCCCCGACTCGATGCAATAACCCCCCGAAGAACACTGAGTCGGGAAAACCCTTGAACCTTCTTTTTTTTTATTAAAGAGTTAGCTACACAGCCAACTTAACGGCGAGCGCCCGAAGCGCATCTCCCGACATGCTGAGACTCCAGTGGAATCCAAAAGAAACTCCATCCATCGAATCGTGACAACCTCCATGATGTGAATGAACAGAACAGGCTCTTACGAGCTATAATGGATTGTCCAATAGGTTATCATATTTATCTGCCAGATCAATAAATTGGTATTGCAGATAATTATTCATAGTATGTAATATCACCTTGTATGCATGTTCTTTCGTAGCCTGCCTATGAGCACACCGCTCGCATTCTTTGCTTGGTTTTAGTACTTCCAAAATCCAATAAACCTTAGAAAAGCTCCTACAAACCAATACGCGAATATGTTAAATAACCAAAACCAAATTTCTGAAAACACATCTGTTCCCCAGATTTTGTATGAGACATAGAAGGTGGCTAGGAATACGATTGTGTAGAGAAAGCTTCCTACAGCTCTGTTGGTCTGTGGAGAGAAACCATTGGCAGAAAAATAATGTTTACGATTGCGACGTTTCATAATTAGGGCAGGAAAGGAGTCTGTTATAATACAATGTTTTAGGAAGTGGTTGTAGTTCTTCAGGATATTCCGAAATACATCAACAGGCATTTAATGACTTCTGAAAGCTAAGAAATGAGGACGATGGTGTACGAATTGACACCACATCATGTAGTTGATAAAATGCAGGTTGCATTTGTCAGTACCAATCAACCAAAAATGGGACGCAAAAATATGAAAGTCACAAAGGAATCACCAACTGGTCGTAACCTCGAATTTCAAAAGAAAGGAGGTGGCAAGAAGATAACTCGTGCACAATTTGTTAAGGATATAAAAGCAGGAAAGCATCCGGAGTACTACTCAAGGAAAATCAACGGACTCGAGACACCTGTTTCAATGCCGGATGAAAGTGAGGGAAATAACCTCGGTTAACATGAAGCCTTATTTTGACCCAAATCACGACTCAGGAATCTCGGCATACGAGAATGGCAGGGACTATATCAAAATCCAGTTCAAGGATGGAGCTATGTATCTGTATACCTATGCAAGTGCTGGTAGCCATTGCATTGAAAAAATGAAATCACTTGCAGAAAATGGTGATGGTCTGAATGCATATATCAACGAAGAAAAACCAGACTACGCATCAAAACAATCGTAGAACTTACTGCCTATTCAGCTCTGCTAATTTATCTTTTAAATATATCATCGCAATACAGTCGTCTTCATTGTAATCAAGGATGCGTTGCAGCTTTACTGGGTCTTTATCCTTACACCAGTCGTTATACCATTCTATAGATGCTGCGCCTGAAGGGTTCTTATCGCGCCAAGAAAAGCCCAAAAACTGTGCCAGTGTTTTTACGGAGTAGTTGTATGTTGCCCAGTCTGTACACGGCTTTACGATGTCGTAGTACAGGTCAATCGCAAAGTCTGGATCAAAAAAATCTTCTACCTCTTCTGCAGATATGACATCGGGGTACTTCTTTTGCAATGAGCGGTACTGGGTACGCTCATACTTGCTGTAGTAGTACACCGCAACATCATCTCTTGGTAAGGACTTGAAGTACTCCCAAAACCGCACCCAAGCATCTTTCTCTGCCTCTGCGCTTACTTCCTCTGCTACAAAGGAATGAAACTCTTGTATATCACCCCTGCGTTCTACAACACCATGTAGATACACAATATCCTGTGTGGGGTCTGCCTCAATATCAAAATGCAATTCAATTGGTTTATCTGGTAAGAAATAGGGTTTTAGTATGAGTGGCTCAGCTGCATTTTCTTCCTGTAACTTTGCCCTTCTTACAAACTTTTCAAGTGATGACTTCCCAATACCTGCTATTCCCGTTTTCCCTTTTGCATCACATACAGAATCAACATCTATACGTGCTAACTCTCCTACATCCAATGCAATAGTGTTTACCCCTTCTTTTTTCGACCTTCCCAATTCTGGTACTAAAGAAATGTCCTTCTTATCTATGCACTGTTTTTTGCATGTACTTTGCCACTGGCAAAGTTTGCAAATACTTATCATAGCAGGCTCTGTCTTTGTTTCGTTCTTCAGAAGGGAGCGTACAACAGGCAGCGTGTCTTGGTATAACTCCCACCATGTTTGCTTGTTACGCACACCCTGTGGCGCGTTTAGGTCGTATAGGACAATATCACCCTTACTATCCCAAATCTTACCCAGTAAGTGCGTTGCGAAGCCAAGTTGCCGTAGTGCATCCGTATAGAGTGCTAGCTGAAGTGCATAGTGCTTCTTTGGCTTACCGTCAGACTCTTCATCTTCCCCTTCTAAACCCATGCCAGACTTAATATCTACAGGCATGTATTCACCATTTTCTTGCAGTTCTAATAAATCTGGTTCACCCACTAATTCTCCTGCTTCTAAGCGCCCTTGATATATGTACGGCGCTTTGTTGTTCATCGCCTCTAGAGTTGGCTGTAGTCTTTCTGATTTTGGAATTTTTGATAAATCCACTAACTCAAGCGCTCCTCTATTCTCCTCTACAATTTTCTTTTCGTACTGAGTACCTTTTTCCCAGAGAAGCTGCACAAACTCATTTACAGGGTCTTTTTGCTCTGGGTCATCATTGGCATCCCTCCACACACGGTGCGGACATTGGGTATATGCGTAGAGATGGGAAGCAGTTACAGACATGATAATTTGGACGTAGGTGTCGCAAGCAAAGAATGTGTCTTTACACTCCAGATTTGGTTCTATTGCATTGCTTGCACAACATCTGACAATTTTTCGATATTGTTTTCCCTCCCTCATGCCACGGCTTAATATGATCTGCTTCCATATCTGTAATACGCCACTCCTCCTTCTTTTTGCATAGTGAACAGATGCCATTTTGTCTTTCATATGCCTCTCGTTTCATTTTGTCGTTGAATGAACGGATGTTCAGATGCCTCTCATCTCTCGTTAGTACATAAGGATAGATACCAGACTTTTTGGTTACATCTTCATCTAGCATTAATTCCTTTATTTCTTTCTCTAATTTTTTAGTATCTAGCTTCTCATCCTTAAATTCGTTATAGAGCACCCCCCAAGCTACTCCATTCATTTCTTTACGATAATTGGTAAATGTAGCACGTACCCATGCAATTACTTCTCGGAAATATTCCCACAGGTCGTTGGCATTTTTATCGTGTTGATGCTTAGCCATATAGTCAGCAATCTCTCCGCCATTTATCCACGATAGTGCAGTTTCGAGGTATTCCTGTCTAATCGGTGAGCCTTTTAGAAGTGATCCTCCATCGTTTGCCAGAAGATATGCCACACAACCAGTTTTACTAAATTTGAGCTTTGCATCTGATAGCCATGGTCCTGTATAAACTGCATTACGAAGCTCTTGGTCTGTAAGTTTTTCACCTGCAATGTTGATGGTTTTAAACCAATCTAACCTCTCTTTATCCGTACCCTCACAAAAATATATCATCAGTTCGTAATCCATAATCTGCTTTTGTTCTTCGTCTGTTAAGTTATGAAAGAATCTGTCATCAAGTGAAAAATCTCCGTTTACATATTGTCCAATGCTGATTGTACGCTGTTGTCCATCTAGCATTTCATAGCTACCATCCTCCTTTACCATCCAGTACATCACATTAAGAGGAAAGCCTTGCTTGGCAGTTTGTAATACAGCATCTCGCTGTTTGCCATCATATACAAACTCTCGTTGGTACTTTGGACGTATATCAAGCTTTCCATCATAAGCAGCCACCCCCTCTTCAGAGTTGTCTTTGTAGCCAGCAATCACTTCACGGATTGGTATTTTATGTAGTTCAATTTTCATAGTCTGCGTTTAATTAATATTCTTGCGTAAATGATCGTCAGATATCCATCAACGTTGTCAGCAGTATAATATATTCCTTCTGGTTTCGTTGAAGAAAGTAAGGTAGCACGTGTGTTTGCCTTACTTCCATTTGCAACAGATCCGTCTTTGTTTATCTGTTTTGCATTTATATATCGCATTATTGGTGTAGCTTCAAATTCATCTCTACCAGAAGTGATGCCCAAAATATCGAATTGCTCAGGATTGTATTTATCTATAAATGTAATAGGTACTCCCATTACACCATCATAGTCCATAGGGATATCGGATACTTTATCAACATTGATTGCATCATAATTATCATAGTGAGGATATTCTTCTGGAGTGTATTTTTTGTACATCACCAGACTCTCATGTCGTTTGGTACAATCCAAATTGGTGAACCAATAAATTCTTCCCATACTAAAATATTTCACACCGTTTTCAATTTTCTTTCTTGATTCAGTCGGAATGTCATAATCCATTGGTACTTGAAACCACTTAGTTCCACCGTTGTCATAACCTAACCATAGTTTGTTATCTTTGATAAATGTGAATGTTTCTTTGTAGGTAATAGCATTTTGATCTCCAAGAATTAAGAACTTTTTATTGTATTCAATCAGTTGAGCCACATACTCACGAAATAAGGAAAATGGTGGATTGGTAACAACAATGTCTGCTTCCTTTAGCAGCTCAATGCATTCGTTGCTTCTAAAATCTCCATTCTCCTTCAGTGGCGTTGCCACATTAGCATCATGCTTAAGTAGCCACTCGACATCAGATAAGCCAATTGCACCATCAGAATCCATGTCTCGTACTTCATTGATTTCAATTTTAAATGGCTCTTTACCTTCTGGCTTTAGACCCTCAACATCGAACAAAGGTAACTGTCCACCAACAATCGGCGACGCAACGTAGCTAGTGGTGATGAGTTTTTTTAGTCCAAGTGCATTGAAATTAGCCGCGAAATACTTAAAGAAGTTGCTCTCAAATGGGTCATCACAGTTGCAGTAAACTACTTTGCCTCGAAATTGGCTTTTGTAGTGTTTTAACTCTTTTTCAATATCAGTTAGTTGTGTATAAAACTCATCCTGCTTTGCTTTTCCTGCCTTGTGTAAGTTCTGATTTAAAGTTTGCGTTCCCATGTAATTATGGTATCGAATTTGGGATTCTATAACAACTTTGATGGCTAATTGTGCAGCACTTATTTGTGCAATCACGAAACTAAGGCATAATTTCCATGCACCAGTTAACTCATCGTACGGCGCGCTCTAATTGCGCGTCCTCCAGAAAGCTCCCCAAAAGGGGGGTGTTACTGACTTCGTTCAGTTTATCTGGAGGGTTCGCCCGAAGGGTTAGCTGGTGCAACGGAGCACAGAGCACCTCCCTTTAGAGGTTAAAAGTGATCCGTTGTTGTATCACTTCCCCTTTATTACCATGGACTCCACTAACCTTACTTGGAAGCAATCACTTCTTATTACTATTTTTGCTCTTGTAGTACTGCCTGTTGGCTGTACCTATGTACTTACTCGGGAAGACGCTGAGCCCGCGCCAAGCATCGAGCAAACGACACAGCAGAAGGAACCAGACGTGCGTAATGGCATGTCTGAAAGTGAGCGTAGAACAATTTTTGATACTCTGGTTTCAGCAGAAAGAAAAGCACGCAGTGATGCCGACAGCAGATTCCCTCTAACAACACCTGAAAACATCGATCAAAACTCGGAGCTAAATCAGGAACTTACTCAGGAATACAAAGCCAATGTTCGTGAACAGTATGGCATTACGGAAGATGTGCAGATCAAAATTGAAGTAGAAGGAGTACAAAAGGGATGGCTGCTTCCGTAATTTATAATCTCGAATGCGCACGGATGGTTGGCAGCTCTTAGATTACTTCTGGTAAAAGCTCATAAATGTCCTCAATGAGCTCCAATATCTTCTGCTTTTCTTTCTCCATCTCTCTAATTTTTAGACTTGCATTTAAAAACATCCAATACCACGATAGATAGGACATGAAGATATCAATGCCTTTTCCTATCGACTTAGACACTTCTGATCCTGTTATTAAGAAAATGCTCCTTGAGCTACAAAAAGACCCAAAATCAGAAAAGGCTCTACAGCATTATCAAAATATACTTTTGAACTATGAGCCGTGCTCAAGGCAGCTACACGTAATGGTAAATGCGTACATCGATGCTGGTATCGATTTGCCATCTGTACTACAAAGTCATGTTTCAGGAATACATGGTGCTGTTACTTTCCGAGAACAAAGTGGAGAGGTAATGGTTGGTTCTGATTGTGTTGGCAGCATCCCTCCAGCAACACAAATGTATTATTTTGTTCGTTTGCTATATAAGAACATTGGAACTCCAATTCCGCATGAACAGCTGAGCAAATTTATTATGGAAAACATGGGCATTAGGAGTAGTTCCATGGCTGCTAAGCAGTTCTGCTACAAAGTTAGATCAGCGATTAAAGCAGGGCATCACCTGTCTATAGGTATAGATAAATTGATCAAATCAAGACGTACAAATGAAGGAAAAACTGGTTATGTCCTATTACCCGTAGTAGAAAAACGGGAGGATTGAGTAGAAAAACTGGAGTTATTGCATGGGAAAAAACGACCAAAATGCGGTCGTAATTTTTTCCCACACTATCTATGGTTAATTTTTATACTGGTCAAGGACTAGGACAAGACGGAGAACCTCTAATAGTAGTCTGCACTTTTGAACCCTCTTGGTGCGAGGCATATACGGGTTCAAAGAGACGCCCTAAGTATAAATATCTAACTACTTCCCAATTCAAAAAATGTCTGGGAATGTAGAACATAACTCAAGGAGGGGCAGCAAATCAGCTGCCCCTTCACCGGTGTTACTGAAAATCTGTGATGTCATTAAGGAAGAAGTAGACTGGCTCTGGTTTCAGCGCATTCCCAAAGGGAAATTAACTATAATTGAAGGCGACCCAGGACAAGGAAAGTCGTGGCTATCTCTCGCGATTACCTCAGCAGTAACATGTGGCACACATTTCCCCGGTCAACCTCCGAGGAAGGAAATTATCCCTGCTGATGTGCTGTTACTAGCTGCTGAAGATGGTGCAGCTGACACCATTCGCCCTCGTTTAGAGGTCATGGGTGCAAATCTAGAGAGAGTGAGTATTTTGCTGGCAGTGAAAGACTCCGAGGGGCAGGAGCGACACCTATCACTCGTTGAAGACTTGAGTGCTGTTGATAAGGCTCTCTCAGAGGGGCAATACGGACTTGTTATTGTTGATCCATTGAATGCCTACTTAGGAACACAGCTTGATACGCACAAAGATGCAGCGATGCGTGGAGTACTTACACCGCTCACAAGACTTGCTGAAAAATATAACATTGCGCTTGTTTGCATTCGCCACTTGACCAAATCTGCACGCGAGAAAACAATTTATCGTGGACAAGGCTCTATCGCATACACGGCTGCTGCTAGGGTTGTTCACCTTGTTGGAACAAGTCCTGACAACAAAGAGGAAAGAGTGATGGTGTGCACAAAAAACAACCTGTGCCCACTACCACCTTCATTCGCTTTTGAAATCAGCGGTACAGAGTTCAAATGGAAAGGCGAAGTGGATGTGGATGTTGAGAGGCTGCTGAAAGCAGACAAGGACGGCAGGAGAACTGCTTTGGAGAATGCAATGGACTTTCTCTCTGAAGCACTTGCCGAGAGACCACGACCTGCAAAGGACGTGATGGCTGATGCTGAACATGCTGGTATATCGGAGCGCACCTTAAAGAGGGCAAAGAAGGAACTGAATGTGCAGGCGAATCGAGAAGGAGGTAGTAAGGGGCATTGGATATGGTCTTTACCTGTTGATGTAAAGGAGTCCAAGTCTGAAGAGGATGATATTTGGACTTCTTTGGAAAAATCGCCTGAGGAAAGCCAAAAAGCAAAGATGTCCAACTCTGATACGTCTGAACAGATGACCCTCTTAGACTGCTTACCACCTCCTCAAGAATGAAACGGAAGCAGGCTAGCAAACGGCGCTCCCGTGAAGAGTGGGATTTTGAGTATGTGCATCAGCTACCTCAGCAGGACGAGATAGACGAAGTAATCGACCTGATAATGGAAGAAGCTGACAAGCAGCCACCATCAAAACAAAGCATTTCGTTTCGCGGCAATGGCAGCAAAAATTAACACAGTGCACCAGCTTAACCCTCTACATGGAAAGAGAGCAGCCCTTTACGTACGTGTAAGTACAGAGGAGCAGGGAGAAAAATACGGACCGCAATTCCAAGAGCGTGACATGATTACGTGGGCAGAACGCAATGGCGTTACTGTCATACAAAAGCACATCTACAAAGATATTGGCTACTCTGGCGCATCTCGCCTGCAAGAACGGAAAGAACTACCCAAGTTGATTGAGGCAGCCAAGCGCAGAGAGTTTGATGTGGTACTCGTGTGGAAACTTGATCGCTTCTTTCGCAAGATGCTCTATCTGTTAGAAGTAGAAGATCAGTTCCATAGTATGGACATTGGTTTGATCTCAGTGACCGAGGGGATAAATACACAAAACCAAATGTCGAGAGCAACACTGCTCTGCATGGGAATGGGTGCAGAACTTGAGCGTCATGGCATCTTGGAACGTACAAAAGCAGGAAGACTTGCAGCTGTACGAGCTGGAAAATGGGTTGGGGGCAAACATCCTCCTTACGGATTTACGATAGATAAAGACCAGAAAATCAGCATTGACCGAGAGGAAGCTGCCATTGTAGAGAAGGTCTTTCATTGGTTTGTACATGACCGCCTAACAACGTATGAAATCCAACAACACCTTAATGCGATGAAGATACCAACCAAAGCAGACAAAGTCGTGGCGCAGAGAAAGGCAGAAGGTAAAAAAGTCTCAGAGTGTCGCACGAGTAACCCTGCGTGCTTCTGGGGATTACCGAGCATTCGCTATATGCTCAATAACGAAACCTACACAGGTGTCTACTACTATGGCAGAAGAACAACGAAGAAAGACCATGTAACAGGGAAGAAAAAGGAGGTGCTAAATCCGCGTTCTGCATGGGAGCAACTCACATGCCCTGCAATTATCGAGCGCTCAGTATGGGAAACTGCTCAAGAAAGGCTGACAGAAAATAAACGCTTATCACGAAAGAACAGTACTCATGACTATATGTTCTCGGGGAAAATTGAGTGTGATTGCTGTGAATCTCCGTTCGTGGGCTATCTGAAAAAGAAGTTCAAGAACAAGGAAGTAATAGCAGAGTACCCACAATACCGATGCCGCAGATCGACCAAAACGAAGGCAGCAAAGCCATGCAAGAACAGAAATATCTCTGAAGCAATTCTAGAAGAGAATATCTGGAGTCAGATTGAGGAATTTCTCTCAGACCCTCAGCTCTACCTAAATAAAATCGAAGAGCGAGAAAACCGCGTTGGTGGAGTTGCACAAATGAAGGAAGAAATGTGTGAGATTGAGGACGCTCTCACAGAGCTAGAAAAAGAAAGCAAACGAGTATTTGGATTGTATGAAAAAGGACTGCTCTACCAAGATGCAGGAGAGATCGACAGACGAGGTACAGAAATTACAAAGCAGCGTGAGAAGCTACAAGCGCGTAAAAATGCTATCAGTAATCGCATACTGACAAGGCAACAGGAGAAGGAGCGTCTTACTCTCGCGCGTGGGCTTGCCAACCGTTACAGAAAGGCGCTAACCAACCTTGATCGAGAAACCAAGAAGCGGATTATTCACACATTAGTGAACCGCGTCATAATCAGAAAACGGAAAATACGCGTTGAGCTGAAACTCCAAAAACGTCTTACCAAAGAGATAAAACGGGAGTGCGTTTCCGCAGATGTTAACCAGAAACTTACATGTGGTGCCCAGGAGAAGACTCGAACTTCCACGGGAATATATTTCCCACTAGCCCCTCAAGCTAGCGCGTCTACCATTCCGCCACCTGGGCATAACGATGCGTAAATGAGCCAAAGGAGTGTATGCAACAGGAAGAAGGAGAGCAAACAAATACTCCTTACTTCCCCCCTGCAGGAGAGTCGTAACTTGCAACTCTAAGTTTACCCGTGTACCAGAACGCCCGACCGTAAGGTCGGGAA
>PFDR01000059.1:6498-35193 GCA_002772545.1 Candidatus Peregrinibacteria bacterium CG10_big_fil_rev_8_21_14_0_10_49_10 | reverse complement strand
CCTCCTCAATTTATAGAGCGTTCGGTACAGGGTTTCGCGCTGCAGAGCAGCGAAGTGAGGAAGATGCCATGCCCGTAAGGGCGTGGAGCTTCACTATGGGGAAAATAACTACAAAGTAGTTTCTGCCTTTTCTTCTCTTTGGAGGCAAAGAGAAGTGTATGAGAAGGATTACACCACAGTCTGGAAACCACGCATCTATCAGCTTATGTGCTGTTTTGCTATACTGAGAAGATTTTGAAGTTTGGAATCCTTTAAAAGAAATTAACACACAAATTAATAAATATGGCAATGCACAGCCTCATGTTCGGTTGGGAATACCCACCCCGCCACCTTGGTGGCCTGGGAGTAGCATGCCAGGGGCTTGTGCGGGGATTGCTCCATCACGGTGTGCGAGTCACGCTCATACTCCCGACCGAGTCGGAAACGGACGATACAGATGTGCGTTTTCCGACAGATGCCTTTGCGGAGCAGCTGCATGTAAATAGCTTGCTCCAGCCGTATGCGTCGTTTGAGTCCTATGAAGCACACATACGCAAGGTTCCCAGGAACAAACAGGAAATGTACGGGCAGGATCTGGGGCAGGCTATAGCTAACTACACAGAACTGAGTGTGCAGATGACGGAAGACTTACATCCCACTGTGGTGCATTGCCATGACTGGATGACGTACGAAGCAGGGAGGAAAGCTGCGCAGTACCATCACGTTCCGCTTGTAACGCACATACATGCTACGGAACTGGATCGTACAAATTATTCTCCCAATGACTACATTTACGAGCAGGAACGGAAAGGCTTTACATTGGCCGACAAGATTATTGCTGTGAGTAACTACACCAAGAACATCCTTATGACCCACTACGCGGTCTCTGCGGAAAAAATTCTTGTAGTGCACAATGGTTCTGCTGATCTTCCTCCGTCTCCTGCATTTTTGCAGTCGAAACTGGAGATGAAGAAAAAACACCCCTTGGTACTCTTTCTCGGTAGAATGGTGACACAGAAGGGCGCGGTACAGTTTTTACAGATGGCCGCTTTGGTGCATGCAATCAGGCCGGAGGTGCAGTTTGTGTTGGCCGGAGATGGCCACATGTTTGGAGAACTTATTCTTTTGAGTTGCGAGTACGGCCTGCAGGATAACGTTATGTTTGCCGGGAAGGTTGGTCTGTGTGAAGCAAATCATCTTTATGAACAGGCGGATTGTTTTGTGATGCCGTCGCTCTCCGAACCGTTTGGTTTAGTGGCTCTGGAAGCCATAGCACACGGCACACCGGTTATTCTCTCCCGCCAGTCCGGTGCGGCGGAAGTCATAGATGATTGCTTTCGTGTGGATTTTTGGGATACCGACAAAATGGCCGACTGCGTGCTTACGGTACTGCGGGAAGATGCTCTGGCACATCAGTTGCGCTCGTATGCTCCACGCACTCTCCAAAAGCTTACCTGGCAGCGCCAGGCGGGCATTGTGCAGTCTCTCTACACGGATCTCACCCAATGTTAATCGTGCGTCCTAAGATTTGTCTCTCCTTTCAGGTTCACCCACTCGAGTCATCCGCCTACGGCGGCTTCCCTCAGGGTAAACCCTTTCCGCTCTTCTCGTAACAATCATGCATCCTAAGATTTGTCTCTACTTTCAGGTTCATCAACCCTACCGTCTGCGGGATATCCGCATCACGGAAATTGGGCGGGGCAACATCGACTATTTCGATGGGCACAAGAACGAGCAGATCTTCCGGAAAGTCGCGGAAAAGTGCTATCTGCCGGCCAATGCTCTCATGCTTGAATTACTGGAGCAGTATCCCGATTTTCATGTGAGCTACAGCCTCTCCGGCGTGTTTCTGGATCAGTGCAGGGAGTACGGGCAGGACGTACTGCAGTCGTTTCAGGCGTTGGCTCGCACGGGAAAGGTCGAGTTTCTTGCAGAGACGTACTACCACTCGCTGGCGAGTGTTATTTCGCTCGAAGAGTATTGCCTAGAAGTAAAGAAACATGCGGAAACCATCCGGGAACTCTTTGGCGAGGTACCCAGGGTCTTTCGCAATACAGAACTTATCTATAATAACGAACTTGCTCACATCGCCCGTCTTATGGGATTTCGTGGCATTCTGGCAGAAGGAGCAGATGCCTATCTGCAGGGCAGAAATCCCAACGATCCCTTCCGCCCACCCGACTGTCGTCTCTCTTCTGCGCAGGAAAAAATTGTACGGGAACACCGTCCGCTCCCCATGCGCTCACGTGACATTGCGGTACTGCTGAAGAACTACCGTCTCTCCGACGACGTCGCCTTCCGTTTTTCCGATACCTCCTGGATTGGGTATCCCTTGCATGCAGATACATTTACGGACTGGCTTATGCAGAGCGGTGGGCAGAGCGTGAATCTCTTTATGGATTACGAAACCTTTGGAGAGCACCAGTGGGAAGATACAGGTATTTTTGAGTTCCTCCGTTCTCTGCCTGCACTCTGGCAGGAGAGAGGTGTAGAGGCTGTTACACCCTCGCAGGTCATTTCTGCGTGGAAGAAGAAGAGTGCGCAGGAGTACGACGTGCACAACGCCATTTCCTGGGCGGACATGGAGCGAGACCTTTCTGCCTGGATGGGAAATCCCATTCAGAATGCCGCTCTGCAGGGCATATTTGCGCTGGAGCAGCAGGTAAAAGCGACGGAGAATCCTGTGTTGCTGGAAAACTGGCGGCGTCTGCTCACCTCCGACCACTTCTACCATATGTGTACCAAGTACTGGAGCGATGGTGATGTACACCGATACTTCAGCCCGTACGAATCGCCCTACGAAGCATACCGCCGTTTTAGCCATGCCATTCACGATTTGCGTTCCCGTCTTGCTTCTTAGTTCTCTTTTTCTTTCTTCATGAAACATTTTTCTCCCTCTCATCTCCAGTAATCGTTCATGCCACACTCTCTCGTTATCGGTAACGGCTCGGTTCTTGCAGCATTTGATGAGCACCTGCAAATGCGGGATCTCTACTACCCTCATGTGGGTATGGAAGATCACACCGCATACGGAGATGTGCATCGCACAGGTGTGTGGGTAGAAGGAAAAGGCATACGGTGGTTTTCGCATGAAAGCTGGGACATACGCCCCAATTACAAGCCGGAAACGCTTGTAGGGCACTCACTGCTACGCAATGAGGAACTGGGAATAGAGATCATTGCTCATGATTACGTACATCCCGTTCGCAATGTGCTGGTGCGTAATTTTCTGGTGACCAGTATAGATGGCACCGAGAAGACTGTGCGTGTGTTCTTCCACCATGATCTGCACATCTATGGCGATAAGCAGAAAGATACTGCCTTCTACGAGCCCTATACAAATTCGGTAGTCCATTACCGTCAGAGACGCTATTTCCTCATAGGAGGCAATACATCCGATCCCGTAGAATGCAAAGCAGGAAGCCACTCCGATGTGTATCAGTCCGTACTACACAGTAAAGAGCAGGTGGAGGCGTGCGGTATTTCCAGCTACAGCATTGGCAAAGCAAACTACCAGGGTAAAGAGGGCACCTGGCGCGATGCGGAAGACGGAGAACTTGCGAACAGCACCATAGAACAGGGATCTGTAGACTCCACTGTTGGTATCCATTGCTTTGTGAAACCCGATGTAAAAACGGAAGTCACTATGTGGATGTGCCTGGGGAAAAACCTGGAGGAAGTAGTGGAGCTCCAGCAGTTTGTTCTTACCGAGGGGCAGGAACGCCTGCAGCGAAACTGCCACAACTACTGGAAGAGTTGGGTGAACAAGACATCTCAGAACTTCGGTTCTCTCTCACCACAACTGACGGATCTTTACAAACGGAGTTTGCTGCTCATACGGCTCCATTCAGATAACGATGGAGGAATTTTGGCCGCAGCAGATGCGGATATTATGGAATTTAACCGCGACACATATACCTATGTATGGCCCCGTGACGGTGCATTCGTGTCACTTGCGCTGGATGCCGCCAACTATATGGAAGTGACACGGCGCTTCTTTGCTTTCTGCTGTGCACATCAGACAGAAGACGGTTACATGCTCCAAAAGTACAATCCTGATGGTAGCATAGGCTCTACCTGGCATCCCTGGTTTCGCGATGGGAAGGCACAGCTGCCTATACAGGAGGATGAAACAGCGCTCATTATCTATGCCATTTGGAAGCATTTTCAGGTGGTGCAGGATTTTGAATTCCTCCAGACGATGTTCGAGAATTTCGTGAAGAAAGCCGCACAATTCCTCGTGAACTTTCGCGAGGAAGAAACAGGACTTCCTCTTCCCAGCTACGATCCATGGGAGGAACACCGCGGTATTTTTACCTACACCACGGCCACCACCATTGCCGGGTTACATGCTGCGGCGCAAATAGCGCATATGTTAGGGCATCACAATCACTCCGAACGCTACGCCATAGCAGCCGATGGCATGAAACAGGCCTTATTCTTCCATCTCTTCCATACAGAGACGGGGCGGTTTATGAAAAAAATTAAGAGGAAAGACGGGCAAACAACGGAGCGGGATCTCACACCCGATGCCAGTATATCTGTGCTCTGGAAGATTGGTGTACTGGAACCGCATGACCCCCGTATGGTTTCTACCATGGAGCAATTGCGAGAGGCTCTCACGGTGCGTACAGATATTGGCGGATGGGCACGGTACACACATGACATCTACCACGCACAAGTGGCTCCCACAAAGGAAATTCCGGGCAATCCGTGGTTTGTGACCACCCTGTGGTACGCCCAGTGGATCATCGCATCTGCGGAGAAAGGAGAAGACCTAGAGGCCGCACGTGATATCCTTGAATGGACAGCAAAGCATGCATCGCCGGCGGGAATTCTTGCCGAGCAGATCCATCCGCTTACCGGTAGTCCGCTCTCGGTGGGTCCGCTTACGTGGAGCCATGCCTCCTATGTGGAAACGGTTTTGCAGTTTGTTGAAAAAGAATCTTCCTTCTCGTCCGGCACATGAAAAAGCAGTCTGTTCTTGGTATAGATATGGGCGGTACCAAAGTCGACCTTGTGCGGTACAACAGCCACACGTTGCAGGAAGAAGAGAGGGAACACTTTCTCACGCATGCCGAGAGAGGTTGGCAGCAGGTGTTTGCTGATCTCGTTTCCGCTCTGCGTCAACTGCGCTCTGCAGATACAGTAGCTGTAGGTGTAGGTGTGCCGGGGCTTGTGCAGAAGCCGGAAGGGATGATAGTGACACTCCCAAATATCCCGGGATCACAACATATTCCTCTGCAAAAAGAACTCTCCGCAGAGATCGGCATGCACGTAATAGTGGAAAACGACGCAAACGTTTTTGCTCTTGCAGAAGCCCATAATTCAAATTTTGCACACAAGGGTGTCGTAGTCGGAATGACGCTTGGCACCGGAGTGGGAGGGGGCATAGTCATAGACGGAGATCTCTTCCGTGGCACACACGGTTTCGCAGGCGAAATTGGTCATATGCTTCTTAGCCCCGGCAAGCTGCCGTATGTATCGCAGGATACACGGGGTGATGTAGAGCAGTTTCTTTCCGGTACCGCACTGGGCAAACGTTGTACTGCTGCACGCAGTCCCGGGGAGTACCTGGAAGGTGAAGTCTGTGCTCCTATGAAACAAGATGTTCTGAGAGAAGTCGCATGGGTGTGCGTGAGCCTCACTGCACTGTTAGATCCCTCCCTCATCGTCCTGGGTGGCAGTGTCGGAAAAGCGTTCAAGCCTCATCTGCAAGCCATTATCAAAGAAATGGAGGAGTGGTCACTGCCACATGCACCACTTCCTCAACTGACGATTGCTACTCTGGATGATGCTGCAACCAGAGGGGCTGCGCTCGTGGCACTCAAAGAATGCAGCAGCATGTAAACGCAGGCAGAGAGATATTTTCTACTGTACCCGTTTCCGTTTTTAGCTATCCGAGAGGTACTCTCTTATTCCGGAGAGTAGTCCGGAAGAAGTTTCCACAACGCCTCATGGATACTCCGCAGAGCTGTGGCGGTCGGTTCATCCTCTATGAGCAAACCGACCATGTCCATGGAGGAAGATACAATGGCAACCTTGTTGTCGTAGATGTTGATTTCTACGGGAATATCGGCATCACGCAGCATTTTCATTTCTCTCCTCTGATTTTCCCTTTTTGCATATGCCACATCCGATACATTCGATGGAACGGTAATGCCCAGGTAGGTGATGTGGCGATCCGCACGTCGCTGCGTGTACCGCCACATCCATTCATTCAGTTCCAGGTTCTGTTGCCCGGGAAAGCAGTGCGCAAAATCTACAAATGCATGGATGGGTTTGCCCTGTTCCCGGATGGTATCTTCATACAATTCCTTCACTCCACTAGGCCCCTGAAAGAATCGTATTTTGGCTTGGGCTACAGCAGGATTCCGCATTTTTTCAAGGTCTGTAAGTACTTCTGTGAGCTTCTGTTTCTGGAGTTCCACCTCCTCCTCCCGTCGGTTGAGTATGGTGAGCAGCGACTCCGGCGGGCAACCGGTGAACCGCTTTACTTTTCCTTTTTCATACTCCTGGACTATGCCCTTTTCCGTGAGTTCTGCGAGCACGTTGTAGGTATGTCCGCGCTTCAGTCCGGTCTTTTTGGAGACCACACTCGCAGGCTGCGGACCAAGTTCCAGCAGCGCGAGGTACACGGCGATTTCCGGCGGGTTAAGACCCATGCTGGCCAGTGCAGTTTGGATGGCGGAAGGAGGGGTATTCATTTGTCACAAAGTGATGACATATATATGCTATGTTTACTTGATTTGTATGTCAATAAGACATTAAATTGAATATGTTCTTGTGACAAACAAGAACTTCCGGGGTGTAGCTCAGCGGTAGAGCGCTTCGTGCCTGCGACGGAGAGGTCGAAGGTCCAATTCCTTCCACTCCGATTTTCCCCAACACACAGTGTTGGGGATTTTTTTATAAAAATGAAAAGGATGAATTTTACATTTTCTCTATTCATCTTTTTATGATGTGAGAACCACCTTGGCATTCTTTGTAAAATTTGCTATACTAAGAGGAACATTCACAACACACACTATGCACTACGCACACAGGTTTGCCGGAATCCTTTCGCTCACAGCACTGGTAGCTGGCACATTTCTCTTTAGTTCTTCAGCTGAAGCATACGTGATAGAAGGCGTTAAAAAGCCGGCTGCACCCAGTAGAGAGCAGGAGCAGATTCAGTTACAGTTAGCAGAACGCGCACGAGATCTTGCCCGTCAGTATGAAAACAGACGCTTTGGTGACGAGGAGGAAAACACGCCTGAGGATCAAGGTATGGAGCAAACTCAGGAGCCGACTGAGGCTGATTCTGCCATGCAAAATGAGCGCATGACAACGACCCAGTATTCTTCGGAAAATATGCAGGCCAACATGGCAGATGTGCGAGCTCAACCTGTGGCACGTAACCTACCCAAACTTCCGGGTTCCGGCTTTGGTCTTTCCATTGTCGCACTTGCATTTGGGTCAGCAGGAGCTCTTCGGGGCAGGAAAAAGTTTGCATAATTCCCTCTATATAGCCAAAAAGTACCCGCCTTACGGTGGGTTTTTTGTTGGGAAAAATAGGAATGTGTCTTCTGTGCAAGGGCTCACTTTGAGTGCAGGTTCTTTTTGTGAATATCCCTACAGAAAGCGCTTTGAGCTTTACTTGACTATATTTTGTTTTAGGGCCGCAACCGTTGTTGCAAAACGCCAATTCTGGTAAAATTAATAGATTTCACACACATACACACCAAATAGCGCGCTTTTCCCTAATACTCGGCCAGAACCCGTTCTGGTAAGAGTCAGAAAATGCTTTGCGCGGGCCATGCTCATCAGTGTGTTTTTTAGTAATATTATTTCGCAACCGGTCTTGGCACAGACCATAGGCCAGTCTGCAAGTTCATCGACCTCTACCGGTTCTGTTACCTCAGTGAGTAGTGTGGAGAGCAGTGCAACATCCGCATCCGGATCTGTACTCGGTACGGCATCCGGTGCCAGTGCTTTGCAGAGTGTTGCTTCCGGATCCACATCTTCCGTACAGAGTAGCCAGAGCATGAGCTCCAACACTATTGTTTCCTTCTCGTCCTCAGTGTCTGCATCCGGAGCATTGGTTCCTGTGCAGAGTATTCAGGAGTCCCGGGGAGTCACTGTACAGCCGGAGGAGGGAGTACAGGACTCAGAAACAGAGAGCGGTACATTACAGGTTCCAGTTGAGCAGGTCTCTGCCTCAGGTAAAACTCTGCCGCAAGGAGAAACTACATCGGGCTCTTCTGCGATCACAGAGGAACCGACTGATGCGCAGGCGGCGTTGATACAGGTGGGGAGCCTGGAGGAACCTACAAATCTCTACCCACGCTTTCGTGTGGCAGAGAGTGCTGCATTCCAAAATACAGATGAACTTGCAAGTCGCCTGCGTATAGAGATGCAGCATCCAAACGGCACGGTACTGCGTCCGCCTTTTGAAGTGACGCATGAGCAAGGTGAGTATGCGGTTGCCGTGCAGCCGGGAGTGCAAGTGTTGCCGGGCTTGTATGCTCTGACTGCTGTTCTTACTCCTGCACGTGGGTCCTCTCGTACACTGCAAAATCTTTTTAGTAACGGTGTTCCAGAGAACCAGGACACTGTGCTTCTGCAAACAAATGTGCAGTGGGGTACCATCACGCTCAACACAGATAGCACACGGTACACATCAGGAGAGAGTGTTCATCTGGCTATTACTATTCTGAGTAATAACGGCAATCCGCTCTGTTCTGCAGCATCTTTGCGCCTTACCGTCACTACTCCCGATGGTGCACAGCAGTCCTACGGTACGGAAACCGTACGTCAACCGACGGAATGCAGTAAAACAGCATTGCCGGTTTTCCTGGCTGAAGTGCCTGTAACACAGGACGGCGAGTACACCATTGCCGCCATAGCAGACATTCCCGATGGTGAACGCAGGGTTACGCAGAAAGTTCTTGTAGGTGGAAAGGAAGAGCCGGTGCACATCCGTCGTTCGGGTTCGCATGCCGTTGGAACGGGGGAACAAGGAGAAATGCAAATCAGCATTACCCCCTCTCATACGTTTGTGGGTACGCTGACCGAAACAGTTCCGGAGGGTGTGGATGTAACCGGGAGTGAGCCATTGGCAGTACAGGAAAACGGCAGATTGCAGTGGAATAAACAGTGGGATGCAGGCAAGACCTACACATTGCGCTACACCTATCGTGTGGCAGGAGATACGGCAAAGGTGTTGCTCCTCGGTCCTGCCGATGTGCGGGGAACCGTGGTCCAAAACACCGTTGTGCCTGTGGAAATTTTCACAGATGCATCCGGGGCATCACAGAGTTCTGCGGTATCTTCCTCCACTTCTGCAGAGAGTCGTTCTTCCAGCGGTTCTGTAGACTCATCCGCTGCATCCTCCCTTGTGGGCACGGGTTCACAGAGTTCTTCCTCAGCACAGTCCAGCCAGGGAATACTGCAATCAAATTCGTCTTCTTCAGGCAGTGTTTCCAGCGCCGGTATTTCTGAAATTGGTTCTTCCTCTTCGAAATCTCCGGTTTCAGAGGCATCACAGTCTTCTCCTGCCGCAGAAGAGCCCGGTGCTTCGGCCGAATCCGGTGCTTTCTCTGCGTTCCTTCACAACCTCTTCCGTGCCGTTGTACCTCAGGTTGTGGCACAGGATGTTGCAGCACGGGAGCTACGCTTCCGTGAGTCGCGTCAGTGGCAACTTATTTCCGCACATTCTATTGTTGGTGAACTCCTGGGTCTCACTTCTTCCGGTGCAGTATTCCGTTTCCTGCAAGAAGAGACCGAAGATGCAGAAGGAGAACTGGTGCTGGAGTACGTAGAAGATCAGGACACCTTTGCCATGGGAGAAGAACCGGAGTTCGTCATTGTCCAGTCTTTGGCAGCTTCTGTGAAGAAGAGTGATCCCAATGTTGCTATCAATGAAACACAGACCGCAGAAAAGATTCTGGGTGCCATCATTGCAGATTCCGATGTGGAGACGATTGTAGCCGAGAGCATGGTAGGTGTCCCCGGCGTGAAAGAAAAAGTAGCCAGCAAACTTGTAGAAGACACGCTCAAGGCCGGTGCATTGCAAAAAGTTCTCGTGCCGGATGCCACACGATTGCGTGCTTCTACCTTAGGGACTGTGGAGGAAGAGGTGGTGAAAAAGCTGAGCGAAGAGGCGGGTGCCAAAAAGATTTCAGCTGAAGCCAAAGAAATAGTGACCGTTGTAGTGGGGCAGGAAGCTTCTAAAAAAGCGAAAGATGCCATCATAAAATCAGCCAGTGAAGACGTAGGTACAACGCAGATTGTGGACACTGAAAAAATGAAAGCAGTCGTCCGCGAAGCTGTTGCCATGAACGAAGAAGCCATAGATACCCTTTCTACGGCCATTGCGGAAGATGCAGGTGTGCAGGACTCCGCATACGCAGCTGCTATGGATCAGGAAGTCCCACAAACTCCGGTGGCAAAAAGTGCATCCGGCAACGAACTTATTTCCGTAACAGTCACGGATGCCACCGGGAATACAGTGGCTCCCGCATATCATTTTGAAGAGAAGAACGGATCGACTGTTCTGATTTTGGAGAATAAGCAGGCGCTTGCGCCCGGTGCGTACAAAGTTTCCACCACCGTACGTCACCCGCTCACGGGTGAGGAGCAGGTCTTTTCCCGTGATTTCACCTGGGGTGTTCTTGCCATGAACCCGAACCAGGACGTGTACAAGCCGGATGACATTGTGGGTATTGCCATTGGTGTGTTGGATGATGCCGGTGAAATGGTCTGTGATGCCAGTGTGACACTGCATGTAAAAGAGCCTGACGGAAACACTTTCACCCTTTCCACAGACGATCATTCCATTGTGGTTTCGGACACCTGTACGCTCTACGAAGCAGGTCTTATAGATCCCGATTACGAGACATTTTTTCGTGCGCGTGAAGTAGGTGTATACGAACTCGCTCTTATTGCAACCACACAGAATGGCACACGCAAGGTCTTTAAAAAAGTGCTTGTAGAAGAAGATCCTGCATTCACTGTTGCACGTACGGCAGCCACCCGACTTTGGCCTGCCTACCCTTCTCCCATGACCGTAGAAGTGCGCTTCCGGGAGGATTTTGCCGGCACCATTACCGATGTACTCCCCAGTGGATTTGCGATTACAGAGGTAGGTGCTGTGGGCAAAGTAACAGAAGGTGATGATGTGCGTATTGCCTGGAAAGGGTCCTGGAGTGCAGGGGAAAAAGCAGTATTCACTTACAGCTACGATGCTCCGGATATTTCACCGGAGTTCTACCTGGTAGGACCGTTGCAATTTGAGACAGCAGGAGAAGTAGTGCACAAAGAGCGGCGCTCGTGGCAGATTGCGAACGACACCACTATTACCATATACGGAACGGCCTATAACGACCGCGGTTACTTTGCCAGCTCAGATTTCGGCAATAGTCTCATGGGTGCCAACAGGACCATACAGCTGCTGTTGAATGGTGTTGCTCAGACAACGCAGGAAACGGATGTGTCGGGAAACTTCACGTTTAACAACGTGACCGTAAGCAAAGGCACCATTATCACGCTGTACATAAAAAATGAAACAGAGAAGGGGGTGACAGTGGTGGTCTCATCCGGAGCAGGCACAACGCAATTCTTCAATATTTTCAAAAACCATCTCTATGTTCGTTCCTACACAGGAGCTGTCTCCGTGACAAACAGCATCCTGAGTACGGCATCCGACGGCAGTGCGAGTGTGAATTCCATATATACCGTCGATAGCGGTGTGCTCAACGTGAAATCGGGCAAGAACTTTTTCCTGAGGCATGGCACAACGTACGTGCCGCACAACAAAATGAACATCGGAAGCGGTATCATTCTGGAAGGAAGGTTGAATCCGGGTGAACACACCATTACGTTCTCCGGTTCCTGGCTCAAAACGTACTACGGATTACTGAATGCAGGAACCGGAACGGTTGTGATGAATGGTGTGAATCAAACACTTTCCGGGAGCAATACCTTCTACAGTTTGAAGAAGGTGGCAACCGGACCCGATACCCTTACGCTGGCATCCGGTATGCGACAGGCGGCTTCCGGATCACTCATTGTACAGGGGGCTACCGGTTCATTTATGAATGTGCGTTCCAGTAAGTCGGGCGCAGTTGCATACATGGTGCTCTTTGGTTATTCCAATGCTTTCCAGGATATCAAACGTCTGAGAGTGCAAAATACCAGCGCAAGCGGTTCCATAAAAAACAGGGCGGTGGTTCTGAGCTGTACAAAAAACTGTGAAGATACGCCGAGGACTAATGAACGATGGACATTCGTGTCGTATCTCGTAACCGGAACGCTCTACAGCGATGAAGGTCTTACCACCGTAGCCGGAAAAACCATTTCCATTCACTACAACGCCGGAGGTATACGTGAACAAATTACCTCAGATGCCGGAGGACAATTCTCCCTTTCCGGAGGTATTCTCACCGGTGGAACCGTGGTGACACTCCATGCAGATGCAGATGCTACTGTAAGAGCAGTGACGGTCATTGTAGCTACTGGTGCCACTATGACAGGTATGTCTCTGTACCAAAACCGTCTTATCGTCCGCAGTGAGTCCGGCAGTGCGCCTGTAACCAACAGTCACCTTGCTGCGGCACGCCATGTGGCGGGTGCAGATGCAGATATCATTGATCTTCTCAGTGCAGCCAGTGCTACTTCTGTTACCGCTGCGTGGGGCAAGGAACTGCTCGTGTGGGCCAACGATACTTTCCAGCCACGGGGTACGGTTGTGGCGCACGACGTGGACATAAACGGAACGCTGGATTACCAGAACAACGCAATTGGTGTTACGGGATCCTGGGATTCATTCGGTGCTACCTCCTCAGGGAATGCCACCATTTCCTTTACGTCCACCGGTACAGAAACCATTACGAGCAGCGGCAATACCTTCAACAATGTGCGGTTTACCGGTACGGGAGGATCCTGGACACTTACGAGTAACTTTGATGTCAACGGGTCATTTACACTCCTGAGAGGAACATTCAACCAAGGTGCCAAACAGATGAACGTATCCGGTAATGTTCTTCTGACGAATAGTACGAACTTTATTTCTCCATTTGATGACGGATTGCTTATTTTGGACGGTGATCTCACCTACGAGGATGATGCGGGTGTACAGCTTGGCAGAGTGCGTATTGGTTCCAGTCCGGATACCGTGACACTTTCGGGAGCAATGACGGTGCACAAACTGACGATTGGAACCGGAGATACACTTGTGCTTTCCGGTCATAATCTTTCGGTAGGTACCGGAGGACTCTTTATCCATGGCACTCTGGATGCGTCCAACAACGGCTCCAATGCCTCTGTCATTACGGTTTCAGGATCCTGGATTGCTTCGGGTACAGGCGACTTTATTGCCGGGCGTTCCACGGTGCGTTTCGATGGTACATCGGGCAGCCATACCATAGTTGCATCCGGTGCCTTCTTTAATTTCATCATCAATGGAACCGGAGCCACGTACACTGCTACAGGCTCTCTGGATGTTGACCATCTCGTGCAACTCTCAGCCGGTACGTTCACAGCTACGCCAGGCACCATGACTCTCTCGGGTTCCTGGACGAAAGGTGCCAATGCCACATTCAATCATCAATCCGGTTCTGTGGTGCTGGATGGAGGCAACCAGACTGTTTCCGGATCTACCGTATTTTACAACCTCACAAAATCCAACACTGCCGGGGACACGCTCACATTCTCCGCAACAACACAGACATCGGTAAGCGGAGCGCTGACGCTCAACGGTACAACCAGCGCAAAGATGCTCCTGCGTTCCAGTATTACCGGTGTGCAGGCATACTTCAAACAGGAAAATGGGTTGGATCAAACACTCACTTTCCTGAATGTGCAGGACAACAATGCGGCAGGTGGCCAGACTATGGCCTGTACGGACTGTAAGGACAACACAAACAACCTAAACTGGAATTTTCTCACGCCAACGGTGGTGGGTACGCTCTACAACGACGAAGGAGATACACCATTGGCCGCCAGAACTGTTTCCATCAGTTACAACGGCGGTGCAGTTGCCGGTTCGGTGCAAACAGATGCGGGCGGGCAGTTTACACTCTCGGGTGCCAACATGACCGGTGGAACTATTGTGACTCTATTTATGCAGGATGAAGCGGAAGTTGCCGTAACAGTCGTACTCAGTTCCGGTGCTGCTATGACGGGTATCAGCCTCTTCCGTGACCACCTCATTCTGCGTTCAGAATCAGGTTCCTCTGCCGTGACAAATGCCATTCTCGCACTTGCAGATGATTTGAGTGGTACCCCGGATACGGACATATCAAACATCTACACCATGTCGAGTACAGCTCTTACTGTTGCGGCGGGCAAGACATTGCTCCTCTGGAATGGGAGTGCTTACACACCCGGTGATACGGTAACAGTAAATGGTTCAGGTGTTCTTATTCAGGGGAACGCCACGTACACAGCAGGCAGTGCTGCAACCGATATCAATGGCACGTTCATCCTGCTCGGAACCTTTGTACACGGAACAAGCACGGTCAATATTTCCGGCGATGTACGGATTGCGACCGGCGCAACATTCACGCGTTCAGGCAATGATTCCATCCTCACATTCGATGGAGATTTAATCTACGAAGATGAGGTAGGAACAGACATCGGGTATGTGCTCATTGGCGCAAGTCCGGATGTAGCTGTGGAGCTTTCGGGCAGTCTTATCACACGAAAACTGACTGTGGGAACAGGAGAAGTTCTCACGCTCTCCGGTCATCATCTCTTTGTAGGTACGGGGGGTTTGTATCTCCATGGTTTCCTGGATGCCGCTGAGTATAATGCAGCGAATTCTACTATCACGGTCTCCGGTTCCTGGATTGCTTCCGGTACGGGAGACTTTGTATCGGGCCGTTCCACCGTTCTTTTCGATGGTACTTCCGGGGATTACAGTATTGTGGCATCGGGTTCCTTCTTCAATTTTCTGGTGAATGGAACGGGTGCTACCTACACGGCGACGGGCGGTACATTTGATATCAATGGAAATCTGCAGCTTTCTGCGGGTACGTTCACTTCCTCTTCGGGCACGCTGACCCTCTCCGGGTCCTGGACCAAGGGTGCCAATGCGACGTTCCACCACAATTCCGGTTCGGTTGTTTTAGATGGAGGAGATCAGACTGTTTCCGGATCCACGGTTTTCTACAATTTCCGGAAGCAAGTGAGTTCTCCGCAAACACTCACGTTCTCTGCGACCAGCCAAACTTCCGCCAGCGGCGAACTCCTCTTTACAGGAGTGGCTGATAATTTGCTCTCCATTCGTTCCACGGAGTCCGGTGTACAGGCAAAATTGCTGCTCGATGCTGCTTCCGGTACACAGCATTTCCGCTATCTGGATGTGAAGGATAGTAGTGCAGCAGGTGGACCACAGTTGGTGTGTGCAGACTGTGTGGACAGTGGCAATAATTCCAACTGGGCGTTCCATGCGGTTGTGGGTACGGTCTATAGCGATGAAGGTACCACACCTCTCGCTGACCAAATTGTTTCCATCAGCTACAACGGTGGTACAGCTGCGGATTCCACCGTCACCGATGCCGGAGGCCAGTTTACGCTTTCGGGTGCAGCTATGACGGGTGGAACCATCGTTGCGCTCTATCTGAGTAGTGGAACCGCTACCGGTGTGACGCTTCTACTGGCATCAGGTTCGACTATGAGCGGTATATCCCTGTATCAAAACCGCATCATTCTCCGTTCAGAATCCGGTTCTGTGGCTGTGACAAACTCACATATTTCTGTTGCAGATAATAACGGCGATCGTGGCATTACCAGTGTGATTACTTCCGCTGCGAGTTCTGCCGTAACCATTGCGCATAATCGTGAATTGATGGTTTGGACCGGAGATACGTACCGACCTGGTGGTACCGTGACAGTGGATGACATCGATGTGAATGGATCCTTCATCATGGGAACCAACGCAGTAACGGTCAGCGGTTCCTGGGATGCGACAGATGGTTCCTTTACTTCGAGTGGAACCGTTACATTTGATTCCACATCTTCCGAAGCTCTCACCGGCAATGCCAGCACATTCTCCGGTGTCGTGTTTAATGGTGTAGGAGGCACATGGACGCTGCAGGATGCTCTGGATGTGAATGGTGTGTTTACCCTCCTGAATGGCACCTTCGCCCAAAATGGGCAAAATATGAACGTTGCGGGCAACCTCAGTGTGGCATTCGGAGCAGTATTCAATGCTATTTTCGATATAGGCGTTCTCACGCTTGACGGTGATCTTTCAGTCAATGATGCCAGTGCCGAACATTTTGGTCTGGTGCAGGTCGGGAGCAGCCCCGATACCGTCACATTGGGGAATCCTCTACGTGTTCACAAATTGACAATTGGAACAGGGGACACACTTGTGCTTTCCGGTTACAACCTCTTTGTTGGAACCGGTGGACTCTACATTCATGGCACACTGGATGCCTCGAACAACGGCTCCAATGCCTCCACTATTACGGTTTCCGGTTCCTGGGTTGCTTCCGGTACAGGAGACTTTATTCCAGGGCGTTCTACAGTCCGCTTTGACGGGAGGTCGGGGAGCCACACCATTGTGGCATCCGGTTCTTTCTTCAATTTCATTGTAAATGGAACGGGTGCTACTTATACAGCGACCGGTTCACTTGATATCAACGGCAATCTGCAACTCTCTGCCGGTGCATTTAACGCGCCACCCGGTACCATCACCCTCTCGGGTTCCTGGACCAAAGGTGGGAGTGCCACTTTTAACCATAGCTATGGTTCTGTGGTCCTAAATGGCGGAAATCAGACTATTTCCGGTTCCACAGTCTTTTATAATCTCAGCAAACAAATAACACTCGCACAGACACTCACGTTCCAGTCGACCGCAGAAACATCTGTGAGCGGTGCATTGCTGCTGCGTGGAGGCAGTTTGACCGAACTCCTCAGTCTGCGTCCCAGCAATAGTAGTGTTGATTCTCTCCTCACGCTCAGTGCTTCTGGGTCACAGTCACTTCAGTTCCTGGATGTAGCTCATTCCAATGCGGCCAATGGTCAGCAGCTCAATGCTGTAAGCAGTGAAGATAGCAACAACAATACCAACTGGACGTTCAGCACTCCTCCCATTTCCGGAACACTGTACAGCGACGCCGGTGTTACCACTCTGGCAAACAGAACCATTGCCATTAGTTACAACGGAGGCGCCGTAGCCGATACTGTCGTCACGGATGCCGGAGGCCAATTCTCCCTCTCTGGTTCTGTGATGACCGGTGGAACCATCATCACTGTTTTTGTGCAGGATGAAGCCGAAAATGCTGTAACCGTTGTGCTGGGTTCGGGTGGATCTATGACGGGAATCAACCTGTTTAGAGATCACCTTATCGTACGTAGCGAATCCGGATCCGTTGCCATTACAAATACAGATCTTACCATTGCAGATAATCTGGGAGGGACACCAGACACGGACATTACAGACATCTACACCATGTCGAGTACAGCGCTCACTATTCCTGCAGACAAAACACTCATTGTCTGGACAGGTTCCAACTACACACCTGGAGCTTTTGTAACAGTCAATGGCTCCGGTGTCATCATTCAGGCAAATGCTACCTACACTGCCGGCAGTGCCGCTACGGACATCAATGGTGCACTCACCATTTTGGGCCATTTCGATCATGGTATGAGTACACTCAATATCTCAGGCAATATCCGCATAGCATCTGGGGCTACGTTCACCGAATCACCCAACAGATCTCTGGTGACATTGGATGGTCCTATGACGATCGAAGATGAAGTGGGTATAAGTCTGGGGCAAGTCACGATGAATGCCCCTACAGATACCACCTTTACGCTCTCTGGTGTGCTCATTACAGATAAATTGACGCTGGGTACAGGAGAAGTACTTACCCTCTCAGGATTCAATCTCTTCGTAGGAACAGGAGGTCTTATGATTCATGGTCTCCTGAATGCGGCAGATTACAGTACACGTTCTTCCGCTATTACTGTTTCGGGTTCGTGGCTTTCTACAGGCACGGGAGACTTTATTTCCGGTAGATCTACCGTACGGTTTGGTGCACGCTCCAAAACCTACAATATTATTGCTTCCGGCTCCTTCTTTACCTTTATCATCAATGGAACAGGTGCCACCTACGTTGCTACGGGGTCTACGTTTGATATCAATGGCAATGTGCAGCTCTCTGCCGGAACGTTTACAGCCCCACCCGGCGCCATCACCCTCTCGGGTTCCTGGACCAAAGGTGGGAGTGCCACATTTAACCATAGCTTTGGTTCCGTGACGCTGAACGGAGGAGATCAGGCTCTTTCCGGATCAACCGTGTTTTACAATCTCACCAAATCCGTCACATCTGCGCAGACACTCACATTTGCATCCACAATCCAAACATCTGTAAGCGGAGCACTGACATTGAATGGTGCGGCAGGCAATTTACTCTCATTGCGCTCTACCCAATCGGGCATGCATAGCAAGCTGATTGTGGATAGAGAATCAGGTTCAAGGACCGTACGCTACCTCGATGTACGTGATAATACCGCTCGTAACGGGCTTACGCTCATCTGTCACTTCTGTACGGATAGCGGCAATAACCTCAACTGGGCATTCCATACCATTTCCGGCACGGCCTATAGCGACGAGGGATCCACAGTGGCATCAGGAACTACTGTTGCCGTCAGTTTCAATGGTGGCACAGTCACGAGCACCGGTAGTACAGATGCAGGAGGTCAGTTCATACTTTCCGGTGCGACTATGACGGGCGGTACCATCATCACACTCTACTTTGATGGTGGCACAGCCACGGGTGTAACCGTTGTGCTTGGTTCCGGTTCCTCCATGACCGGCATCAGTCTGTACCAAAACCGACTCATTCTCCGTTCGGAATCCGGTTCTGTGGCTGTGACAAACGCACATATTTCTGTTGCAGATAACAACGCTGATTCCTCTATTACAGCCCTTATTTCGTCTGCGACCAGCTCGGCTGTTACCGTGAGTGACGGGTATGAACTCTTTCTCTGGTCCGGAGATACGTACCAGCCGGGGGGGACAGTCACGGTTGATGATATCGACATCAACGGAACCTTCACAGCTGACAGCAATGCAGTCACTGTGAGTGGCAATTGGGATGCCACAGGTGGCAGCTTTAGCTCGAGTGGTACTGTGACATTCGATTCTACTTCTGCAGAAACTATCACGAGCAACGGCAGTGCCTTCTCCGCTCTCACGTTCAACGGTGCAGGAGGAACCTGGACACTCCAGGATGCTCTGGATGTGAATACAAGTCTCTCTGTTCTTGCCGGAACACTGGCACAGAATACGGCAACACTTACAGTTGCCGGTGCCGTTCGCATTGCTTCGGGCGGTAGTTTCACCAAATCAACGAATGCCTCTCTCTTTACCTTCGACGGGTACAGCACATACGAAGATGAAGTAGGCATCAGTATTGGTGCAGTGGGAATGTCCGCAAGTCCGGATATCACCGTCACTGTCTCAGGCAGTTTGGTTACAGATAAGCTGACCATTGGTACAGGAGAAACACTCACGCTGTCCGGACAGCACCTCTTTGTAGGTACAGGAGGGTTGTATCTCCATGGTCTGCTCAACGCTGCGAATGTGAATGCGACAGCAGCCACCATCGTAGATTCGGGTTCCTGGATTGCATCAGGAACCGGAGATTTTGTAGCAGGCAGTTCCACCGTACGTTTTGGTGGACGGTCCGGCAGTTACGATATTGTCGCATCCGGCTCGTTCTTCAATTTCATTGTGAATGGTACCGGAGCAACCTACACGGCAACGGGTTCTCTGGACATCAACCGGAACGTCCAGCTCTCTGCCGGCACGTTTACAGCGCCACCCGGTGTCATCACGCTTTCGGGTTCCTGGACCAAGGGTGGGAGTGCCACCTTTAACCATGGTTCCGGTACGCTTCTGCTGGATGGAGGGGATCAGAGTTTTTCGGGTTCTACCACATTCTTTAATCTCACTAAGAGCGGTTCTACGGCGCATACACTTACATTCTCCGCTACTGCCTCCGTATCTGTCAGTGGCGCACTCATCCTCCGTGGTGCGGCATTTAGCCTGCTCTCCATTCGTTCCTCCATTACCGGAGTAGAGGCATATTTCCAGCAGAAACCCGGTCAGAATCAAACACTCCACTTCCTGGATGTAAAGGATAACAATGCATCCGGTGGCCAAACTATGGACTGTAGTGAATGTACCGACAGTACCAATAATACGAACTGGCTCTTTGCCTACCCCACTGTCGTCGGAACACTTTATAGCGACGAAGGTGTAACGGAGCTGCCTAACAAAACTGTAGCCATTAGCTTTAACGGTGGCCTCATTGCAAGTACGGCGATGACCGATGCAGGTGGTCAGTTTACCCTCTCTGGCGCAGCGATGACGGGTGGAACCATTGTCACACTCTTTGTGGACAATGAAAGCGAAGATGCCGCCATGGTGCTGCTTTCGCAGGGTATTTCCATGACCGGTATTCATCTCTACCAGAATCGTCTGATCATTCGTTCTGAATCCGGTTCCGCACCGGTAACCAATGCCATTCTTCACCAGGCAAATCAACTCGGAGGAACAACAGATGATGACCTTACAGATATTCTTTCCTCTACAACATCGAGTTCTGCTGTGGTCGCTATAAGCAGAGAATTACTCGTGTGGACAGGTTCTACATTCCGTCCGGGCGGTGCGGTGACCACGTATGATCTCGATACCGATGGTATCTTTGATTTCCAAAACAACGCAGTCACACTTAAGGGATCGTGGGATACCACGGGCGGAACTGCTTCCGGAACCAGTACCATCACCTTTGTTGGTACGGGAGCGGCTACCATTACAAGTGACGGTCACCAGTTCCATGCTATCACATTCAATGGTCCCGGTGGTACGTGGACACCTCAGGATGCTCTCGATATCAATGGTGTTCTCACTGTGCAGCAGGGTACGTTGAGTCAGGGAGCTACAACATTGAATGCTTCAGCGAATATCCGGTTTGTGGCAGGTGCTGCGTTCAGTAAATCTACAAATGGTACCGCATTTGTGATAGACAGCGACATGACGTACGAGGATGAAGCCGATGTAAACCTTGGTATTGTGGAATTCAGCGCCGCTCCCTATACCATTACGCTTTCGGGTTCCCTGCGTGCAGACAAGTTGACTGTAGGTACGGGGGATACCCTGCTGCTTTCCGGTAGCAATCTCTTTATAGGAAGTAACGGACTCTTTATCCATGGTGTACTCGATGCATCGAATAATGGGTCCGATGCTTCTTTGCTCAGTATTTCCGGCTCGTGGCTGGCTACCGGAACAGGGGACTTTATTGCAGGGAGATCCACCGTACGTTTTGATGGTGATACTGGCAGCCATACGATTATTGCCTCAGGATCATTTTTCAACTTTATAGTGAATGGAACGGGTGCTACCTACACGGCGACAGGATCGCTCGATATCAACGGTAATGTGCATCTTTCTGCAGGTACCTTTGTTGCACCTCTTCAGGAGACGACCACGCTTTCCGGTTCCTGGACCAAGGGGCAAAACGCCACCTTCAACCACAATTCCGGTACATTGCTGCTCAATGGAGGAGATCAGGTATTTTCGGGTTCTTCCATCTTTAACAACCTTACGAAGAGCGGAGCAAGTTCCGGGGATACTCTTACATTCCCGGCTACGGAGCAGCAGTCCATAAGTGGAGCGCTGACACTCACGGGAACCGACGAGGAGAACAAGCTTGTCATCCGTTCCACTATAAGCGGTGTGCAAGCCAAACTATTTCATACTCCGGGTGCGTCTCAGACGGTACAGTACGTGGATGTGAAAGATAACGACGCAAGCGGAGGCGCAGCCATCGACTGTACGGATTGTACAAACAGAGGGAACAACACGAACTGGTTCTTTGTGACTCCCACCATTGTTGGTTCGCTCTACAGCGACGAAGGTACCACACCTCTTGCCGGCAAGGCAGTAGCCATAAGTTACAACGGCGGTTCCGTTGCAGATACGGCAGAAACCGATGCCGGTGGACAATTCACACTCTCCGGGGCAAGTATGACGGGAGGCAGTGTTCTTACCCTGTTTGTGCAGGGAGAAACGCAGGATGCCATTACGGTTGTACTCGGTTCCGGTGGTGCCATGACGGGTATTTCTCTCTACCAGAACCGTCTTATTGTGCGGTCTGAGTCGGGTTCTGCTGCGGTAACAAATACCCACCTCATTGCTGCAAGAAGTACAACCGCTTCCTCTATTGATGATATAACCAATATTCTGGAAAGTGCCGCTGCGACAGGTGTTACCATTGCAACAACAAAGGAACTCCTTATTTTCAGCGGTTCTACCTTCCGGCCGGGCAGTGCGCTTACGGTGCATGATCTGGATATCAATGGAACATTCAGTATTGAGCAGAATGCGGTGGAAGTAACCGGATCGTGGGATACAGATGCGACCACAGGAAGTTTCTCCGGTACCGGTGCAGTAACCTTTACCTCGGTAGGCAGTGAAACCATCCGCAGCGGAGGTAATGCCTTCAGAACGTTGATTATCAACAATACCAGCGGTACCTGGACCCTGCAGGATGCACTGGATGTGGACGGGCCGTTTACACTTTCCGGTGGTGTGTTCTCACGTGGAAACAACACTATTCATTTCTCGGGAGATGTGCGGTTTGCAGCAGGAGTGACATTTGAAGAATCGCCCAATGAATCTCTCCTCACCCTTGATGGTTCTCTCACATTCGAAGACGAAACTGTGGTCAATCTGGGTATCGTGCACATAGGTGTCGGGACCGATACAGTGACACTCTCAGGCTCTCTGCGTGCAAGAAAACTGAGTGTTGGTACGGGGGATACACTGGTACTTTCCGGAGGCAATCTGTACGTTGGTACGGGTGGTCTTACCCTGTATGGCTCACTGGATGCATCGGATAACGGATCCGATGCGGGAACCGTTACCCTTTCAGGATCATGGCTTGCTACAGGCACGGGAGACTTTATACACGGACACTCGAGCGTCGTTTTTGAGGCCACATCGGGCACGCATGTCATTACGTCTTCGGGTGCGTTCTACAATTTGATTTTCAGCGGAACGGGAGGCACATGGACGCCGAGTAACACCTTGGACGTGAACGGCAATCTCACGCTTTCTGCCGGTACATTGACTGCGCCTTCCACTATTACCCTAAGTGGTTCGCTGCTGCACGGAGCCAACTTTACCTTCAACCACAATTCCGGTCTGTTCCATCTGGATGGCAGCTCGCAAACACTTTCCGGCTCCATTGTATTCTACAATTTGAGAAAAACGACCGGCATTGCCTCAACGCTTACATTAAGTGCAGGATCAGACTTTGCAGTCAGTGGATCTCTGGTACTCCGTGGAAGTGATGCAAATCATATGATCAGTCTTCGTTCTACCGCTTCCGGTAGCCAGGCATTCCTTACGGTAGACTCCACAGGAAACTACTCGGCTATTTACCTTGATGTGAAAGATAATAGCGCAGGGCATGGCCAGGAAATTACGTGTGTGAGTTGTACAGACGGCGGCAACAACACGAACTGGGTGTTCACATCACATTCCGTGGCCGGTACGCTCTACAGCGATGAGGGTGTACATGTTCTCTCGGGTAAAACGATCGTATTTGCCAAGAATGGCGGCAGTGCAACGGCCACAGGTACCACCGACGCAGGAGGTCAGTACGTTATTTCCGGCGTCACACTCACAGGAGGAACCATTATCACGCTCTATGTGAATAATGCCGATGAAGATGCCGTGGTTGTGGTACTGGGTTCCGGCGGCACCATGACCGGCATTGATCTCTACCAGAACCGGTTGATTGTGCGTTCCGAATCCGGAACGTCGGCCATTACCAAAGCACATTTGCGCATCGCGGATGACAATGGCGGAGCTACTGCCGATAGTGATGTGACCAATATTCTTGCTGCTGCAACCAACGATGTCATTACCATAGCACCGAGAAAAGAATTGCTGGTATGGTCAGGATCCACATTTGCACCCGGAGCGGTATTGAATGTAGAGAACATCGATATCAATGGTACTCTGCAGCAGGTCAAACAGAATATTTTCATAAGCGGTACATGGGATTCCGGCGGAGGAACATTTACCAGCGAAGGAACAGTAACCTTTAGTACAGCAACGAGCTCAGGTCAGGTGATTCTCGCCAGAGGTACTGCCTTCTCGGGTGTCACTATTTCCGGTACAGGAACATGGTTCCCACGCAGCTCCATCAATATTGATGGTCCATTTACACTGGCAAGTGGTACCTTTGCACAAAGCGGAAGTACTGTAAGCATCTCCGGAAAAATTCGCGTTGCTTCCGGTGCCATGTTCCTAAAGTCTACAAGCGGTTCGGTGCTTACGTTGGATGGTGATCTGTCTCTGGAAAATGAAACCAGTCTCAGTATGGGAGTGGTGTACGTGGGTAATACTGCAGATACAGTGACACTCTCGGGTGCTGTACGCTTCGATAAGCTCACCATTGGTACGGGAAACACGCTTGTCCTTTCGGGTAGTAATCTATTCGTAGGAACAGGTGGACTCTTCATTCATGGTCTTCTGGATGCAACGAATGACGGAACACAGAGTGCTGTTTTGACTGTCTCGGGATCCTGGCTTGCCACCGGCACCGGAGATTTCATTCCAGGAACATCGACTGTGCGTTTTGCAGCCCGGAGTGGTACTTACAACATTGTCTCTTCCGGCTCATTCTTTAACTTTATTGTCAATGGGACAGGTGCTACCTACACAGCGACGGGTGCCCTGGATATCAACGGAAATGTACATCTCTCAGCAGGCACCTTCACTGCTCCTCTACAGGAAACGATGACTGTTTCAGGATCCTGGACCAAGGGTGGGAGTGCCACCTTTAACCATCATTCCGGTTCCGTGGTGCTGGATGGCGCATCTCAGACCATTTCGGGTTCCAGCGTATTTAACAACCTTACGAAGAGTGGATCATCCACTGCAACTCTCACATTCTCTGCCACAGAGAAGACGAGTATCAGTGGTTCATTCATTCTGAGAGGAACGGCACAGCATCAACTCCTGATTCGTTCCAGCATTTCCGATGTCTCTGCACATATTGCTCTGGATACGGGTGGGTCCGAAACTCTGCAGTATTTGAACGTGAAAGACAGCGATGCTTCTGCAGGCCAGCCACTCACATGTAATTCCTGTACGAATGCCGGAGGCAACGTCAACTGGCTCTTCCCGAGTCCAACCATTACGGGAGTATTCTACAGTGACGAAGGAGTGACTCCTGTGCCAAACAAGACGATAGCCATGAGTGTCAATGGCGGAGCAATTATTGATAGGGCAGATACAGGGTCCGGCGGTGAATTCACTCTCTCCGGAGCAATTATGACCGGTGGTACAGTCATTTCTCTCTTCGTAAATAATGAGACGGAAAATGCTGTGACGATTGTGCTCGGATCGGGCAGTGCCATGACGGGCATTTATCTGTACCAGAACCGCGTTATTCTGCGTTCGGAGTCGGGTTCGAGCCCTGTGACTCTCACCACTCTCGATATTGCCAACGCACTCATCGACAATGACATTATTACGCTGGTCCCTGTCACGATCTCTCCAAGCTATCTCCATATGCCGAGTGGCATTGAATTGCTCATCTGGACGGGGTCTACGTTCCAGCCGACGGCGGATATAACGGTCGATGATATTGATGTGGACGGTACGCTCTCCTACGGAGCAAATGCTCTGTATGTGAAGGGATCCTGGGATTCCGGCAGTGGCACGGTAACAGGCACAGGTACAGTGGATTTTGAAGCGCTTGGCACTGCAGAAACCATTCGTTCCGGCTCCTTTACGTACTCCGGTGCGGTATTCAGTGGAAGCGGTAGCTGGACGCTGCAGGATGCATTCAGTGTGGATGGGTTCTTTGACTTCCAAAAAGGTACCCTGCACCAGGGGGCCGCTGCCATGACGCTTTCCAATAACGTACATATTGCCCGTGGCGTGTCCTTTGTGAAGTCAACCAATGGCAGTGCCCTTACTTTGGATGCAAGCAGTTTGTACGAAGATGAACAGGGAGTGAACCTTGGCCAGGTTACCATGGCTGCCAGTCCGGATGTGACCATCACACTTTCCGGCTCCTTTGTATCCGATGCACTCACAATTGGTATTGGTGATACATTTACTTTGAGCGGAGGAAATCTTTCCGTTGGTACGGGCGGGTTGGCCATGCAAGGTTTGCTAGATGCAAGCAACTCCAGTGGGGCTTCCGTGCTGACCCTGAGTGGTTCCTGGGAAGCGGCAGGAACCGGAGGATTTATTGCCGGTGCATCCACGGTCCGGTTCAATGCGTCTGCGGGTTCGCATGCCATTACGGCATCCGGTGCATTCTACAATCTCATTATTAACGGTACGGGTGCTACATACCTGCCCAGTACGTCACTGGATGTGAATGGTATTTTCCAGCTTTCTGCCGGTACATTCAGGGCACCAACCTCTCTGACAGTGAGTGGTTCGTGGACCAAGGGTGCTGCAGGTACGTTCCTGCATAACTCCGGTTCCGTTGTTCTGGATGGAGGAGACCAGGCAATTTCGGGATCCACGCTCTTCAACAATTTGACCAAAACAGTCACTACTGCCCGCCAGCTGACATTCTCAGTAGGCACCTTACAGTCTGTAAGCGGAGCACTGACGCTCCGTGGTGCGGACGGTGCGTTGCTCTCCCTGCGTCCCAATTCCGGCGGAGTGCCATTGCCCGGTATTCGTCTGGATGCCACGTCCGGCACACAGAATCTTGCATACCTCAATGTGCAGGGAAATGATGCCCGAGGGGGGAAGAAATTGTACTGCTACACAGGCTGTATAGATGCCGGGAACAACTTAAACTGGGCATTCCACCCCATTACAGGGACGCTTTACAGTGATGAAGGCACCACACCGCTAGCCGGCCGTACCGTTGCGTATACCACCAATGGAAGTGCCGTCATCGCAACTGCCGAAACAGGCACAGGAGGCCAGTTTATTCTGACGGGTGCGAGTCTTACCGGCGGAACAATCATTACGCTCTTTGTACGGGGTGAAGCGGAACATGCGGCAATGGTTCTACTTGGTTCGGGTGGCAGCATGACGGGTATTGATCTGTATCAAGATCACCTCATTGTACGATCAGAATCAGGATCTGTTCCCATGACCAATACGCATATTGCATTGGGTGATTCTCTGAATGGCACACTCGATTCTGATCTCACCAGTATTTTCTCCGGTTCACTTATAACGGGTCTCACCGTACAAAAAGGTAAGGAGCTCCTTGTGTGGGAAGGTACCCTCTACAAGCCAAATAGTGCCCTCTCGGTACATGACATAGACGTGCGTGGCACACTCCAGACACTGACGGGCGGTACCATTACCGTTTCCGGATCCTGGGATGTGCTTACAGGAAGCGGAAGAGTGGTTGCGGGTTCAGGAACGGTTGTGTTTACAGCCACCGGTGCAGAAACCATCTATGGGAACGGTCAGCCCTTCCACAATGTGGTCATCAACGGCTCCGGGACTCTCACGGTATCGGGTAGTTTGAATGTGGACGGTAACTTTACCCTGCTTCAGGGTACATTTGTGGCCCCTGCTACGGGCTCTGTTCTTACTCTGAGCGGCAGTTGGTTCAATATCGGAACCGGTACCTTCCTTCATAACACCGGTTCTGTGGTACTGGATGGATACGAACAGACAGTGTCCGGATCAACGGTCTTTTACAGCCTGACCAAAATTGTACAAACCACCACTACTCTCTACTTTGCGGCATCTGAGACGCAGTCCTTTAGTGGTTCACTCACACTCAAGAGTGCACTTTCCTATGAGCGTCTCTACATTCGCTCCACACGCTTTGGTGCTCTCGCACAACTGAATCTGGATGCCGATAACGGTGCAACGCAAGATCTGGAGTACCTGAGCGTGGTGGATAGCGATGCACGACCCGGAATAACATTGTCCTGTAAGTCAGCATGCACGGGGAGCAATTACTTCAACTGGACCTTTCCCAGTGCAGTACCTACACCTACATCCAATGGAGGAGGTGGCGGCAGTGCGGCTGTGGGAGGTGGTGCAGGTGGAGGCGGCGGTGGCGGTGGAGGCGGTGGAGTTGTGGAACAGGGGGGTGTAAAACATATGTGCATCAGTTTCGGACGCCCACTCAGTGCACCCTTTGAAGACATAGAAGGTCACTGGGCTGAAAACGACATTCTACAACTGCAGAAGGCACATCTGGGAAACCAGAACGTACCTGTTATCCGTGGCCGTATGCAGCAGGAACATGGGGTGCACCGTCGGCTGTTCTTCCCGGATGAAGAAATGACACGGTACGAAATGACTGAGCTGGTGGTTCTTTCCAACTGTATTCCGCTTGCGCACAATCCACAGGACTTCAACTTCGCATTCAGTGATGTACCGAGTAGCATGCTGGATGCGGGAGTAGAAGAACTCTTCCGTCGCAGAGTTGTGTACACTGCTGTGGATCTTGGATTGATTAAAGGCTATCCGGACGGTTCCTTCCGCCCCAACGAGCCAATTTCCCGTGGGGAAGCCATGAAAATGATTGTCCTTGCGGCAGAACTCCCGCCGCTGGATGGTGAGCCACAGCAGATGTTCTCAGATGTGTCTCTTACAGACAAATATGCACCATTTGTAGAGCGGGCTGTCTTCGACCGTCTTATAGATGGGTACAGTGACGGAACCTTCCGTCCACTTGCACCGCTCCTGCGTGG
>PFDR01000059.1:0-6288 GCA_002772545.1 Candidatus Peregrinibacteria bacterium CG10_big_fil_rev_8_21_14_0_10_49_10 | reverse complement strand
CAGTAACTGTATGTCTCTCGTACACAATACCGAGAACCTCCCGTACAACTTCTCCGATATTTTAAAAGCGGGACGTACTGGCGAACAGGCCGACGTACGGCAGAAGCGGGAAGTTATTTACTCTGCGGTAGAGAAGGGAATCGTGGAAGGGTATGCCGATGGCACCTTCCGTCCGGATGCTCCTGTGACACGTGCAGAGGCAGTGAAAATTCTCATGAACACAACAGATCTCCCCAAGGTAGATACCTACAAGGAGCAGTTCTTTACGGATGTACCGCTGTTTGAGTGGTATGCACCGTACGTACATCAGGCTGCAACATACGGACTCGTTTCCGGCTATGGTGACGGTACTTTCCGTCCTTCCCAGCCGATGACCCGCGCGGAAATGGCAAAAATGATCAACATCATCATCGCATCCTCCGGACACATGCCTGCGGGATTCTCTGATCCTGTAGAGCCGCCAATGCACGGCGCAGCTCCGGATCTTTCCGCAAGTGCCGTGTTCGTGCCGGAATCCGCACTCACGAAGCAAGTTGCTCTGCAGGAGCCGAACGATGATCTTGTATCCACCCCCATGCCGGATACCGGGGACACTCTGCGTCCTGCCGCCCCCGCAGAAGATCAGGAGGTATTGGACGATGCTGCGTTACTCCTTAAAGAAGCTGCAGAGAAGAGGAATGAAGAACGTAGTCTGCTGGAGGAAGAGCGGCAGAAAGAACAGAAACTGGAAGAACTTGCACAGGGTCGCCAAGCAGTCATGCCCGAAGTCCGTGCCTGTCTTGTGACAGAAGATGCACCCATCACCACGTTTGGCGACGTACAGGAGCACTGGTCCCGTGCCATTGTGGAACGTCTGGCGAGTACCCGTGTGAGTTACAGTGCCCTTCCGCTCATTGGAAATGGTTCACAGATGGCGTTTTCTCCCGAACAGCCGATTACACGGTACAATTTCATACGCTGGGCACTTCTTGGCAATTGTCTGCCACTGGTAGAAGATACGCAGCAGGTATCGCGTACCTTTAGCGATGTTCCAAAGAATGCATCTGCGACAGAGTCAGAAGCTATGCGAGAGCGGAGGCGAGTTATCTACACGGCTGCATACTTCATGCTGGTGAGCGGTCGCGACGATGGTACCTTCCATCCGGATGATCCCATTACCCGTGTGGAGGCCCTAAAGATATTGCTCCGCGCATCCGGTATTCCTCCGGTCCTCACCGGAGAAACGGAAGATACAGGATTCAGTGACGTACCGTTCTACGAGTGGTACGCACCGTACGTACACACCGCTGTCTTTGAGGGCTTGGCAAACGGATACCGTGACGGCAGCTTCCATCCTGCAGATTTCCTCAGGCGTGCCGAAGCGGCCAAAATGCTCGATGCTGCAATGCAGAAGAATGCATCAACACTCTTTACAGAAGCGGAACAGGCATCCGCACCGCAGGAACATGTTGTGGACCCGACTCCGGAAGTTTCCAAAGAGGAGGAAACTATACCTGAGCAGCAGAAACACATACCGGAACCTGCCACAGTACAACTGGATCATGCAGCAGATGCGGTACTCGCAAGTGCGTGTCTCTCTCCCGGCAATCCTCTCACTCCGGAATTCTCTGATGTGACGGGACACTGGATAGAGCCCATTACCACATTCCTTTCCCGTGTCTGGAACGACGATGCGGGTACGCCCTTACTGCAGGGCTATCTTGTGACAAAAGACGGTGTAGAGCAGCGCATGTTTGCGCCAAACAAGCCCATTACACGCTACGAGTTGCTGCGTTTTGCCTTTATGAGTAAGTGCGTAGACCTGGTACGAGACGTACAGGATGTACCGCTGCGATTCACCGATGTCTCCAAGACAGCGTTCCTTACAGGTGATGCCGCACTCAAGCGGCGAGTCGTATACACAGCAGCAGACTTAGGTATTACTCTTGGCTACCGCGATGGTACCTTTAAGCCGGATGTGGAATTGACCCGTGCGGAAGCGCTGAAGATCCTTATTCTCACCGCGGGACTGCCACCGGTTTCGGGAGGTCCCGGCCTCACATTCTCGGACGTAAAACCGGATGCCTGGTATGCCCCGTATGTCGAACGTGCAGTCTATGACGGATTCATTTCCGGGTTCCCAGACGGTACCTTCCGTCCGGATGCAAAGATTACAAGAGCAGAGGCACTCAAGGTTCTCTACGTGTTACTCGGGAATTAGGGAGGAACTTACTTCTGCATAAGCCTTTGAATATTTTCCAGGTGTCTGTTTGCGTTTTCGAAGTTGGGATCTATGCGCAGTACCGTTTTCAATTCCCGTTCAGCATCATCCAGATATCCTGTTTCGGCAAGAATCCCCGCCAGGTTGTAATGCGGAGTCGGCAGGTAGCGGTTCAGGCCTATTGCCGCACGAAATTCCTGTTCTGCCTCTTCTAACCTTCGGCGTTTCTGGTACGCAATGCCCAGGTTAATGTGCGGTTCGGCATAGCTTTCGCCCTTTGCCACAGCTTCTTTGTACAGAGCAAGGGCTTCCTCCGGAAATCCCATTTTTTCCCGTAGGTCCGCTAAAAAGTAGTAGGGAATCAGTTCGTCTTCCGTCGCAGCACGTTCCACCGGAAGTTCCGCTATTGCTTTCTTGTACCATTCTTCCGCCTGAGTGAGGTCGCCCTTTTGCAGGTACACAATGCCGATATTGATGGCAGCCGTACTGTGCTGCTTTTCACGGGAGTAAGCATCTGTGAACAGACGCAGTGCCTCCTCTGTGTTTCCTTCTGCCATACGGACGCTTCCGAGGTTATTCAGCGCCATAGTGGAGTGTGGATACTCCTGCAAAATGTTTGTATGCAGTGCGTCAGAATTTTTCCATGTCAGCGACTGTGTGCGCGTGAGAGGAACAAAAACTGCCAGTATCAAGACAAGCAAGGCGCTGCACAGTTGTGCCTTTTTTCGGTTCTTCATGCATTGTTCCGCAAACATCACAAGAAGAAGGAAGATGCCAATGGAGGGGAGGTAGGCGTAGCGGTCCGAGGCAAAGAAGAGGTACCCGTTCTTGGAAAAATTGATGAAGTTCGGAAGGAGAGGGAGTAAGAAAAGTCCCAACGCAAGACCGATGCGTGGTGACTTCCGCAGGGAAATCCACCAGAGTCCCAGCAGTGCCACTGTGAAGAGTGCGGGAAGGAAAAACTCTGCGTGGTACAGGGAAATAGGGGATTCCTGCGGGTACAGAACAGAAAAACCTCCCGGTACAAGGAGCTGCCGGAGGTAAAAGAAGATGCTCTTACAGCTCAGAAGTACAGTTTCAAACAAGCTGAGATCATAGGGTTTGTGTACTTTTCCACCAACAGCAATGCACGTGAAGAGGATACTGAGTGCGAAGAATATTTTCTTTTCCAGAATGGTGTTTCTATCCACCTTTCTTCCCCGCTGATGGTCTATAAGGAGCAGGACCACGGGAAGAAAAATAATGACAACTTTGGAGAGAAGTCCCAGCGCAAACGCCAGGGTGCTTGCGGAAAGATGCTTGCGGTCACCATTATCTAAAAACCCTATGTAGAACCCAACAGAGAGCAGAAAGAAGAATCCTGAAAGCAGATCTTTCATACCGGAGGCCCAGGCTACGGCTTCGGTATGGAGCGGATGCAGTGCAAAGAGCAGCCCCACGGTAAGGCCCATCCAGCGTTTTTTGCACAAGAGGGTTGTCACCCATACCACCAGGAGTGCATTGGCTATGTGCAGAAAAAGACTCATAGTATGGAATGCACTCGGACCGGAGCCAAAGAGCGTATGAATAAACTGGTAGAGCGAAAGTGTGAGTGGAATGTAGAGTTCAGGATCATATGATGTAAAAATACGTTTGAGTGTATACAGGTCGGTGCGCTGCACCAGAGGGTTTTTATACATGAGCAGTCCGTCATCCAGTGATACAAATCCATTTCCGAGTGACGATGCATACACAAGGAATGTCAGGAGAGCGATAGCGACACATCCGTAGAGAAGATGCCGGTGAGTGAGATCCTGTTCCATGACTCCAGTGTGTGGGTTCTTGAGCTGAGGGGCAACGGAAAAACAGACTCTTATGTACCTATCATTTTCAAAAATTCTTTTTCTCCCATCATCTTTACGCCGAGCTCTTCTGCTTTGGTGGCTTTGCTTCCGGGGTCATCACCCACAAGCACCGCATCTGTCTTCTTACTTACAGAGCTGCTTACTTTGCCACCCCGCTCTTTAATCATGGTTGCGGCGTCATCCCGGCTCAGGGTGGGGAGAGTACCGGTGAGGACAAATGTTTTTCCCAACAGTGTTTGTTTCCGACTGGCTCCTTCGGGTTGGAGTGCCAGTACGCCGCCTTCTTCAAATTTTTGTAACAGTGCTTGATGATCTTTTTCTTCTATCCACTCCAGAACCGAAGCGGCAACCACCGGTCCCACGCCATCTATGGAGGAAAGTTCTTCTCCTTCCATAGAGAGGAGCGTTTTGCCTATGTCCGCAGGAAGAATACCTTTCACAGATGTCTCTTTTACCTGTGTTCCAAAAAGAGAAGATTGTGCTCCCAGATCTTCCCGTTGCCTGAGGGTAAGGTCTTTTGCCGGCCACTCCAGGCGCCGTGCGAGTATTTCTGCCGTCTCCCTGCCGATGTGTCGGATGCCGAGTGCGTAGAGAAATCGCTCCAGTGGTATCTGTTTTGCGCTTTCTATAGCTAAAAGAAGATTTTCTGTTTTCTTCTCTTTAAAAAGAGGAAGATCAAAGAGGTCCTCGTACGTCAGGGAAAAGATATCCGCGGCATCTGTGACAATTCCACGCTCCAGCAGAATCTCGACCGTCTCTTTCCCACATCCTTCGATGTTGAATGCGTAGCGTGAAGTAAGGTGCTCAATTTTTTCCTGCACCGCAGCTCCGCACTTTTTGTTCGGGCATCTATGCACGGCTTCTCCTTCCGGGCGTTCCAGCTTACTGCCACAACTGGGACACTCCTTCGGCATGTGAAAAATCTTTGCGTGATCCGGTCGCAGGTTCTGCAGTACTTCGACCACTTCCGGAATAATGTCTCCTGCTTTCTGTACTACCACGGTGTCTCCTACGCGTACATCCAGACGTTGGATCTCATCTTCATTGTGGAGTGTGGCCCGGGTCACTGTGGTGCCGGCCAGATGTGTAGGTGTGAGCACGGCCACAGGTGTTATGGCACCGGTACGTCCTACCTGTAGCCGAATCTCCAGTATTTGAGCGGTTTTCTGCTCTGCGGGAAATTTAAATGCGCGGGCCCAGCGCGGCGCTTTGGCCGTGGAACCCAGATCAAACTGACTTCGCCGGTCGTTGACCTTGAGTACCACTCCATCAATGTCGTACGGGAGAGTATCTCTCTTTTTCAGGAAGGTCGCATAGACCTTTTCGGCTTCACGGAGGCTACTCAGGAGGCGGTAGTCGCGGTTCGTAGGGAGACCGAGCCTATGCAGTGTTTCCATCACCTCTTTTTGTGTGGTGAGCTGAAAGGCATTTGCCGCTTCGGTATTTAGTCCGTAGCAAAACATGCGGAGTTCCCTCTGTGCGGCTGCCTGCGGATCCAGCTGACGTACAGTGCCGGCTGCCGCATTGCGGGGGTTTGCAAATTGCTCGTTTTCCTTCAGGCATTTGTTCACCTTTGTAAGAGCTGCTTTTGGCATGTAGACCTCGCCTGAAATTTCTATGTACGTTGGCAATGTAGCACTCTGCGGTACCTCCAGGTACAGAGGAATTTCCTCAATAGTGCGGACGGTATGCGTTACATTTTCGCCTTCCATACCGTTCCCGCGGGTTACGGCACGTACCAGTGAGTAGGTTCCATCCCGCTGTTTTTCATATATGAGGGAAATGTTCAGACCGTCAATTTTCAGTTCGCAGAGGTACGCAAACGACAGTTTCTCCTTTCCAAGAGCGCGCTGCATCTGCTCTTCCCAGTCCAAAAGGTCTTCGTGACTGAAGGCATCGCTCAGCGATTCCTTCGGAGTAAGGTGACGCACTTTTGGCAATTTTCCGTCGAGGGGAGCGCCCACGCGCTGCGTGGGAGAATCGGGTGTAATCAGCTCCGGGAACTCCGCTTCCAGGGCGATGAGTTCCTGTTTGAGCGCATCGCGCACGTCTTCGGAAACGTCGGAGCGGTTCTCGGTAAAGTATGCTTTGTTCTGCTTCCGGATTTCACTCCGCAATTTTTGTATGCGCACGTTGGCTTCGGTTTTCTGCATGCTCCTATCGTATCAGTTCTTCCATTTCCCGAGGAAATCTTTTGCAATCCGTTCTTTCTTCTTCCTTACCACCGTATCCCTGCCCTCCGTC
>PFDR01000064.1 GCA_002772545.1 Candidatus Peregrinibacteria bacterium CG10_big_fil_rev_8_21_14_0_10_49_10 | reverse complement strand
GTTGTGTTGTCCCTGTTTGGTTTCAAAACTGTGGATTTAGGTCTCATGGTGACAGGGTTCCTCTACGGATCGCTTCTGATCATCATGGCGATCGGGATTTACGGACTGGGTGCAGTCTTCGGCGGCACGGCAACTCTCGCTGCAGGAATCCTGTGGCTCTTCATTGCTGCTCTGGAATGTGTACGTGTGAAAAGAGAACGTAAAAAGAAAGGAACCTCGCGGGGCGCGCGAGATTCCTTCTGATCTTCCTCATTAGTTCTGCTGCCGGGCCGCTTCGTGCTTTTTATGCCTGCGCTCCTTGCGCATCTTGCGGTGTTTCTTGCCGCATTCGGCGCAGCGCAGTGTGTTACGCTGCCCCTTGGGATCTACACGATCCACAAGGGTTTGTTTCAAAGGGCGTTGGCACGATGCACAGCGACGGCTCGAGAGAACATGGCATTTTCCTGCCATTTTTTCCTACCTTTCTTTGAAGATCAGAGTTATGCTCACAGAATATGCCTGCAGTGGCGAAGAGGAGCACGGCTCTTCTAAATGAGTATTATAAATATGTATATCTATTTGTCAATTGATGGTATCCCCGGCGGGAATCGAACCTGCATTTGCCCCTTAGGAGAGGGCCGTTCTATCCATTGAACTACGGGGACGGTGAATTGTCTGAACCACAGATTACACGGATTTCGCAGATTTCGCAGATCATATGGTGACTAAAGCAGTGGTGAGTCGCTCTCTGAATAGAGAACCCTGCGTATACCGAGGTATGTGGAGGGGCAGTGGTGGGTATAAGGAATTTTCCTTTTCATACCCACCTCTATATCTCCTCCCTAAAAGGGGAGGAGTACTCCTCCCCTGGCCACCTCTCCTTATTATTTCATGTACGCTGAAAATTTCCACACAGCAAAACCGCCACCCTTGGGTGAGTCCGAGAGGACTCAGGGTGACGGTTGCGGGGACAGTCATTCGATCAGTACGTGCCATTGGCTCCGGTCTTGCGGAGGATCTCGTAGGCCTCCTCCTCAATGTCGCGGACCACGACGATCACCGGAACGAAGACCGGCACCTCACGGATGAGGATGCCCGCCGGCTTCGGCTTGCTCTTGGTGCGGCGGATGCGCACGTTCCTCGCGTTCGTGGTGACCGTGATTTCCATGCCATTGGGATACTTGACGTTCACGACGTTCTGACTCATGTGCCTAGCCTTTCGAAAGATCTCTCGACTGTCTGAACCATCGGTGCCATACATGGCCACAAACCGATCCCCCGCTGAACTTTGAAATGCACCACTTGGGATGAGGAACTACCATCCTCATTCCTATGGCACATCATCATTTCA
>PFDR01000087.1 GCA_002772545.1 Candidatus Peregrinibacteria bacterium CG10_big_fil_rev_8_21_14_0_10_49_10 | reverse complement strand
TCTTACCACTTCCTCATCCACTCCACGTTTCACCCCCTCTGCATAGGGAGCAGGATTAGGGGTATCGAATGTGGCACGAGAGAGGGTGGAGAAGATTGATCCAGAACTCATGTAAAGGTATGTTACACACTTACGAGTATTGCTATATTAATATCTTGTGTCGTATTGGGAATAGTTTGGGTTTTACTCCTCAAATATTTAAAAAAAGATGTTTTTTCATTTTTAAACACAGTAGTTGCGACATTGGTCACCATTTGGATATCCATAGGCATTTGGCAATTTACACAAAATCGCCAAAGAGAAAAAATGGTTAATACAACTACTGCCGAATTGAATGACACATATGATCAATTAACCCTCGAAGGGGGTGTGGAAATCTTTGGAAAAAAAATTAACGGTGCATACCTACAACCAATCGCACTAGAGCAAGCAGCGCAAAGCGGTCATTTTAGCTCTGGTATCACTGAAGATATGATGAAACTATCCCGCGATATAAGAGCGTACGATATGTATCTTACATTCTTGTTGGGTGCCATCTCAAATGGCAATTTACAGGCAGTCAACCTTGCAATCGCCAATTTAAATGAAGCCAAGAAAGTAATCTTACAAAACATTCCTGCAGTAAGAGAAAAGATTAACCAACCAAACGTGTCATCCTGAGCCCTGTCGAAGGATGATACGTGTCATGGTTCGACAGAGCTCACCATGACACTAAACACACGAAACCGATGTCGATACCGTATGTGTCGAATAGGTAACGGTGCGAGGTTTCGCGATACATTTTTCACAGACGCCAATCCCGGCAACTTCTCGTACTCTTCAACAATCAACGCCTCCTTCTTCCTTCTACTCCACCTCTTCACCCGCTTCTCAAACCCAATCGCATCCATCACTTCCGCAAACTCCGCTTTGTGCACCAGTTCCACTGGTCTACGCGAAAAGGTGTAACACGTCGGATCACACCCCTCACTGTGCTCTACTACTCTCCGTTCCACATCATTGGTAATACCCGTGTAGTAACTCCCATCACAACATTGCAGTATGTACACGTAATACCATTGTCTCATTTCACCTCGTACGTCAGTGTGACGTCGACGCGCACTTCCTGCTCTCCTGCAGGAATCGGCGGCGCTTTTTCTTCCATCGCCCCACCCATGCCATCCATCGCACGCATCATCATGGGAACGGGTATGTACCCACCCCCTCCTTCACTGAAGCCACGGAGTTTTACGATGCGCGTGCCAAGATCACGTGCCAACTGGTGTGCTTTCTGCTCCGCTTCGGCAATCCCTTCTCTACGCGCTTCCGCTCGCAGTTCATCCGGATCATCAATCGTAAATGACACCCCACCGGCCTGGTTTGCTCCCGCT
>PFDR01000057.1:21449-29715 GCA_002772545.1 Candidatus Peregrinibacteria bacterium CG10_big_fil_rev_8_21_14_0_10_49_10 | reverse complement strand
CAGAAACAACCGATGATTGAGGAGTTCCTACGAGGCGAGTGATCTGTGTTTCAGCCTGCAAAAATGTCCACTTTACCGCATTCTTCAAAAAACGGGGAGTCGGCAAGGTCAAATAGCCTTCGATAATGAAAGTCTAAGCAACGCAACCATAGACCTGCGTGAATACATAACGCACAAATGCTTCCATATTGCAGGGAATGAACGTGCGGAATGCACAAAAAGATTTGGCCCCTTTGCAGACCTGCAAAAGACGCTGCTGGATGGAGCTCTCATAGGCCTCGTTCGCGAGAAGTACCCGGATAAGGAGAATCTCCGTACCCTTCTCACTGCGGTACGAAAAACGCAACGTATGTTGAAACAACAAAAACTGGACCGACCCGTAAAAACCGCTCAGGGAATTACGAACACCACACTGCATACAAACCGACTGGACAGGCGACAGGCAGTGTGGGACATCTGCAAAAATCGCTATGGAACCAATGTACACGGAGCCACGCTCTGCTTTCTGCGGAATCACCGGATTATAACAAGTCTCTCCATTCCGCTCAGTGCAGACTTAGTGTACTAAGAAAGAGAGCCGGAAAGAGTCTTATTCGTTTCTCTTCCCGTAGCTCTTGCACCGCAATCAACATGGCTACCCGTGCTGTGTTGATTGCGTTGTCGAATGGAAGGTCTTACAGATGCAGCATACAGGCTTTAAAAGCACAAAACACCAATTCACCATAAATGGCTAACAGAAGCCAAAAAATGGACTTTAAAACCATTGGAAAAGTGGTTGACTCAGGGGCCTCCATTCGTATAATTGGGCTTCAAATTTTCCCTGTAACTTTATGTCAGAACCATTTGAAGCCATTGGCCATGATCCAAAAGAAAAGATCCCCTTGCCGGATCCAAGTACCACCATGTCCCTTGAGGAAGTTCAACGTATTCTAAGAGATGGTGTCGAACAAAAATTTGCTCTTCGGCATCTGCAAGAAAACTTTGGGACTGAACTTGCGCACTTGGTAAACGGCGACCTAGCCCATTTACACGTACTTGCCAATAATACAGATACGGAAGAGCAGATCCGAGAACAAGCACTCAGAGAACACCTCTCTACTATTAGAGAAATTTTAAGAATGGATCCTTCTGTCTCCGCAGTAGATGATACTGAGCCAGAAGATACAGATGAAGATATAGCAGCCTAGTCTTTTTCTGCATCTATCGTACTGCACCGGAAAAGGAGGAAGAGTAGAGCGATCTCGGTGTTTCTATTTTCATTGATCGCTTTGTTTTTGTAACTGGTAACAATCTATAAATAAAAGAGCTTCAGTCGTGCCCTCGTGAGCTTTTTTTGAACGAGGAACGTGTGCACGTAAAAAGAATAACCATAGAATACGCATGGGAACCATTCTGTGACCTGCTATACTCCGCCCGCCTATGCCACCTATTTCATCCAACGACATCCGGCCCTTCGACTGCGCTCAGGGTCTCGATGTACGTATTATAAGATCGTAGTTATGTCTCCACCTCTCTCCAGCAACGACATCCGGCAAGCTTACTTAGACTTCTTTCGGGAGAATGACCACGCCGTCATACCGGGTGCGCCGCTCATACCGGAAAATGACCCCACGGTGCTCTTTACCACAGCGGGCATGCATCCGCTGGTTCCCTACCTGCTTGGGGAAACGCACCCCGCAGGAAACAGACTGGTAGATGTGCAGCGATGCCTCCGCACGCAGGATATAGATGAAGTAGGCGATGCCTCGCACCTCACGTGTTTTGAAATGATGGGCAACTGGAGTCTGGGCGACTACTTTAAGGAGGGAGCCATACAGATGAGCTTTGAGTTTTTGACTGAAGTTCTGGAAATACCCAAGGACATGCTCTCGATCAGCTGTTTTGCAGGTGATGCAGACGCGCCAAAGGACGAGGAAGCCGCAGAACTCTGGAAGAGCGTGGGCATTCCGCAGGAACGGATTGCCTTTTTGCCCAAATCCGAAAACTGGTGGGGTCCGGCGGGGCAAACCGGCCCCTGCGGACCGGATACCGAAATGTTCTACTGGGTGGGGAAGGGTGAACCGCACGACAACCCCGGTGTGAATGAGCAGGACTGGATGGAAATCTGGAATGACGTCTTCATGCAGTACAACAAGAATGAGCATGGAAAATTTACACCGCTGACCCAGCAAAATGTGGATACGGGCATGGGGTTGGAGAGAACAGCTGCTGTAATGCAGAAGGTGAAAAACGTGTACGAGATTGATGTGCTCAAACCTATTGTAGGTCACATCCTCCGTCTGCATGACGATGTGGAGGAACAGGTAAGCGGCACTGTGAAAGAGGAAACACTCAGACATGCACGAATTATGACCGACCACCTGCGGGCGGCCGTGTTTATTATTGGGGATGGTGTACGGCCGGGGAACGTGGACCAGGGGTACATTCTCCGCAGGCTCATTCGCCGCGCCATTCGTTCTGCGCGCGCACTGGGTATAGAGCACAGTGGCATGCTCACACCTGCCATAGCCGAAACGGTAGTGCAGCAGTACGGGGACTACTACGGTCACCTGCGTGAACATGAAAAGGAGATCCGGGATGTGCTGAGCCACGAAGAGCTACAGTTTGGCAGGGCACTCAACGAAGGGCTCAAGCAGTTCCAGAGAGCTGTGGAAAAGGCCGGAGATACGCTGGACGGCGAAACGGCGTTCCACCTGTACGATACGTACGGCTTTCCCATAGAGATGACACAGGAACTTGCAGCAGAGAACCACATGAAAGTAGACAGAACAGGATTTGAAAAAGCATTCGAAGCCCACCAGGATCTCTCCCGCAAGGGAGCCGAACAGAAGTTTTCGGGCGGACTCGCCGACCACTCAGCCGAAACAACCAAGCTGCACACGGCAACCCACCTGCTCAATGCCGCTCTGCGGAAAATTTTGGGCGATCACGTGTACCAGAAGGGATCCAATATCACGACCGAACGCCTGCGCTTTGATTTTTCACACGATGAAAAAATGACACCGGAGCAGGTGCAGCAGGTGGAAGATTTAGTCAATAAAGCCATACGGGAAGATTTGCCGGTTTCGTATCACCTTACAACGGTGGAGAAAGCAAAGGAAGAAAACGCCATTGGCGTCTTTGATGAACGGTATGGGAGTGAAGTGAAGGTGTACGTGATAGGGAATGAGAGCATTACTTTTAGTAAGGAGATCTGCGGTGGGCCGCACGTTGCCCGCACCGGCATGCTCGGCTCCTTCGAAATAAAGAAGGAAGAGAGTTCTTCCGCAGGTGTGCGGAGGATAAAGGCGGTGGTAGAAGGAGGTCCTGAGGAGATTGAGGTTGCTCAGCAAAAAAGTTGTTAGTTATTTGTTATTGGTGATTTGTAAGGAAAAAAGAGCAGAGGATCATCTTTGTACAAATAACCAATAACCAACAACAAATAACAGATAAAAAGATGTACACTGTCGCGCATGCGCCCCCTTCTCCGCATCGGCTTCCTGCTTGTTCTCTTCCTTCCGTGGAGTGCACATGCTGCCTGGGAAATGGAATGGGGTTTTGCCAATGAAACCTTTCAGCAATCGTGGCAGGTGAGCGGCGAACCTGCGCTTAAAATCACAAAAGACGGCATGCTCATCACCACAAAAGCAGACAGTATTTTGGGGCGCAGTATAGAGGCATCGCACCCCATAGAGGTCGTTTCTATAGACTACAAAGCGGTCGTACCCGCAGAAGGTTGGTTGTACTGGCACAAGCCGGGTACCCCGGCGGAAGACCTCCTGCGTATTCCCCTCTACTTTAGCAAAACAGAGGGAGTAGGGACGGTGGGCATCAACATGCAGGAGTACCAGAAGCGCCTCTACGCCGACTTTATAGGCATTGGCATTCCTGCACACGCAGAGGTACTCATTGCACGCATTTCGCTGCAGAATTGGAGTCTATCCGAAAAAACGCTGGAAGCTTTCAAGTCATTTTGGACATTTGATATGCGCCGGCCTTCTTCGGTCAATTTTCTATGGGGACCGCATGTGGTTTTTAACCCCACGGCACGAAAGCTGATGTTTAGTGTGACTGAACCCATAGACCAGTCGGCAAACAGATACTTCTACATCGTCATACTGCTGGCAACCGCATGGGCCGTATGGAACGTACACAAGCATCCGGAAAGGCGCGCAGCCGTATGCAAGACCCTGTTTCTCCTCCTGGCAAGCCTGTGGGTGCTCTACGATCTGCGCATGGGGAGTGAGTTCCTGAGCTATGTGGAGCGTGATTACCGCACCTACTGGAGCAGACCTTTGGGAGAGCGTACCTTCCGTGAACGGTCGTACTTTAACGACTTTGCAGCCGGTGTGACGCCGCTGGTGCAGAACCGCGATCGCTACATATTCACTGCGCCGGACCGCTGGCCTTACCTCGGACTCATGCGTTACTACACATTCCCGGCTGTTCCCACACACCCCTTCCAGGAAGAGCACTACGTGGATACCTGGGCAGTCTATAAACGACCGGATATTGTGCAGAATGCAAAAGGTGAGCTGGAAAGCGATGGTATTGTTCTTACACATCCCGGAAAAATTCTCCATGAATTTGAGTTAGGATCGTTCGTCTTCCGTGAAACACGACAATGACCCTCTTCCTCCTTCCCGTTGGCCTCCTGTTCCCCACGCTCTGCGGCTGGTTTGCCATCGCGTTACTGGAACGCGGGCATCCTGTGTTGCAGCGCATAGAACGTTGGACGCTGAGTGTAACGCTGGGTATCACACTCACCATGTACCTCTCGTTTCTCTCCGAAGTACTGGGCCTTATCAAATTCACATCCATTGGCCTCTTCAGTGTGCAGATGTTTACAGCACTCGCTCTCGGCATGCTCTGGATGCGCTGCAAAGTACTCTGGTCTCCATCCTCTGCTTTACCCGCTTTGCCTGCATCTCCCCGACTTTCTCAACGGGCACGTATTGTAGTGGTACTGCTCTGTGTGTGGACACTGATAAAACTCCTGGGTGGATTTGCCATGCTCACGGGTACGCCTGCGTACGAAGACGATGTGTACAACAACTGGAATATGCGCGGAAAACTTTTTTACGTAACCCAGGAGTACACACTGGAGTACGAGGCAGGAAACGAGCTGGTGAGCAGTGGCGGAGTGAACTCCTACCCCATTACCGTTCCTCTGTTTAAAACCTGGCTGGCAACACTTGCCGGAGACTGGGACGAAGGGCTGGTGAACAGTATCCACATGGTGTGGTTCCTTGCCACACTTCTGTTGGTGTACTGGACACTGCGCAGAAGGATGCGTAGTACGTGGGCCCTCGGCGGAACCTATCTACTCAGCAGCTTGCCGCTCTACATGGTGAATGCCACCACACCCTATGCCGATGCCTTCCTTTCGCTCCATGTATTTGCGGCACTTTCTCTGCTATACGGGGCACTCATTAGTGAAAAACCTGAACACCGGTACTCGTTCCTACGGCTCGGTGGGTTAGCAACCGCACTGCTCATCTTTACCAAGAATGAGGCGCTCATCATGCACTTGCCGGTTCTGCTGCTGCTCCTGTTCCTCTCGGTACGTGTGCTGGCAAAATCCGAAAGTATAGATCGCAGTGACCTACGGACTGCGGCACGCCACTATGTGGTGTTCATGGGTGTTGTGCTCGTGCCCTGGGTGGTCTTTAAGCTGGTACACAACCTCCCGTTTGGGAATGCCAAGTCCGTTCTGCATCTCACGCTTGCGTGGCAAAAAGGTGTTGCCACCGCCATAGCCATCAACACGTTCTTTGAGGGAAACTGGGCCCTCCTCTTCCCCCTGCTCCTGGGTTTGCTGTTTGCAGCACGTCGGGAAGCATTCCGGTTTCCCACCGCTCTCTTTACCGGCTACCTGTTCTTCGTGGTACTGGGACAATTCCCCCTGTACTTCTTTACGGGTATTTCTACGGAAGCAGTAAACCAAACAGGGTATGCACGGGGGTTTGTGCAACTGGCTCCGGTCGCTGTGACACTGCTCACACTGCTTGCGTCGTCGTTCTTCACTCCCCGGACAGAGGAGTAACCTGTACAAGAGAACGTGAAGCTATGCCTGCGCAGCAGAGCACATTCAACATACCTTTCTCGCTTCTGCATTATATTTTCCTGCTGATTCCCCTTACACTGTCACACATATGCCTTCTTACGCCGCCTTCCTTGGTCACCAGCCACACGTCAGCCTCACAGAGCTTGCAGCTGTACTGCCGGGTTTTTCCATCAAGAAGCGCCCCGAGAAGAAGGTCGCAATTTTTGAGGTGCCGGAACAGGTGAAACCTGAGGTCCTGGACGTACTCGGGGGTACCGTACTCCTGGCGGAGGAAGTGAGTGAGGGTGCACTGGAATTACAAGACATCCCTGTGCTTCTTGCACGTACGCTGGAAAAAGTACGCGGCAAGAAGGTGACCTTTGGTCTGCGGACCATTGCTCTCTCTCCCAAAACAGTGCGCAACCTGTACAGAGATTGCAAAGATCACCTGCGCAAGAGCGGCAGAGCCAGCAGATACGTGGGCAGTGACCGCAAACCAGCCGCATCGGTGCTTCTGCACGATGCCGGTCTGCTGGACGGCAGCAAAGGCTGTGAACTCACTATTATTATGGGCGAAGAACTCCTCTGGATCGGCCGTACCATTGCCGCACAGGATGTAGATGCTTACACCAGACGCGATATGGAAAAGCCCGTACGGGACACCTCCGTAGGTCTGCTCCCCCCCAAGCTTGCTCAGGTGCTTCTCAACTTTGGCCTCTGGCTGGCACAGGAAACAGGCAATAAGAATGCGCTGAAAAAGAAACCTGTTCTGAGCATACTGGACCCGTTCTGCGGCACGGGCGTCATTCCTATGGAAGCACTGCTGCGCGGCTGGCCCGTTCTCGCATCGGACAAGGCGCAAAAAGGGGTGAACGGCTGCACAAAAAACATCGATTGGCTCCGCAAAGAGCATAAAATTTTCAAAAAAGATGCGGAGAGTGCCGTTTGGAAACAGGATGCGCTCAAGCCGTTTGCCCTCAAGGTGCAACCCGATGTCATCGTGACGGAAACAAGCCTCGGCACGCCCCTTTCTGACCGACCGACGCAAAAGGATTCGCTGCGGGAAAAGCGCGAGAACGAAGAGCTGCAGGCAGGGTTTCTGCGCAATGCCGCAGCGACGCTCCCCGGCGTGCCTATTGTATGCACCTGGCCGGTGTGGCGCACCAAGACCATCCCCATTTTCCTCGAAAAAATATGGAAGGTGGTCGAAGAACTCCCGTACGAAACGGTGTTGCCTCTGGCACTGGAAGAACACGACCGGCCCACGCTGTACTACCGTCGCGCCGACCAGTTTGTGGGAAGGGAGATCGTGCTTCTCAAACCAAAGACGGAGTAGTATTGCCGTACTCGGGACTACCCCAAACTATAGGTCATATGTGAAAGCGACGGCTGGAGACGGCATTCCTCCTCCACGGACTGGGTGATAACTTCCGCAACATGATCGGGGCGTGGTACACGGAGTATGCAGCCCTCATGGTCAAAAAATCCCCCGGCTATGGTAAAGCGCAAGGTACCGTAATTGAGGAGATTTTGCAGTATGCCGTGCTGCGCAACCTGCACACCGGGGACTTTGCTGAGTGGAATCTCATTTTCATCATCGCAGCACAGAAGACTGTCATCAAAGTAAATCACTCTCCTGTTTGTAATGAGAATATCGGGCATGCATTCACTCAAAATTTTGTGGAAGAGTACATGGTGCCCTACCAAAACACATACTGAGCTCATGCCGTAGAGTACGGGACCCACCATCCGGAAGGTGCCGGTGAGCGAAGAAGTGGTTCCGAGAAAGGCGATACCAATTGTCAGAAACATGAGGGAAAAGAGCAGGTGTTTGCCATACTTCACCCAATGCGTACTGGTTGCATATAAAAGCCGCTCCTGGTGATTTTCTCTGTCCATTAGAGTGTGAAGGGGAACCAGAACAGTGCACCGGCCAGCGCACAGGTCAGTAGAATGTAAAAACCGATGACCAGACGCTGCCGGAAACGGTAGATGTATGGTTTGGAACCAAGACTCTGCAGCAGATCATCCCTCCTGTGTGAGACGGTGAGAAAGCTGGAAATGAGTACTCCCATGAGAAGAAAAGAGAGTAGCTCCACAATGCCTGCAATGGTCAAATACGTTCCCATGTAGATTAGAGAAGGCGGTAGGTCAGGTACACCTGCACGCTAATTTCATGCTCTCCGGCGGGAACCGCAAGAACGTCATTTCCTCCCCCGCCATATCCATCCATCATGCCCC
>PFDR01000057.1:0-21433 GCA_002772545.1 Candidatus Peregrinibacteria bacterium CG10_big_fil_rev_8_21_14_0_10_49_10 | reverse complement strand
TTCCGGCGCATTGGAACCCGACTCGCCGAATCCTACAATTTCACCGAGTTCCACACCCAGTTGTTCTGCGAGTTCATTGGCTTCCTGTTTAGCCCGTGCAATTGCTTTTTCCCGTGCCTGCATGCGCAGTGTCTGGTAATCCTCTATACGAAACTGCACACCCCCCGACTGATTCGCACCGGCTTCGGCCGCCCGGGAAAGCACAGTCCCGACCTTCGAAAGCTCACGCAAACGTACGGTGACGCTCTGCCCTGCTTCAAACCCTCTGGGAATTTGTTTCCCTTCCACCCAATCATATGCGGGATTCAGCCACAGAGATTCCGTACGAATGTCTTTGTCTTTTACATCCAACGCCTTTACTGCCACAAGAACTCCCCGCATGTGTTCCTGGAGTTCCTGCATGGCAATTTGAGCAGTTTGCTTTCTGCCGGTCTGAACGCCCAAACTCAGTTCGGCAAGATTCGGCTCGGCAAAAATGGTCGCTTCGCCCTGTACGGAGATACTCTGCATATTCTGATGTTCCTGAGCCCAACGTACACCCACCAAGTAGAGCAAACCTCCTATGGCACTCGAAAGGAGTAATGCAAGCGGAAGACTTGAGGTAAGAATATTCTTATGATAACCATTGCCGGCTGGGATGAGTGTTTCCATGGGGAATTGAGAAAATGTAGGGGATACAGCTATAGTGTGAAGTCCACACCTTAAGGAAGCATTAAGAAAGGGCAGAGATGTGTGTCTCTGCCCCAGCGAAGCAATGCAATGGAGTTTTGTGTGTTACTTTCTGACAGTGCGCAGTGCCGTGCGGGCAAGAGCTTCCTTCTTGATAATGCGCGCACTCTTACGCGCTACAGGTGCTGTGCGCTTTACAGCCAGATCCTGTTGCCTTGGTTGCATGGCACGTATCACTCCTCGTGAGTTGCGTGCCTTGGAGTTACTGGAGGAAACGGGCACACTGCGTACACGGGATGACTGTGTGCAGATACTCGTATAGTCCTTTGCAGTACGTGTGAGGGTATTCGTGGGACCCATAGGACAACGGGTAGAACTTGTGCTGGCCGCAAATGCGGGAGTTGCAGAGAGCAACAAGGCAGAAACGAGACCGGTAGCCATGACTGTGGCTTTATGCAGGCGCACGCCGCGAACAAGAGAGAGGCATTCCATGGGAGAAGAGAGGAAAGAAATGAAAACAATTTCATTCTCCTTCACACACCTTAAGAATAGATTAATGGGCAAAAGGTGCCTTGTACTGTGGCATAACCTACCGCTAAGCCATTTTGTATTGCTCTTTGGATTCTGCGTGAGAATTGCGATCTACAGCTATGATTCTGTCGTACAGCAGTAGGTAGATGACCAGATGTACTATACTGAACAGAGCAAAGATCACCAGAAGCGGCGTGGAGAGTTTTTCAGGCGCAAAGACTATTTCAATAGCCGGAGCAATGATCACAATTTCTATAAGGTACCGGATGGCAATGCGCCCTGTTTCCAGGTAGGAAATAAGGATTTTGAGCGCCTTGATGAACACCAGAACAAAGGCAGTATCATGCAGGAAGTTGCGTGCCTGCGGGTCGAAGACCGAGGCTTCTAAAATATCTCTCACTTCGGTAGCCATAAAAATGAGCAGCGCAATGATCACACCAAAAATAAGCACGTGGATGAAGGCGCGTACACATGCTATGAGTATGTGGTTCAGACGTGCAATGGCACCCTTCCGCTCTGTGGGAAGGGTGCCCTGTGCATGGTGGTTTGTGTGTATCGCCTGCATATGTTTAATTCCTGTAGCTCGTGGAGTTCACACTGGAGTCATCCAGTTCTACCCAGAACACGCTTGGCGAGCCCGCACCGTCACTATCCAGCAGCTCAATATGGCTGTCACTCACTCCGAATGCAGTTTTCTTCTGGTCTGTTATAGCCTGAAGCGAAACCTGTAGTGTGGCATTCTTTCCGGCACCACTGGGGTTTGTAATAAGACCACGGAGCAGGAAGACCGCGGATTGCCCCTGACTGATAACGCTGCTCACCACGGCTGACTGCAGACCTGTGCACGAGACGTAGAAGCTGCCGGAGATCCCTCCACTGAGCGGCGTACCGGAACTATCCAGAGCAGTACATTCTTCCTCTATGCCGGAGCTTGCCGTATTGGCTATGCGGAATTCAGACGCATCCAGCGTTACATTGCTTGCCGTGACGGTAAAGAGAATTTTATCGATGATCACATCGTTGAGTCCGTTATTGCTGTTACCGTTCGCACTTGCAGCAAAGCGGAATTTGCCGATGTCTGCAGAACCTACGGGAATAGCAGTGCCATTGGGATCGGTATTTGCATTGGTGATGGAAGACACCTTGGACATTACTACGGTGTTCTTCTCTCCCACAATCGCCGCACTGGCCCCGGCGGAGGAACGTCCAATGAATACTTCACCTTCTCCATCGTTGTCTCCGTCGTTAAAGGCCAGGTCCGAAGAGGAAGAAAGCCCACGGCCCTGAATAGCACTCTCGTTGCCAAAGGCATCCGGTGAGAGCCAGAACTGGACCAGTTGACCTCGGGTACCACCGCTCGTATCCGATTTGACGTATGCACGCACAAGGATATCTGTGTCGGACCCTCCGGGAATCACCAGTTGCTGATTCTTCATGCTGGCACAGAATGTTTGCACGCTCTGACCCTGGTGTAAGGTGATCACAGAAACAGATCCGCATCCGGCTCCGGTTGCAAGAGCAAAGGGCTTGGAGTCGCCCACCTTGTAGAGTTCCAGACGGTCTATGGAATTTGCCGTAGAACCGGAAGACGTAATGCGAATAGCTGTAATATCCACAGGTTCAGTATTGGCACGGAATCGTAGACGCAGTACAGCATCGCTCAGAGCTCCACCCAGGAGCTGACGTGCGCGTACAGGAGTAGATGCTTTGGTCACAAACAGGTTGCCCTGATCACCGATGGTCACCACTACAGATACAACAGTACTCACTGCAATATCGCATGTAGTACCACTGCACACACCATTGGTCTTTATACCCGAGATATTTGCTCCATCGACTTTTTCGGCTTCAACGTAGTTTGCTGTGGTTGTTGCAAATCTCAATTGCAACTGAGTATTGATGGGTGAGGAGGAAATGCTGCTCCGTACCTCAAAGACGCGCGTGGCAGAGGCGGGCACTACCGATTTTGCACTCACGAGCCTGTTAAAGGTCACAAGGCCACCCTGTGCGGCCACACCGGTTTCAAGGATGGTATCTACCTCCGAGTCTCCGTTTGTATCTACCCAGAGCGTGTAGTTCTGGCCGTTGAGCAGAGAACCTGCCTGAGCTTCAAAGGAGAGGCGTGTGAGAAGAATATCCCGTACGCTGCTTGCCCGTGTTTCAAACCGGAGCAAGGGGACATTTTTGGCACTACGCACAGCTATGGCAGTATCTCCCATATCCTGCACTGCAATGGTAAGTGTCGCATCTGCAATGGAATGGAAATTGCCTGCTATGCTGCCGCGTGGGCGCACGTCTCCAATGCGGTCACCGGTTGAGAGTCCCTCTACACGCATTTGGTAGGCAGTCTGCTTGGAAGAGAGCACACCTCCGAAGTCACACCCCACTCCGTTTGCCACAAGCGTATTGCTGGTGGTGCGCGTGTACTGCGGCTCACCACACAGGAACACACGGAACTTATCGCCGGTGAAGGGATGGTTGCCCGCACCATTATTCGTAAAGTCCACCTGAAACTCCCAGAGTTGCTTTCCGCGGACTACAAACTCGTCCAGACGGTAAATCTGGTACGTCTTGCTCGCAGTGGTTTGTGCATCGTTGCTGCCTGTAAGGCGCACCGCACTCACGGTCTTTCCGGTAACGGTATTGCGCAGTTTGACGCTCTTGAGTAACTCATGAATTTCATCATCCGATGCACTGCTGCCGCCTCCGAGTCCGGCTCCCTGTTGGTTTTGCGCAAGCACCAGCGCATACATGCTGCGCACGTTGACCGGCTCGTCACCGGAGGTAAGCAGCACTTTGGCGAGTACGGCACCACGGTCGTCCGAAGCGTAGGTTTGCTGCGAAGGACCATCCACTTCCACAGTAAATCCTCCCGCATCTATAGCTACAATGGTAGGTTCGGATGAGGTGGAAATGCTTACCCGTGAACCGAATGTCTTGCTGTTTGCCGCCTTGCCGAACACGGAACCGATGGCGAACAGATCAGATTCCTCTTCCAGCCCCATCTGAATGGTGCGACCGGCACCACCCATAATGTCCGCAACCACTTCCAGTGTCATCTTGTCACCTTCGGAAACGGTGAAGGGAGGATTGAACGCAAGAAGGATGTACTCCCCCTGTGGACGCTGCACTACTTTTGTAAGCGGAGTGCCATCGGAGCGCCTGAGACGTACGTTCTCCAGATCACCCGCTTTTATGGAACCATCCTGTTGCAGAAGCATAGAGTACAGTGTCTGACGTTCGACCGAATCCGTGGAAATCTGCATTCTTCCTACGACCTTTGTCTTCTGACCCACTTCCAACGAACTCGGTGTAACAGAGCGGTACTCCACGGAAACAGTACCTGTTTTGACCGCGGCAACAGAGAAGGTAGGACCCTGTAGAGGGAATGTTCCACGCACACGCTTGGCATTGTTCTGTATATCATTTACCGAACGAAGAGCAAACCGATGCTGACTGCTGGTTTGAGCAGTGGTCTCAAAGTCTGCAACAACATCCACAGTCACCTTCTTGCAAGCCTCCACAATGAGAGGCTTGGGGAAATACAACGTTACAGTACCCTCCTTTGCTTCTATGGAACGCTTGCGTGTGATGCGTTCACCATTCACCAGAGCGTACACACCGTCGATATCCGTACGGAGTCCCTGACCTTCTCGTACAAGGGAAAGGCTCTGAATGGACACACCGCCATCACAAGATGCAGAGAATTCCAGTGAGAGCATAGGCATACGTAAGGCACCTTTTGGGAGACCCTGACCCTGCAGTTGCGCTGCAGACACACGCACATCCAGCGTGCCATCGGTTTCCTCCAGAGGCACAAACCCTGTAAAGGTGCCGGTATCCAGGAACGGCTTGCCATCTTTGGTGAGCATGTTACTCACCGAAAGCGTGTACCGTTTACCGGGTTCCAGATCTTTATTAAACCGCAACTCCACGCCGTTGTCCCGTACCAGTGTGGCAGCAATCACCTGCACTGCAGTCGTGTTTTTCAGCGCATAGCGCAGCGTGTCTCCGGCGGACCCGGGGTTCAGGTCTGCATTAAAATCAATCACAACAATATGTTTATCCAGAGGAGTAATGCTCTGAATATGTGGAGTTGCATGCGCTATCTCTCCGCAATCCACACCATACGTAAGATGCTGCCGTGCACGGTCCACAATGGCAGCCATTTCAGCCCTGTTCATGGTATCGGATGGCCGCACATACTTGGTCCTGTCATCTCCTTTCAAAATACAGTGGTCTGCAGCTGTCTGGATCACATCCATATACCATGCACCTACTGTGTTATCCGGAAAATAGGGCGCCGTGCCCAGAGACTCAAATCCAAATGACCGCGCTATGAGTGCTGCGGCCTCCGCACGGTTAATGGAGCCATTGGGACGTGCAATACAGGGATGAGTACCATAGCAGTCTCCGTCTCCCTTCATCCACCGCAGACGCGCAGCTTCTTCTATATATGGGAAAAACCATTCACGAAGCGATACGTCATCGAAATTGGGCGCCTGGGGAGAAGCCTGTCGTATGCCCCCTTGTACGTCGATCATGAGCTGCACAAATTCTGCACGCGTCGCATTGTCACCCGGGCGAAACCTGATACCCTCACGGGAGAAGTAGCCCTGCTGCTGCAGACTGTTGACTGTTTCTGAAAACCAACTGTTTGTTGGCACATCTGTAAACGCAGCTAGCGACTGTACGGGCATGCCCAGTACAATCATGAATAAACAGATATACATACAACCTTTACGCAGGGAAGAGTGTGTACTTGTGAAGCAGGATTCCATAACAGAGTAGGGGGAATGCAATGGCCACGACGGAGTAAAGCCGCAACCCTAAAGTAGCCTCATAGTACAAGCGCATTCTTAAGAGAATGTTAAGAGAACAGACTGCAAAAAAAGAGAGAGAAAACAGCCTATGAAAAAACAATGGTAAAGGAGGTACCCACACCCTGAATACTCTGTACTTCAATATGCCAGATGTGCGCATCCGCAATTTTTTTTACGATACTCAGTCCTATGCCGTGGCCACCGGAGGACCGGGAGTCATCTTCCTGAAAGAACGGGTCGAATACGCGGGCTTGCGCCTGAGGATCTATCCCCTTTCCCTTGTCCTGTATCTGCAGGGAACCCTGTTGCACCACCACACGTACCTCCCCGCCTTTCTGGCTGAATTTGATGGCATTGCTCAGCAAATTCGCAATCAGCTGCTGCAGTAGTGACCGGTCGGCGACCACCTGCGACTGAGCTGTGACCTCTTCCACTATGAGCACAGAAGACTTCTTTGCCTGGGCTTCGCAGTCCACAACCACCTGATGCACCAGTGCGGAAAGATCGCACTCCTCCTTCTTAAGAGTGTACCGAGTAATTTTGGCAAGCATGAGCAACTTGTTTACCAGAATATTCGCCATGGCAATATGTGACTTTGCTTCCTGAATCCCCTCGACAAAATCTTTGGATCTCAGCGCAAGATCCAGTGCACTGTTGGCAGAAGCCAACGGTGTTTTGAGCTCGTGACTTGCGTCCTGGGTAAACGCATCCAGACGTGTATACATTTCCATAGCAGGCTTGAGACCGAGACCGGAAAACAGCAAGCCAATGCCGAATGTGAGTAAAGCAATGAGCGTGCTCTGGATGAAGATGGCAACGGCCTCTTCCCACAGGTCACTCCACAGTATGTGGTACACCTCAGCAACCTGCAGAAAACCCACAAGCTGATCTTGTGCATCTGTAACAGGAAAACTGAGCACACGGAAGCGGTCGTTTTCATTACGAAAACTCCATGGTGTTTGCGATAGTTGCTGTTCCTGCGCAAGAAAAATATCCCCCTCGTAGACCAGCACTCCTTCTGTATCGAACAATCGCGTACGAATGAGATCGCGTTCCGTAAAGTGATCTATGGAAAGCGACGCAGGATCCTCCATGGAGAGGATAATACGACCGGCATCCTGAGCAATGTTGTCATCGAGTTCGATGAGATAGTCTCTGTAATTTAGGGGAATGAAAAACAATCCCTGCACAAGCAGGAGTACAAACACAATCAATGTGAAGTACAGCGCAATGGTGTAGCGAAGGCTCTGAAACATCAGCTCTGCGTAGAAATCATATAACCGGTACCGGGAATCGTTTCTATAAGATCTTTGCCAACCTTTTTCCGCAGGTATGCAATGTGCACATCCAGTGTCTGTGAAAACATGAGCTGGTCTTCCTGTGCACCCCAGACATGGGAAATAATACTCGTGCGCTGCAGGGCACGGTTTGCATTGCGCATGAGGTACTCCAGCAACATGTACTCCTTAGGGGAGAGCGCAATCTGCTTTTTCCCTCTGGAAACTATCTGGGTATTGGCATCCAGACACACACCTTTTATGTCGAGTATGGGTGAACGGTTCTCAGATTTACGCCGGATAAGTGCACGAATGCGCGCAAGCAGTTCTTCCATTTCAAAGGGTTTGCAGAGGTAGTCATCCGCACCTATGTTCAGCCCCCGCACCACGTCTTCTGTTCCTGCCCGTGCCGTAAGCATAAGAATGGGAACATTATTCTCCTGCTCACGTAGCAGCCTGCAGATCTCTCTGCCATCGAGCTTCGGAAGGTTTAAGTCCAGTACAATGCAATCATAGTTGTGCACGGATGCCTGCTGAAACCCCTCCTCACCGTCAAACACAGCATCGGCCGTACACTTCTCCAGCAGGAGATACTTTTGAATGTTGCGCGCCAGAGCGTGCTCATCTTCTATGATCAGAATGCGCATAGGACGCATTGTACCCGTAACCGGTGCTCCCTAGTAGGGCGTTCCGTAGCCTTTCCCAAGCGTGAAAAGAACAACGCTCATTTAATTGCAAAATATTTGCATCTATAAAATCTCTCCTATACAATACGCTCATGCAACACTCCGTCTCCTCGCTTCTGAAACAACACGGTCTGCGCGACACACAGTCGCGCCGCCTCGTACTGCACGCCTTAGTAAAAGGTAACAAACCACTCTCGCAAAAGGAAGTGTATGAAACTATCAAACGAACAGACGGCTCCATCAATCTGGTGACCGTGTACCGCATCCTCGAAAAATTGGAAGAGCTCGGGATGGTGCACCGGCATCTGAGTTCAGGGGGATTCGTGCTCTGCTCTCTGGAGGGGCACGCCGGGCATCATGTTTTTTTGAGCTGCCAGGACTGCGGCAAAGTGGAAGAATGTGCAGACCCGGAACTCTGCAGGCACGAAGACCGCATAGCCCGGAGTGCAGGATTCATTCCGAAAACGCACCTGAGTGAATTGCTGGGCCTCTGTTCCTCCTGCCACACCCGTTAAAGAACTCCTACCCTCTTTCTTCTTGCTATGACCAACCTTCCCATTTTTCTCAGCGTATTCCTGGTGAGTCTCGCCTCTCTTACGGGCGTCTTTCTGCTTTCGTTCTCCACACGTTTTCTGCAGAAAGTATTGCTGTATCTGGTCAGCTTTGCCACCGGTGCGCTCTTCGCGAACGTCTTTTTACACATCCTGCCGGAAATGACAGAGACCACTGGGGACATACACACTTCATTCATTCTTGTACTGGTGGGCATTGTGCTCTCTTTTGCCATAGAAAAGTTTATTCACTGGCACCACTGTCACAATCTGGAGTGCCACCACGCCGAACCGGTGGGCACCATGGTACTCATAGGAGACGGCGTGCATAACATGACCGACGGCATCCTCATTGCCACCACGTACCTGGTAGATGTGCAACTCGGTATAGCCACCACTATCGCCGTTATTCTGCATGAAATACCACAGGAGATCGGAGACTTTGCCGTCCTGCTCCACAGTGGATTTTCCCGGAGCAAAGCGCTGCTCTGGAACTTTGTGTCCGCACTCACCGCTTTTATAGGAGCATTTGCGGTTCTGCTGCTCCGGGAACAGATTGGCGGACTGGATCAGATGTTACTTCCCCTTGTTGCAGGAAACTTCCTGTACATTGCAGGTTCGGATCTTATTCCCGAGCTGCATAAGGAATCTGTGACGAAGAATATGGTGTTCCAGCTTATTACCATGATTGCAGGCATTTTACTCATGTATTCTCTGGTCCTTGCAGAGCATGCGGAAGACAAAAATGTCCATACGCCAGAACCCACAACATCCACGCAGGAGCACCTTTCCTCGACCCATGACCTCATCCATATTTCTGCGCCTCAGCCGGGAGAGCGGGTTGGAAATCCCGTCATCATCACCGGAGAAGCCCGGGGCATGTGGTTCTTTGAGGCGGTCTTCCCTGTGGTACTACTGGATGCGAACGGGAATGAACTTGCGGCTTCATATGCCACAGCAAATGGAGAATGGATGACAGAAGATTTTGTCTCGTTCACGGCTTCTGTGTCTGTAGAAAAACCAGAAACTCCTACCGGCACTCTGGTGCTCAAGCGCGATAACCCCTCGGGCCTGCCGGAATACGATGCAGAAGTGCGCATACCGGTGCGGTTTGAGTAGAAGATCGACATAGAGATATCTCTTCCTCTCCACAGGAAATCACAGCTCTGTCATGTTTTCAGCGAACACGCAGTGAACAACTGTCTTTTAAAGGAAAAAATAGAAAAAAGCACATCGCATAGTCTCTGTGATTACAGAACATTTTCTAAAAAATAGATCCCCCTTTGGGTAAGAGTGGAGTCACTCAAACGTCTCCTTGTGTACCAGTGCGCACTTTTTTATTTCTCTCCCCCTTTACGGCCATGAAAACATTCAACCTAACAGCGCGGGCAAAAACGATGGGCGCCATACTGGCAGGAAGTATCCTGCTCTCTGCCAGCGCAGCATTTGCGGACAGCATACGAAACGACCTCGATGCGAGTATCGACGCGTCGCTTGAGACCATGCATCTGGTGGAAGGAGGTCTGAATGGTTCAGTACAGTATAGCGTTGTAGCAGAAGATGGAGACGGAGTAGATGGCTGTAACCTTTCAGCCGAGAACGCGCTGGAGGTAAACGTCCTCTCCAGTGACCCCACTGTCGCCACAGTAGACTCTGCATCACTCTCCTTTACAAGTTGTGCCGATGTCTACAATGTTTCCGTCACAGCAGTGGGAACAGGTGAAGCAGAGATTTCACTCACAGAAACTGCTGAAAGCAGTTCGGGCTCCTTTAGTCTTTCGGCAGCATCATTTACCGTAATCGTAGCGGAAATCGACACAACACCTCCGAGAATAGAAGCGGTCCTCTCCGCAGAAGCCAATGCAGAAAGCTGGTACAACAGCCCCGTGGAGGTAGCCTGGTCTGTCTCGGACCCCGAAACAGAGATTCTGGCAACATCAGGTTGTGAAACAGTGCTCTATGCAGAGGATACAGCAGAAACCACTGTAACCTGCGCTGCCGTCAGTGACGGTGGCATAACCGTTGAGTCTGTCGAACTCAGCATAGACCTGACCGATCCGGTTATAGAGATCACTATGCCGGAAGACGGCGCAGAGTACGAACTCAATGCACAAGTTGCAGCGCATTACTCTGCAACCGATGATCTCTCCGGTGTCGCTTCCCTGGAAGGAAGTGTTGATACCGGAGAATGGATTGATACCGGTGTAGAAGGTGAACACACCTTCACCGTGACTGCCGCAGATGCAGCAGGGAACTCTTCATCTGTAGAAGTAAGTTACACGGTTGTGGCTCCCGATGATGAGGATGAAGAGGAGGATGAGGATGAAGAGGAGGATGAAGAGGAAAGCGGCCTGAGGTACGGACAGCACAAAGTACAGATTTGCCACCGTGGAAATGGTGAGATCCAAGTAGCCGAACCGGCTCTCAATGCTCACCTAAAGCACGGTGATACTCTCGGTTCCTGTAAGGAAGACGAAGATCATAGTGATGACGATGATGACCCAGAGGAACACATGCAGCACCAGGAAGCAAACGTTCGTTCCCAGGGAAAGATGAAGATCAAATTTGGCCTCCGGTAGGTTTACATAAAAATGATACGGAGACGGGTGCAATGCTCGCACCCGTCTCTTTTAAACATGGAAACCATAACCTCTCCCAAGCACCAGTATTCAGGCGAAATAACCCCTCCGGCCTGCCGGAATACGATGCAGAAGTGCGCATACCGGTGCGGCTTTAAAAGAAACGGAGATTTTGGTTGGGCGTGTGTTACGGAAGCATAAAAAGGTCTGTACTCTGTGCGTATGACCACCGAAGCGCCGCCAAACAGGCACGACCGTTTTCTCCAACTGTTTCCAAAAGAACCTGCCTTTCGCCTGCGGCAGATAGAACAGGCGTACTTTACCCCTTCCATGACAGGTTGGGAGAGCGTGACTACGCTTTCCAAGGAGATGCGCGCCACACTGATGCAGGAAATACCGTGGATCAGCTGTACCCCCGTGCGCACGCTTTCGGGTGGAACCGGCGATACCCACAAGGTTGTACTGGCGGGGTACGACAAACAACTCTTTGAGAGCGTACTTATGGCAAACAATCGCGGACAGTGGACCATTTGTGTCTCGTCACAAATCGGTTGTGCCATGGGCTGTACCTTTTGTGCCACCGGTACTATGGGACTCAAGCGCAGTCTCTCTTCGGATGAAATAGCCGACCAGTACCGTTTTTGGAAAAGCTTTTTAGCCGGGCGACCGGAGCTCCCGCAACGCATAAGCAATGTGGTGTTTATGGGAATGGGTGAGCCGCTTGTAAACGTGGAAAACGTGAAAGCGGCCATTCATACCTGGCTGGCGTGCACGGACCTCGGCCCCACGCGCATCACGGTTTCCACCGTTGGCGTACTGCCGGTTTTAGAAGCCATCCTCAAAGATCCGGACTGGCCGGCCGTGCGCATAGCAATTTCGCTCCACAGCCCGGAAGAGGAGAGCCGCCGCAGAATAGTACCGACCACCGCACCCCGGTTCCACACCCGCCTTGCAAAGTGGACACACGACTACCAGGCCATTCACGGCAACAGACGCCACCATGTCACCTTTGAGTACACACTCATTGCAGGTGTAAACGACAACGCGGAAGAGGCAGAAAAGTTGGTACACTTTGTACGCAAAACCAGTACGGTAAAAGTGAATGTTATTCCGCTCAACCCCGTAGGAGGCAAATCCTTCACGGCCAGTTCACGGCAGGGAATAGAGATATTTAAGAACATTCTGCTCGGTGCCGGCATTAACGTCACCGAGCGGAAAACCATGGGACAAGATATAGCCGCCGCCTGCGGCCAGCTCGCCCTTACCATACAGAGTGGCGGGAAGGTGGTGGGCTAGCTAGAGTTTTTCAAATACCTGCACCTTGTTGTGCGGGCAGGTCCTCCTGCAACAGAAGTGATGTGCTACAAGGGCAATGGCAGGATGCAGTGTGGGATACTGTTCTTCATCTATGTGCGAACCCAGTACCGCCGCTTCGTTCAGAATAACCAGATCTTTTGCGGCACTTACCCGTTCAAGTTCGCTATAGAGCGCCTGCAGGTACGGAACCACCACACCGGACACATGCGCAGGATCTCTGCAGAAATCTGCTTGCGGCTGCAGACCGGAAATGTAGATGGCTCTGCCCCGTTTCCCCGTATTCACCGGCAATTTCGCCAGAAATTCCAGAACATCGGCACAATGTGTATACACCGTGGTACCCTCAACCGTACGCACGGGATGCTCGAGGCGTTCCCCGAGCACGCCCGCATCGTGGTCTACCTGAAGCAGGGTACGTACACCCAACTTCTGTGCCACTTCCATCACGGTCTTGCCCGATGCGTCTGCCAAACCGCAGGGAATATCCACCCACACTCCTCCCTCCAGGCGAGATGCCAGAAATGCGCCGAGTTCCGTGAGCTCCCCCTCCTGTATGCAAGCCGTGTGCAGCCACTGCGACCACGACACATTCGGCTCGCTGTAAAACTGCATGTGTGCAATGAGTGTGTCATAGTCACGTGCGGAGTGCCGTGCGGGTTTCTGCATAGGTGATATACGGTGTAGATTTTGCGTTAGAGAAAAAACATCAAGTAGGCCGATCAGCACATGCTGCTTTATTGGCACATCCGCAACCACCACCTTGTTTCCTGCCAACTTCCTTCGCACTATCCTCCTGTTTGGCATGACAGGAGCAGGGTTTTCCGTCTGCCCCACATTCATGCAGAGACTCAGTTGTACCTTCTGATGGCGCTTTATGTGCCATATTCTGCATCATTTTCATGTGGTCCTCCGGTGTCTGATGTCGTAATTCTTCAACAGAGACACCCATCATCTCTGCCATTTTTATTTCACCCGGAGTAGCAGAAGAGAGCGTATCTGTCGTCTGTGAACAGGCAGTAAGAAGTAACGGAAGAAGAAGGATAGAAAAAATTTTCATAGGGTATAAAAAATAATTATGTGAAAAGTGTAAGACTACCAATGCCGTTAGGCAAATTGTCTGCTCTTGTTTGAAGTGATGTTCGTTCCAAACTTAGGCGGCAATCCCTTCATCGGCAAGTGCCTCCTGCGACACCTGCCTCTTGAGTACCTTTTCATCGGGGATGAGTTTTTTGAGTTTCCAGCTCCCGCGCGCAAGCCACAGTACCGCAATGGTGGCAGAAATGATGTTAGAAACCGCAAAAGACCACCACAAGCCCTCCTCTCCCAAACTCGTGTGGTACGCCAACATATATGCCAGAGGAAACTGAATACACCACTGTGCCACCACCGCTATGACCATGGAAGCCTTGGTATCCCCTGCTCCACGCAACGTGCCTATAGTCACCTGCTGCACGCCTATAAACCCGAATGTCAGAGCCATAATCCGCACAAACGCCGCACTCTGCTCTATGGCCGCACCACCTTGTGGAATAAAGATGCGCGTAAGCGGAAGCGCAAACGGAAAGAGGAGCGCTCCTATAGCTGTAAGGACCGTAAATGCGAGGATGGTTCCTATCAGGTTTGTACGTGCGGCCCGCTCCACCTTGCCCGCACCCATGTTCTGCCCCACCAGTGTGGATGTTGCGAGCGAAAGTCCCATGGCAGGAATAATAACGAATGTGAGTACGCGAATGCCCGTACCGTACGCCGCAATGGTGATGGTCCCGAACGTCGCCACCAGTATGGTCATCACCACCATACCCAGTGCTCGCGTGGACTGCTCTATGGAAGCCGGCAAACCGAGCAGAAACGCCCTGCGCATAAAGACCCAGTCCGGCTTAAAGTGCACACGCTTCAGTGCAAACCCGTTCTTTCCGCGAAACAGAAGAGCAAACCCGATGGCAGTGGCAACCGCCTGTGTCACCAGCGTGGCCATGGCTGCACCCGACACTCCCATAGCCGGAACCATGCCGTAGCCAAATATAAAGAGCGGATCGAGGAATAAGTTGAGTATGACGGTAAGGAGCACTATGTACATGGGGCCTTTTACAATCCCCACACCTCGCATAAGCGACTGGTACACAAAGTACGCAAACACAAATACAAAACCAAGAAACGTAATTTGTGCAAAACGCACGGCATCCGGCAGTACGTCGGGCGCTGCACCCATCACCCGCATAATAGGCTCACTCAGTACGTACCCCACACCGGAAAGCAACACGGAAACCGCCATCACCATGAGGAGTGTTTGGGCAGCGGTATGGTTCATCATCTCGTCATCCCCCTTTCCCTTGTACAGTGCAATGAGGATGCTGCCCGCCAACGCAAGGCCGCCCCCAAGGGCTATGAGCAAAAAGTTCACGGGAAAACTGAGGGAAACGGCAGCCACGGCCTGCGCACTCAGGCGCCCCACCCAGAATGTATCGGTTATCTGGTATGCCGTCTGCAGCACATTCGCCATTATGATAGGCAGTGAGAGCCGTACCATAGCGCCGATAATGGAGCCTTCCGTATAGGATGATTGCTGTTGCATACTGCGCTTTGTAAGCCTCCCTTAAAAGAGAAGGAAGCGGCAGTATAGCGCAGAAAGACCGCAAAGAAACACTCTCATGCTCTGTGAATACAAAACAAAAAGAAATCAAGTCTGAGTATCTTTACAGAGAGTCAAAGTGAGAATAGGGTACTGGTACCCAGTACTACTACCCATTTCTGTTATGCTTACCGATCAGAAAACAAAAGCACTTGCTGCTCTCAAAAGACTCGACGGCCTCAGTAAGAAAGTCCGCCAAATGCTGGAAGACGGTGAGTACTGTCCGGAAATACTGCGTAATATTCTCGCTATGAAAGGGCACCTGGATCACGTGCAGGCACAGGTGCTGGAAAGTCATCTGCATACGTGCGCCCCTAAGAAGCTGGCTTCTAAAAAAGACCATAACGCTTTTGTTGCGGAACTATTAAAAGTCATTGGTCTCTCTACCCGCTAATTTATTTCCATCTCTTTTACCCGTATGCGCTCCCCATTACTCATTCCGCGAGCCCGGTGGAAAGCTGTAGCTTTTCCACTCTTTCTGGCAGCTTCATTCACAATCCTCTCAGGCTGCAATGACAATGAAGCCTCCCAGGCAGCATCCATGCGCAACATAAAAAGCAACGGCTACATTACTGTCACACAGAACAACATAAATGTGGGGACCATAGAGATGAGCAAAGGCACCATCGATATCCCCTTTTTGTTCCGTAACGACGGCAACGAGCCACTGGCACTGCTGGAAGGCGAAACGAGCTGTATGTGCACAACGGCTTCTATAAAAAGTAAGGCAGGTAGGTCACAACGAATGACCATGCGTGGTCATGGTGTTATTGCGCGCATGTATCACGTACTTGATCCCGGTGAGGAGGCAACTCTCATTGCAACATTTGATCCCAATGCACACGGACCGAGTGGCACAGGCCAAATCTCCCGTGATGTTATTGTGCAAACAAACTCTTCCCGCACGCCCTCTATGCAATTCCGCTTTATGGGCAATGTTGTTCCGTAAATATTCTTGCTATGAGATCTCTTCTTTTTTCCTTTGCCCTTCTCTCCATACTCGCACTGAGTGCCTGTTCAGGTGCCACGCCCTCAACACAGACAGATGCACCGGAAAACATGCCAATGCCAGAATCAATGTCTGCCATTGCACTCAAGGAGACTTCGCACGATTTCGGTCTTATTCAACAATCGGGTGGAAAAGTATCGTATGACTTTGCCTTTACCTATAGCGGAAAAACGCCCATTACCATTACAGGTACACCCACCAGTTGCGCATGCACAGAAGCACACACCGACAAAAAAACACTCTTACCGGGTGAAAGCGGTGTACTCACCGTCATTTTTAATCCAAACCTCCATGCAGAGCCTAAAGATCGTTTCTATAAAACAGCAATCATTCTGAGCGATCCGCCGCTCCCCGAACAACCGGAAGTGAGAATATGGGCAGAAATTGACCTCGATCTTGGTCCCAAGGCATTTGAACTGCAGGAGGATCACAGCCATACCGGCAATGAGCCGAAAGACCATTCGCATTAATTTTTACACCGTTTTCCTATGGAACCCACAACACCGTACAGCTTCGAATGCACACTTCCGCTTCCCATAATGCAGGCACGAAAGAAAGTCGTGGAAGCATTACAAACCGAGAAATTCGGAGTGATATCCGAGATAAATATTGCGGAAAAACTCAAAGAGAAACTCGGCATGGAACATAGTCCGCACATCATTCTCGGGGCATGCAATCCGCAGCTTGCGCACGAAGCACTGACTGATAATCCGGATGTTGCCTTGGTATTGCCATGCAATGTTGTTCTCCGGGAAGTAGATGGGCAAACACTGGTATCAGCTATGCGTCCGTCAGTAGCTCTCCAACCATTTAAAGGTCTGAAGGTTCAGGAATCTTCCTGCAAAGCTGAGGAAGCTCTTTCCCGTGTGTTTGATGCTCTTGCTTCTGAAAGAAGCTGCCACTGAATTTTTTTTCTTCTATCACTATGTCCAAATCACCTGTCACCATCATTGTGCTCATCATCGGCATTATCACTCTGGGATTCGCATTCCAGTGGCCAGCCATTACCCAAGGCTGGCCGTTCCTTCTCTTCCTTCTTTGTCCGCTCATGCACCTCTTTATGGGGCATGATCACGGTGGAGGAGGGCATAAGGAGCATCAACAGCACCCCTCCGAAAAGGACAAGAAAGACGGAGGTAGCTGCCATTAATTCATTTCCCCTCTCTATCATGTCTCACTATTCACTCCGGCAGTGGTCAAAGGCATTCGCCTTACTCTTCGGTATCTTCTTCATCATTTGTCTCCTGTGGAGCTATCTGATTGCTGATCCGATGCTCCAGAAGTTGCACATGGATATCCTCCGGTTTTCACTACCTGGGTTTTCCGGGATGGATGCCACAAGTGTTGTTATTGGCCTTGTTGAAAGCATTGCCTTTGGTTTGATTCTCGGTTTGGCAATAGCCTCGAGTCTGAATATTTTTGCTAAACGTTAAATGGATTTTCTGGTATCACCATGGTTTGGCACTGTCAGTCTTCTCTCAATTCTTACCATGATTGTTCTGTTGTGGGGAGCACTACGAGCATGCCATAGACACAACACCTCAGCTATAGCCTGTCTGTATAACGAACGTGCGTGCTTTCCCTCTGTTGGCACGCTCATAGTAGCTATAGTCTATGTTCTTCTGACAATTTTCTATGTCTTTGCTCCGCCTATTTTTCATCATCTATTGTTATGAATACACAGCATGCAATAGAAGGCGAAGAGGTTGTACTTTTCATTAATGAGCATTGGGTGAAGTACATACCACCGATGTTGCTGGCAATGCTTTCCTGGATTCTGTACGTACTGTGCCTGACTCTGAGTCTTGCAATAAACACTGTGAGTCATGGACTATCCGTATTCGTCATTGTATTGGGCCATTTCCTACTCCTTGCCCTGCACCATACTGCTTTCTATCGTTTCTTTAATGCCAGCACGTGGCAAACCCTTATTACCAATCGCCGAATTCTGGAAATTCACCAGCAGCTGTGGATCTCTAATAAGGTTTCCGATACACCACTCTGGCGTGTTCGGACCGTAGAAGTTAAACAGCAGGGAATAATGCAACAGCTTCTTGGTTATGGGATTCTCGTTCTTAATCGTGGAGAGATTCCAACTATTCATCGTGTCCCCCATCCGCATATGGCACATGCCCGACTCATTCCGTATATTCAAGGCATGCAGCCGGCTCTGGAAAAAAAGGTTTTCAATCCCCGTTCACATCTTCCATTACCTTCTGCACTTTCTTCTCCCTACTCCACTCACGTATGACACAATTGCAAAAAATAATCACATTGACCGTCCACGGCATGGGCTCGGATCACTGTGCGGGAGTCATAAAGAAAGTTATTGAATCGTTCGATAGCGTTCAAAAAGCAAAGACAAGCTTTGCCAACCAAGAGGCTGTCATTTACTTCAGGGAAGATAGTGCGGAACTTGATGCCATTCTCCGGGCAATTAAAGATGCCGGATACGATCCTCAGTTGCCATCGCACAAAGCAGGAATCGAAACGGGGCTCATCAGGCTGCATGTGGAAGGTATGGGCTCGGATCACTGTGCGGGAGTGGTGAAAAAAGTGATTGCATCGTTTGATTCCGTTGAACATGTTGAAACAAGCTTTGCCAACAAAGAAGCTCGCATCGTTTTTAAGCATGGTGATTCTTCGGCACTGGATGCCATAGTGCAGGGAATCAAAGATGCCGGATACGATCCATCGGTTCTTACGGAAGACACCCAACCGGATGACCGGGAAGCACAAGAAAAACAATCACTGCAACTGCTAAAGAACAAAGTAATCGGAGGTGCCATTCTCTCCGCTGCCGTTCTTTTGCTGGTGCACTGGAACAAATTTGGAGGTACACAAATGGATCGCAGCACATCGTTTATCCTGCAGTTTCTCCTTACTCTTCCTGTTCTTTTTTGGACCGGGGGGCGCATCTACAAAGGGGCATGGTCCAAAGCACTGCGCAAGACCGTGGATATGGATACCCTCATTGCACTCGGAACCGGATCGGCAATGCTCTATTCGTTGGTCGCCACGTTTATGCCCAACATCTTATCCGTCAGTGGCATAGAAGCTGACGTCTACTACGACACGGCTGCTATTATTATCACCCTCATTCTCCTCGGAAAATATCTGGAAGATCGGGCAAGAAAAGGCACATCGGAAGCCATTCGCAAGCTCCTCGGACTCCAGGCAAAAACTGCCCGTGTCCTGCGTGACGGGCAGGAGACAGATATTCCCATTTCCGATGTACACGTCGGTGACATCTTACTCGTGCGTCCCGGTGAAAAGATCCCCACAGATGGAGAAGTAACGGAAGGATCATCATCTGTGAATGAATCCATGGTGACCGGAGAAAGTATGCCGGTATCCAAACATGTCGGAGACAGCGTTATAGGTTCAACCATCAACGAAACAGGCAGTTTTCAGATCAGAGCAACAAACGTGGGATCAGATACCTTCCTTGCGCATATTATAGACACCGTTAAAAAGGCGCAGGCCAGCAAGGCACCCATTCAGCGTCTGGCAGATCGGGTCTCTGCTATTTTTGTTCCTGTCGTCATTGGCATTGCCTGTATTGCCTTCGGTGCCTGGTTGTATTTTGGCGGCGGTGCCTCCGCATTTACCGCCGCACTCATTGCAGCGGTTTCTGTGCTCATTATTGCATGCCCCTGTGCGCTTGGCATTGCCACTCCGACCGCAATTATGGTGGGAACAGGCAAGGGTGCAGAAAATGGAATCCTCATAAAAGATGCTGCTGCCCTGGAGAACGCTCATACAGTCACTGCGGTCGTATTCGATAAAACAGGCACACTCACGGAAGGAAAACCCCGTGTAACGGACGTGGTGATGGGCGAAGGCTTCTCGGCAGAAGAGGTTCTGCCTTTTGTCTTATCCGTAGAGAAACAATCGGAACACCCGCTCGCACAAGCTATTGTGCAGGATCTTCGCACAAAAAAGACATCCGAATACGATGCCAAAGACTTTCTTGCTCACCGAGGAAAGGGTGTGGCGGCTTCTGTGGATGGAACGCCGGTTCTTGTGGGCACGCAGCGATTCCTTTCGGAACAGGGCATCATACGGTGTGCCAAACTGGATGCACAATCGAAGACATTGGAACAGTCAGGGAAGACCGTCGTCTTCGTGGCAACGAACGGAAAGCCGAGTGCCATCATTGCCATTGCAGATATCCTGAAAGAAAATGCCGTCCAGACAGTACAAAAACTCAAGCGCCTTGGTATTGAACCTGTAATGCTTACGGGAGATAACGAAGGAACAGCAAAAGCTATTGCCGCACAAGTGGGCATTGATCGTGTGTTCGCCCGTGTCCTCCCCGAAGAAAAAGCTGAAAAGATAAAAGTATTGCAGGCAGAAGGGAAAATTGTCGCCATGGCAGGCGACGGTATCAATGATGCTCCCGCCCTCGTTCAAGCCGATGTTGGCATAGCAATGGGATCAGGAACAGATATAGCCATGGAGTCTGCGGGCATGACTCTGCTCAAAGGAGACATCAGCAAAATTCTGCAGGCACTTACACTTTCCCGCTCCACAATGCGCACCATTAAACAGAACCTCTTTTGGGCGTTTGCCTACAACGTACTGGGCATTCCTCTTGCCGCCGGAGTGCTGTATCCATTCACAGGACTGTTGCTTTCACCGGTCATTGCGTCCGCTGCCATGAGTTTTTCCTCATTGTCTGTGGTGCTCAATTCGTTACGCCTGAAAAAAGTACGGCTCTAGTGAAGCTCCGCCAGCTTACGCAGAGCGAATTTTGAACGAATGACACGAAAGCGCCATGGTGGTTTCGTGGAAGATCATCTGGCGCATCTCGCGGACAACGTGGAGCGTCAGGGTTTCGGGGGACACAATGATTCGCAAAATCAACGCATCCTCACGGCGACCCCAAAAATTCCTATTCTTCAGGAAGCATTTGTATGCTATACTTGTCACGCATACATACATAGATTTTACATCTTACTAAAACACATATGTCACCATTTCGCCTACTTCCTTTCGCATGGAAGAGTGGTCACAAGAAGATCGCAACCGGTGTTATTTCCCTCTCGGCAGGTGTTGCCGCCATCGGCGCAATCATCGTAGGCAACGGGTTATCTCCTAGGTACGATGCCCTTATCGGCCAAACCAGCAGCGAACAGCGTTGCTTCTTCAACGCAACATGGTATAGCGAGTCGCAAGGCAAAGATTGGGGGGGAACCTTGGACTGTACGTCAAGTGGAACGGACTGTCGTGAAGGCTCGGATGGCACCGGTCCGTTGGTTTTGAATGTTACATTGGAAAGCGCAGGGGAACGGTGCTGGCCGGAAGTCAGCTCTTCCAGCGGCGGCGGGAACGATGGCGACTACAACGATGAAAACTA
>PFDR01000069.1 GCA_002772545.1 Candidatus Peregrinibacteria bacterium CG10_big_fil_rev_8_21_14_0_10_49_10 | reverse complement strand
AGATGCAGAGCCGTCTGAACTTGGGAAAATGTAGGTGACGCCGCCAATGGTGATGGTGGAGTTGAAGGTTGCAGCTCCTTCTGCGATCAATGACCCTGATATTGTCAGAAGATCTTGAGCATGCAATGTCGTAGCAGAAGCAGTGCCCGCATATTCAGCATTACTACCCTGAGCGGACCAAATGGATGAACCTCCGAGGGCGGCATCAAGCTGCACAACAGACATGGAAGGTCTTGAATCAATGGATGTCAGTGTACCGACAGATCCCGCACTGCTTTGACGAACATACATTTCGACATAATCTCCCGCGGACAACTCCAATACATCTGTGATATGAACACCGACTTCGCCCGATGTTTCCGCCGACTCATTCATATTTGCACGAACGTTCGACCCGTTGACAAAGATATACACCTGCAAATCCTGGCCCGCTGCCAACACATCGTTTACCGTCCAGCCCGCTGTCACCATATACTTGCCAGATTTTGCAATATCGAAGCGATCGTTCGTGCTAAAGTCGGCAATATTCCCCACATCAAACGACTCTGTATCAAAGAGAATTTTTGTCGTGGTATCAGCATCAATACTCTGGGTCGTGCCACGGCTCATCTTAGCCATATGCACGGTTCCTGACCCTGTGGCCAATTCCACCCATTGAGTCGCACCGTCGTTGTTTCGGTACATTTTGCCGGAATCATGGTCGGTGTACAAAGAACCGAGCTGAGCGGATACCACTCCGTTCGGATTACCCGAACCGGTTCTCATGGATACGCTGTCACCGTTCGTGGTGTCATGCAGCGTGATGAAAGCAGTATCTTCATCAGTAGAAATTACCAGACCTGAGGATGCACGAATGGTGGCTCCCGAAAGAGTTGTAAACTCAGCCAGAGAACCGGTAAGTGTCGCGTTTACGGAGAGAAAATCACCGTTTTTCGTCAATCCCTGACCGGCCAATTCCGAAGAGCCTCCTGAAGCCTCTGTCCAAGACAGGTTGCCTGCACTGTCTGTAGCCAAGACCTTGCCCGAAGCAGAACCATCTCCAACGGGGAATGTATAGGTGACGCCGCCAATGGTGATAGTGGAGTTGAAGGTGGCATTGCCTTCCACTATAAGACCACCACTGGAGGTAAGGAGGTCTTGAGCATGAAGTATTCTTCCAGATGCAGTTCCAAGGATTTCAAGTGATGTTCCTG
>PFDR01000035.1 GCA_002772545.1 Candidatus Peregrinibacteria bacterium CG10_big_fil_rev_8_21_14_0_10_49_10 | reverse complement strand
AAAAGTCCTTATTTCAGCCTGCAAAAATGTCCACATGCCCAACGATTCATTTCGTTCCCCGGGCATTCTACTGTTTTGCTTGTGTTTGACCTCACCCCCCGGCCCCTCTCCTGCGGAGCAGGAGAGGGGAATGCCGCCCATAGGCGGCAAGGGGTGAGGTCAAACACAAGCAAAACGAAAAAGACCCCACATTGCTGTGAGGTCAGAGAATTGTTTCGCCCTCCTTTGGATAAAAATTCAGGAAAAGAATAGCTTCACAGCAACAAGCACTGTTGCTATGGATGTGAAAACACCTGAGAGACAAAGAAGATTGATTATCCTCTGCCTGTCTCGGGATACAAATGCCCCGCCGAAGAAAAATACGACGCCGACCAGCAGAATAGCAAACAATGTCACAAGGAATTTGGTTTCCATGATTTTCTTCTCCTTGAAGAAGGCCTAAAAGCAAAAGAGCAAAACAATGCCAACACCATAAGAATCTCTGGCCAAAAAGTACATTATTCTATACACTATTTTGCTTTCCCTCCTCTATGCAACAGCGCACCCTCCTCTTCCTCTGTGCCCTATTAACTGCCCTCAGTCTCCTTGCATACAGGGAACTCCAATTGCAGCCGGACGGGGGGCTCCATGCCTACTTTTTAGATATTGGACAGGGCGATGCCACACTCCTGGTCACTCCATCCGGTAAACAGATTTTGGTGGACGGCGGTCCGGATATGAAAACTCTGGAACACCTGGGAAAGTTTATGCCGTTCTTTGATAGAACTATAGAACTGATGGTTCTCACACACCCGAATGTGGATCACTTCCAGTCTTTTGCAGAAGTGCTGCGCCGTTACAACGTGGAACGCTTTCTTCTTGCCGGTTCGGACTACTCTTCTTCTGCCTATGAAGAACTCCTGCAGGAAATTGAGAAAGAAGGTGCGGGAGTCATCCTCTCCAACCCGGAAGAAGACATTGTGATGGGGGACGGCGTAGTGCTGGACGTGATCTGGCCGGGAGTGGAAGATCTTGGAGAACCGGACTCCAACGATGAGTCTGTGACTGTGCGGGTGCTCTATGGTGCACATTCCATTCTGCTCCCGGGAGACATAGAGGAGCCTGCGGAAACGGCGATTCTTCATTCCACAGAAAACTTGAAATCCGCTGTGCTCAAAATCCCGCACCATGGCAGCAGATCTTCTTCCTCCACAGGATTCATACTTGCTATACAACCGAGCCTCGGCATTATTTCTGCCGGGAAGAACAATAATTTCGGACACCCGCACGCAGAGATTGTGGAGCGGTATGAAAAGATGGGGATTCCGCTACGCTCTACGGTAAAAGAAGGTACAATTTCCCTCGTATTCTCAATATCATCTTCCTTTTAAGTGAAGACCCTCCTTCTCCTCGCCGGCCGCTCCGTGCGTTTTTGGCCGCTTACGGAAAAAACACTGTTTCCTCTCTGTGGCAAAACACTGCTGGAACATCAAATAGAGCGACTGCGGACCGGTGGCTGTACGGAGATTATTTTGGTTGGCGGAGAACACAATTTGGCACAGGCCAAAGCACTGTTTCCGGATCTTCCGACGGTAGAACAGGAGAATTTGGAATGGGGAATGCGGGGTGCTCTCCTGAGCGCACTGCCTTCCTGCGGGAGTGAGCCGGTAATGGTTGTGGGTGGGAATGATGTGATAGACGCAGAAGGCTACATGTCACTTATGGGACATGCCGCAAAGGCGGACGGGGCACTTTTGGCTCAAAAAGTGGATCGGTATTTCCCGGGGGGTTACCTTACGCTCAGTGTGAATAACCGTATTTCTTCCATTGTTGAAAAACCGGGAGAAGGAAAAGAGCCCGGTGATCTTGTAAATATCGTTGCCCATATTCATAATAATGCAGCACTCTTGCTGGAGGCGCTGGATGGTGTGGATGAAAGTCGTGATGATGGGTATGAACAGGCACTTCAGGATCTCTTTCTTTCTCATGTCTATACCGCTGTTCCCTATGAGGGGAAGTGGCAGTCAGTAAAATACCCGTGGCATCTGCTTCCGCTTTTGCATTTATTTCTATCTGAAATCAAAAAACCTTCCATTCATAAAACGGCAGACATTCATCCCACTGCTGTTATAGAGGGACCAGTGATTATTGCAGAAGGGGTAAAAGTGATGCCGCATGCTGTGATTCGTGGTCCCTGCACCATTGGTGCCCGCAGTATTGTGGCTAATAATGCTCTGGTCCGGGACTCCAGTATTGGAGAAGATTGTGTGGTGGGTTATAACACCGAGGTAAAGGGGAGTGTGCTGAGTAGCCATGTATGGACCCATATGAGCTACATTGGAGACAGTGTTATAGGTCGAAATGTTTCTTTTGGGGGGGGGACAATTACGGCAAATCTGCGGCTGGATGAAGAACCCATCTCTTCATCTTTACAAGAGGAATCGCTGGATACAGGCCTTCTTAAATTTGGCAGCATTATTGGAGAAAATTGTCGTTTGGGCATACAGGTGGGTATAAGCCCCGGTGTAAAAATAGGTGCAGGCACGTTTGTTTCCAGTGGTGTGCATGTTCCGGAGGATATTTTGGAAGGAAAATATGCCCGCATGAAGAATGGAATGTTTCATGTGTCAGATAATCGATGTAGTGCACCGGACCCCAGCCTGCGGAAGCACTACAAGACGGCAGTAGAAGACAGAGGTTAATATGTTCTTTCCACACCCTTCCACAATTTAAAAGAGTTTCGACTCTCCTCGTTTCTCCTATGTTCCACACTCTTTTCCACCATCCTTTTCTTTTTTGGCTCTCTATAGCCTTTTTTCTGCCCTCCTCTTTCTTCCTCTGTCTGAGAAGGGTTTTCCACATGTTTTCCACTTCTTCTGCACTTTTAAAAATGCCTCTGTTTGCCATCCTCTTACAATATTTTAACTCTATAAAATACTTTACAGAAGTTTTCCACGAAATAGACTGTAAATCCTTCTGTTTGGGAAGAGCTTTCTATGACTACGAATTATAATTATACTCTTATTCTCTTATACTTATAACGTATGAAATTTTCCTGTAAGAAAGATGATCTCCTTCAGGCACTCAATCTTGTGAGTCGTGCAATAGGCGGGCAGCAGGCATTACCTATTTTGGGAAATATTCTTTTAGAAGCAGAAGGAAAACGCTGTATGGTGAGTGCCACAGACCTAGAGTTGAGTATTATTACAAGTTTTGAGGCAAATATAGAAAATGAAGGATCCATCACTATTCCTGCAAAAGCTTTTCTTAACTTTGCACAGTATAATTTTGATGATGAAATTCTTCTGGAAACAAATGAGGGAACCCAACTAAAGTGCACATCTGAGCGGGCAAAAACAGTTATAGCCGGGGAATCTGCGCAGGAATACCCCACCATTACTCCCATAGAAAAAGAGACCACATTCTCTCTGCAAGTCGGTCCTCTTTTAAATGCGCTCCATATAGTGACTTTCGCTTCCGCCCGCACCACTCTGCGGCCAGTGCTTTCCGGTGTGTATTTACGTGCGGAGAAGGGAAAGCTTATTTTTGTGGCTACAGATAGTTACCGTCTTTCCGAGTGCAGCATAGATGCTGACGGGAGCGGAACAGATATTTCCTGTATTATTCCAACAAAAGTTTTAGAAGAGCTTCGTTCCATCCTTGGTTCCCGTAAAGGTGAGGAGGAAGAGAAGGATGAGAAAGGCGAGAAGAAAAAGAAAGGTGCCTCCTTTAAAGAAAAAGAGGTGGAAGTCTCTCTGAGCAGTCAGCAGATAGAAATACGAACCGGTAACACCATTCTCCTTTCCCGCCTTATAGATGGAAAATTTCCTGACTATCAGCAGATTATTCCCAAAGAGAGCAAAACAACTGTTTCTCTCCCCACCAAAGAACTTATGACGGTTGTGAAACGAATGCACTACTTTGCAAAAGAGATCAACAACAATCTCACATTCACTTTTAAGAAAAAAAGTGTGCACATTACCACCCCCCAAACACAGTCGGGGCAGGATGAAACCACACTTGAAGTAAGCAGCGAAGGAGAAGACAATAAAATAGCTCTGAGTTCTTCCTACCTTCTCGATTTCCTTACACATATAGACGATGAGGAAGTAGAGATACAACTGGCGGACAGTATGCATCCTGCTGTGTTTCGTATTTCTTCCAATCCATTCTTCCTTCATTTGATTATGCCGCTGCGTATAGCGGAAGAATAAGAGTATTTCTTTAGCTGCTCTGCGGATTCCCGTGCGGCGGACCATTCCCGAATATTCAACTGATATGCCCTTGGTTTTTCTGTCGGAGCACATTCTCTTCTGTCCACCTCACCCTGCCTTTCCTCTTTTTGGGGAGAGGAGAAGAGGAAAAGTAAAAAAGTATGTGCCATTTCCAATAGTAGTATTAAAAGCAATGTTCATTAAAGTTTATCTATGAAGCCCTCAGTCTTTCTTGGCAACAAAACGCACCAGGAACTTACACAACTGCTCCAAAAGAAGCGGAGACTTATTCTATCCGGTGCCTCGAATGAGACCGCAAAGGCTCTTATCACCAGCACTATTCTCCATCATCATCCACAGTCTGCACTTCTCCTCACAGAGAAGGATACTGTTGCAGAGTCTTTACGGCATTGGCTCAATTTTTTTGATATTGAATCGCATATTCTTCTCCCTGTGGAGAATGAGGAGGGGCACATAGATCCTGCGGCACTTCAGGAATTTTTGCTGTTTATGCAGGGTGAACAAACACGTGTTTCACTTATTACACAGGAGTTGTGGGACACAGAATTTCCATCCTTCCATGAACTCCAGAAAGGAGTGGTGACCCTTAAGAAGAATGAGAAACTGGATTTTACAAAAACTATAGAAGAACTCATAGAACACGGATACAGCCATGGAGATGACCTGTATCTGCAACCCGGGGAATACCGGAGAGCCGGTGATACATTTGATATTTTCCCGATCCAGGCCACACACCCCTATCGCATTTCCTTTGATATAGACACAGTCGAGAAGATTTTGGCAGTGGATAAAGATGATCTCTCTCTCACGAGCGATGCGGGGGACGCACTCAGAATGTTCCCCGTGGTGTATGGAGAAACAGCCCTGCTCAGCGAACAACTTTCTGCCAAAGCACTTTTGATCATTGATGACTTAGATGAGGTGGAAGAACCTCTCCACCTTTCGGTGTTGCGGTTTACACCATTTCCCAAAACAGAAGAGAACCATGCCCATCTCCGTTACCTTTCTGTGCTCAAGTTCTACACCCTTACGGATTTCCTCAACGATGTGCGTGATAAAACACAGCAAAAGTGGAGTCTCTTTGTGGTGACAAAGCGTATAGAAGAGTTGCAGCAAATCTGTAAGGAAGAGCACATCCCTTACACACTGGAAGCGGAGAACAGGGAGGGTGCTCTTACCCTCCTGCCGGCGGAGCAAGATGACCTGTTGCCACACTCTCTGCAAAACCCCGACTTACACATAGCCCTCCTCACCGACCGTGAAATTTTTTCACTCAAAAAATCAAGTAAGCAGCGCAGTGTGCAAAAACTCGCTCTCGATTTTATAACATCGCTCACGCCCGGTGACTATGTGGTGCACATGGAACACGGTATCGGTCACTTTGAGGGAATGACGCAAAAGGAAGTGGATGGCACTTCCCGGGAGTATCTGGAACTTACCTATGCAGAAGGAGACAAGCTCTTCATACCGGTAGACCAGGCCGACAAGCTCAGTAAATTCGTGTACGAAGAGGGGAATGAGCCGACACTGACCCGGCTTGGAACAGTGGAATGGAAAAAGATTACAGAGAAGATGAAGCTGGAAACACAAAAAATCGCAAAGGAACTTTTAGAGCTCTATGCCAAGCGTGCCGGAGCAAAAGGATTTTCCTACGGAGAGGACACCAAAGACATGCAGAAGTTTGAAGAGGCATTCCCCTATCAGGAAACACCGGGGCAGCTAAAAGCCATTGCCGACCTGAAGGCAGACATGGAAGATGACCACCCCATGGATCGTCTCATTTGTGGAGACGTAGGTTTTGGTAAAACAGAAGTTGCGATGCGTGCGGCTTTTAAGGCGGTGCAGTCTGCCAAGCAGGTTGCCGTTGTTGCGCCTATTACCATTCTTGCCGACCAGCACTTTCATAACTTCTGTGAGCGTATGAAAGGCTTTCCTGTGCGCATAGAAATGTTAAGCCGCTTTCGCACACCCAAAGAGCAGAAAGTTATTCTGGAGCGTCTCCGGAAGGGTGATTTGGACATTGTAATAGGCACACACCGGTTGCTCCAGGACGATGTGAAGTTCCACAATTTAGGACTTGTAGTGGTAGATGAAGAGCAGCGATTCGGTGTAAAGCAGAAGGAGCATCTTAAAGAAATGCGGGCATCCGTGGATATTCTTACACTTACGGCAACACCCATTCCACGCACGCTCAATTTGGGACTTCACAAACTTCGGGACATTACCACCATTACCACACCTCCGCCCGGGCGTTTGCCGATTATCACGGAAGTCCGCAAATACTCCGACCAACTTACCCGCCAGGCCATTACGTTCGAACTTGATCGAAAAGGCCAGGTGTTCGTGCTCCATAATCGTGTGGAGACCATAGATGCTTTTGCGGAGAAATTGCAGAAGATGGTGCCTCAGGCAAAAGTGGTTGTGGGTCACGGGCAACTGCGGCCGGATGAACTGGAACAACGTATTTTTAAATTCAAACAGGGAGACTTCAATGTGCTCGTGAGTTCCACCATCATCGAAAATGGCATAGACCTTCCCCGGGCGAATACTCTGGTAGTGAATGAGGCCGAACGATTCGGTCTCTCTCAGCTTTACCAGTTGCGTGGACGTGTGGGCCGCAGTTCCCTGCAGGCCTTTGCCTACTTCCTCTACCACTCCCAGAAGCTCAAAGATGACGCCAGGAAGCGTCTGAAGGCTATAGTGGAGGCCTGTGAGCTCGGAAGCGGCTTCCAGGTCGCTATGAGGGACCTCGAGATCCGTGGAGCAGGTGAGATTTTAGGTGCGCATCAGTCGGGTTCCATGCAGACAGTGGGGGTAAGCCATTACCTGCGCATGCTGAAGCAGGCAGTGGAAGAGCTTAAATCCGGTGCATCCAGCGGACCGCAGGAAGATCTGAATGTAGAAATCCAGTTGCCCATAGAAGCCCTGCTCCCTTCCTACTACATTCCCGACGAGCAGGAGAAAATTTCAGTCTACCAAAAGCTTGCCGGCAGCGAAGACGAAGGCATTCTTGCAGAATTCAAAGAAGATCTTCGGGAAGAATTTGGAGATCCTCCCAAACAGGTGCTCAATCTCTTTGCACTCCTCCATCTTAAACTTACCTGTCGCCGCTGTGGTGTGGTGCGTGTAAAAATGGAAGATGCGGGACGTGGCGGAAGAGAAATTGTGCTTACACTCAGTTCCCATGTTACTGCCAACGAAATTATGCAAATTTTAAATGTGAACTCCAAGTGGCGTATTAGCGGTTCATTACTTCGTCTGAATGAAGAACATCTCTTGAAAGGAAAGGGAAAGAATGATGTGGAGTGGACACAACATCTGGAACAAGAAATTGCAGCGCTGGAGCCAAAGAAAAAATCAAAGAAGAGCTGATTGTGGCTAGAGCTAGAGCCAGGGCAAGGCCTAATGCTAGTCCCATCCCTCCTCTCATGGTATACTTTGGTGATATGAGCGCACCTATGCAGAAAGAACAAAATCCCTTCACAAGCGGGGATGCAGAACACTGGTCTACAGATCAGTGGAATGCCTATGTTGCCAGTGAGTCGTTCATACGCCACTATACTCAGGGGGGTTTGGTGGATACGGATACTCTCGTGAAAGGCATTGGCCTACAGGGATATTTACTTCTTATGGAACATTGCCCGCATGTGGTGATTTTAGAAGGGAAAATTGTGGATGCCGATACATCCGATGGAAAAAAAATTCTTGGACGGGCTTTGCAGGAAGGAACACTGCCACTCGAAACACTTGTAAATGCAGGAATTCTCCCCGGAGAAAAAGCCGACGATGCCATGCAGGATGCCATAAGCACTTTTTCAGACTGCATGAAAGACGACAGTGAGTGGAGTGAGGAGGAGGCGGATGAAGCCATGCATTGGGCACCGGATCAGTGGAGAGAAGCCCTGCGTTACAGCAATTTCTCCAAAAACTTTACCTCCGGAGGCGTGGTGCAAATAGCCAAACTACACAAAGCTGACATGCCCGAACAGCTCATCAACCGTATGACAGAGCGGGCACTCAACCTTGTGCAGGTAGAAGACCAGGTGCTGGATGCCGATACAAATCCCGGCATTGCACTTTTGGAAAAGGCTCTTTACGAAGGGAAGGTAACCCTGGCACGCTTAATAAAAGCCGATATTTTTACACAGAATGAAGCCCTGGAACTTCATCATTCTGCCGTCACTTTTGCAGAGCGACATCTCAAAAAAGAGGCGGAATGGGGAGAAGAGGAGCGCAATACAGTTCTCTCCTGGATTCCCGAACAGTGGGATGCATTTATAGATACGGTGCAATTTGATTCCTTTGTTGAAGGGGGAATTCTGGACATCCAACTGCTCAAAAAACAGATGGGAACAGAAACGTTTGGTCTGATGGTAGAGCGAGCACATATGCTTACAGAAGTAGGATCGGAAGTAGTGCTTGCCTCTTTGCCGGCTGGCAGGAAGTTGCTCTATGAAGGTGTTTCTGAAGGGAAGGTAAGCCTGAAGACACTTGTGCGTGCGGGGCTGCTTACGCAAAAGGAAATGGAAGATCGTCTGGCAAAAGCAGAGCGCACGGCTACATCCTGTTTTGCAAAAGGCGCTGTGTGGGATTCTGCAAGCGTAAAAGAAGCACAGCACTGGTCTACGGATGAGTGGGATAGCGCACTTTCCGGCACAGACTTTCTCACCAGGTTTATAAAAAACGGTGTGGTGCAAAAAGATCGTTTTGAGGGCGTAATGGACGACACACTGTTCCGTCACATGGTTGCACACTCTACTTTTTTACTAACAGTAGGAGAGAAAATTTTCGATCTCCGCACCCCGGAGGGAAAAGCTGCTGTAGAAGAGCTCCTGTGGAAGGGTGATATTCTCGTAAGCACAGGCGTGGCTGTGGGTCTCATTTCTGCAGAGGATGCAGAGGCTCTCTACAAAGAAGCTCGTTCTGTGGCAAAGCGCAATGTGCGGGAAGATACAGTCTGGAGTGATGCAGACAGAAAATTGGCTTTGGCATGGAGTGCTGACCAATGGAATAAAGCTCTGGAAGCAGTCAATTTTTCAGCAGTTTTCACTGAAAACGGTGTGGTCAGCAGGGACAAGGCGATTGTTGCCATGGGTCCGCCTCTCTATGAGTCTATGCTCAGGAGGTCCAAATATTTTGCAACAAAAGGAGGATTGGTTTATGACCTGTCTACAAAGGAGGGGCGCTCAGCTGTCACTGAAAATTAGAAACTAGAAATTAGGGATTTGAAATTGTGATTTTCTCATAGCTCGTGGCTGTCAGCAAGATCCAAAGAAAAAGGAAAAAGACTCCTAATTTCTAGTTTCTAGTTTCTAAATGGTCTCTGGTAAAAAACCCAAAATTCTGCTAAAATAAGAGGATTTATAACAATGATGCCCGAAGACAAAACAAAATCAGGTGAATCAGCGCTTGATCCCGAAATTCAGGCGCTCATCCCCTCCGGCACAGAAATTTACGACTTCCTTATGGCTCCCATAGAACCCGAGCTCCTCAGTAGCAGTATCCCTACACTTCGGGAGAAGTATGCCGGGGAGTCTGAGGAAGAGAAGCAAAAACGTCTCGACCGCTACAACACAGCCTTTGCCGCATACGACAAGGCATATGATGAATGGATTTCCGGTCTGAAAGTTGCCGTAAAAGAAGAACGCACTACAGCCTATAAAGCTGCGGAGGTAAAAGTAAAAGAAGAGGATGAGGAGGCTCTCACGGAACTCGAAAAGAAATTCGGCACTGTAAAAACTTCCAAAAAATAAGATGCACCTTTATTCCTCACATCGTTTTCGGATTCTGCAGGAAGAAAGGATGTGTTTTATGTCACAGGAGGTGCCTAAGACACCTGAGACTCCAGACGTTCCAGATACATTTGATCCGCTTACGATTGCTTCGGGCATTGTTGATGGTATTAGCAATAGCGTGAAGGGTATAGGAGACAGCATGAGCAATACCATGGATGATTTAGTGAATGCAGGAACAGATGTAAGTGCGTTTATGTTTAAAAAAATGAAAGACTATAAGGAACAAAAGAAAAGCAAACAAAACTCCCAGGATACCCAATCATCTTCACCAGACACAAAGCAAAAAGTAGATCCACAAGAACGAAAGAAACAGCGTGAAATAAATGTCATAGGTTCCATACAGGAAAGTTATGATGAGGCACCAGATAAATTGGTTTGGCTCAATAGTCCTCAAAACCAAAAGTGGCTTACACGTGTTGTAAATTACACCGGTAGGGTCCCGGATACTGCAACAGGCAGACTTACGTTTGCGCAAACAATTGATAGTGCTCAGTTCAATTTGGCAAGCCTTGCAAAAGGTGCAACTGATTTTGCTGCAAAAAAAATGGAACAAAAAAAAGGTACTCCGGCGAAGTCTATGGACGTGAAGCAAGTAGTAAAAAATAAAAAAGAAAACAGCGAATTTTCAGATTTTACTAAAGTGCTGGAAGCACTCTATAAACTTCTCACAAAACTTCTGGAAAAATTGGATACCAAAGAGAGTAATAAGGCGGCAAGTGAAAAAACCACTGAAGACGAAAAAAAGAAAACAGAAAAAGAAATATCTTTGCAAATTGATCAAGAGCGGGAAAACGGAAAAACACAGGAAAAAATGCTCGCAGAAACAAATGCGAGTCTCAATAAAAGCAAAGAGGAAGCAAAAGTCCTAAAGGGCACAGGGGAGGGCAGTATCGCAGCAGTGAAGCGTGATATGGATGCCATAGATTCCCGTAAAGATGATTTAAGAGAAGAAGGAAAAGATCTCGACAAAATGAAGAATGATCTTACGGCAAAGGTACAGGGTATGGAGAAACGCCTGAATCAACTTGATAATGTCATTATTCCTAATTTAGAGACCAGACAGAGTGTTCTTAGCCGCGAAATGGATGCAGGAAAACAACTAAGCCAAAAAGAGCTCCTCGAACTTGCAGGTCTCACCCCCACACTTAGTGATCTACTTATTCAGCAATTTGGTGAAGAAATAAGCAAACAGTTCGGTGTAGCCAAATGTGAAACACAGAAAGACGGGACATATGTCGTATATGTAAACAAGGAAGGGCTACTCAATGTTGTTGCTGAAGAGGGTAAAATTACGGAAGCGCAATTAGAGGATCCAAAATGGGTAGAAACTGCCAGGCAGAAACTTCGGGAAGCAATTGATGGCAAGACAGAGGTAAAATCAAAAAAATCCGCACCAGAAACAGTGGTGCCGTTATCAGAAATTCCGGAAAAAATGAATGTGGAACAGCAGCGTGATTTCTACCTTAAAATGCAGGAGGGTTACGACAAAGATCTTGCCACGGCAAAACAAGCAAAAGGAGCAAATTTTTCTATTGAAACCTTTAACAGTGAATGGCTAAAGGTGAACAACCCCTCCCTAGAAAAAGTTGCAGGACTAACATTTAATACATTGGGATCTGAAGAAACGCAGGAAATGGCTAATGCAGCGAAAAATTTGACCGAGCAAATGAAGGAAGAAGCTGCTACAAATTTTGAAACTATAAATAATGCACTTTTCCAAAATCAGGAACTTGTATCTGTATCAGGAATTGGTTATTCATCTTCCGAGGTTTCCGACTTTCAGCTCGCAAAAGTAGACAGTGCAAAATTCATCGAAGCGCTCAAAGCTACAAAGGAAGTTTCTGGTCTGCCCGACGCTATTACTCTCAATATAGTCAAAAATGCAAAAGAAAATGGGTACCGTGACAACGGATCTTATCTGGAGCTAGATGTAAGTTATGCGGATATAACTAACCCAAAGGCACTCAAAGAAAGATTTACAAACTTTGCTATGGTACAGGAAAATATTCGAAAGAATTTAAATACAGCACTGGGGAGTAAGTTGCAGGTACTTACCAGAGACATCATTGGGGGGAAAGATGCAAAACTGATTCGTGAAGCAAAAGAAGGGTTTGAAGCTGCAGCAGAAAATGAACTACTGCTCGGAGAGGTAAAAATAACAACTAAACAGTTAAATGCATGGATAAAAAACAATACCAGTGACCCTCTTATTCAAAGAGCTATAACTTATACCCCGAATGGTTTGGAGGTTAATGATTCTGTGGTTCAGAAAAACAAAACGGAAAAAAATATGGAGATTTTTGAGGAAACTCTTGCTGATGCAAGGAATAAAATATCAATTCTTTTCAAAAAAATGCGTGCGAGTATTACAAAAAAAGTACAAAAGGGAGAAGGGGATGCTCAACGACTCACAGATTTTCTACAGTTGATCAATAGACCAGGTGGAATTAATGATCTTCTTACAAAGTCGGAAAACAGTGAGTATACGCCCCAAGTAAGGATGGCATACATCGAGAATGCAATGGAGAAACTTTCTGGAGGTAGTGCAGATTCCAACGTAGATTTTCTTGTTACAGCAAGGCAGGCACTCGAAAAACTTGAAGGGTCTCCTGTTTAAATTTCTTTTAAAACTACATACAACTTAAACATACTCACATGAATTACTCTCATTTCTACCACAGAATTTTCTCCGAAGCACGTTTGTGCAGGTTTGAACAAATGCCCCAAAAAGAAGGTCCACCGGAAGCAGAAAGGACCGATACAGATCCAATATCCTCTGAGGACGATGTACCCAAACAATCCGATGCAAGTCAAAAAAAAGCCGAAAAAGATATTACAAATGAAACTGACAGAGAAGTGAAGAGATTCAAGGAATTGAATGATGAAACTGGTGCAAATGCAAAAATTGACAAAGATGGTCCTTTTGGAAAAGTACTTTCATCCATTCGTGGGGTACCAAAGGAGCAGGCAGAAGATGCAGGGATGCTTACCCCAAACACATCTGAGGAATCTTCTAAAGAAGAAACGGTTGCAGACATACAGGAGCCCAAAGAGGCAGTGAGTCCTGCAGAGATTGTAGCCTCTCTTTCTCCTGAATCTGCAGTTGTCTGGAGAAAATACATAGATCATTTGGTGGATAATGGTCTGGATCTAACCTCGGATGAAGCACAAAAACTTAAACAAGCAGCAAAAAGTTTATCTGATGCACAAAAGGAAAAAGACCCTACAGCACGTACACAACTCGCAGAAACAGCAAAGCAACAAATTAAAAATGCGTTGGATTTTGTTCATGCAGTAGTACCCGATGCAGATACTGATCCATTTACTCTACAAATACTGGAGCAAGGTCTACCCGGCGTGGAAGATGTAATACATGTTGTGGATGATGCAGTTTCTACAACAGTAGAAGGTGCTCAATCCATCGGAGCAGGTATTGCAGGTACTGCTGCCAACATAGCAGCCTCCGTAGAACAATTGGTGAACCAAGAAACTTCAACAGAGACCGTTCAGGAAAGACCCAAAGCCCTTAGGGCAATCTATAATCAATTTATTGCCACTATTAATAATTCGGCTCTGGTAGCTATGAACTATGAGTCCAATACTGCTATAGATAACCTACAAAGAGCAATGAGCCTTCCTCCAGATCAGTTTGCACTGGCTTTGGCGAAAGAAATAAGTAACTACAACACACAGGTCGACACCAATATAAGTGGCGGAGTGATTATGGAAACAGATCAACAGCCCAAAAAAATCATTCTTAGTGCCGGAGATATAACTCATCTTGGCTTACAGGAATCACAATTGGCAGGATTAAATCTAAGAGAAGAAGGAGAAGGCACCAAGCCAATAATCGCCGGCATATAAGTGCATAGAGATTTCTCTACTTAATCCCATAGAATGCCACTGCATCTGCCTGCCGGTATGTAAGCTGGCGGTGCTTTACTTCGATTGCCGTGGTTGTGTCATGTAAGTGCGCTTCACACGCCTTTGTGTGGTGCCGGGAAGAGGACTCGAACCTCCACAGGATTGCTCCTACCAGCTCCTAAGGCTGGCGCGTCTACCAATTCCGCCATCCCGGCATATATTCACCAATGGTGATAAAAGATCCGTTATTGAGTCATTCACCCTGCCATAGTCCGCAAGAAGCGGACGAAGGCGGGCCGCCATCCCGGCACTTGAGAAAATAATTATCTGTCCAATTGCTTAAGGTCTAGCTTTAGCCATTCCTTCCTACAACCAGACTTGAGGTATTTTTCTCTATTCCTGGCATTCTGTCGAGTAAAGAACTCTTCTGTATGCACAATTTGAAATGGAAATGGTATCACAGGAACATCTACAACTTCTTTGTGTCTTTTTCTTTTCCAACATTTGCACCTTTTATAACAGCTTCATTGCTGAGTTTGCGTTTTAGAGTGTCTGCTTCCTGATGTGCCTGATGCATTTCAACCACAGATGTTGCAATGGTACTTTCCTTTTTCTTCTGTGCTTCCTTCTTTGTAGCGCGTTCATTTTCCAGTGAAGCACCCAACTCCCTTTTTGTTGTTGTCTGTATTTGCGCCTCCTTTTTGCGGAATTCTACTTCCACAATACTCTTTTTCTTCTGTACCTGCTCACGGAGTTTCAGCAGTTTATTTTCCTGGTCCCGTTCCAGTTGTTGCTCTCTGCTCTTGCGGGAGGACTCCGGTATGCCTTCCAGTTGCAGTTTGCCCCGCTGGAGGTCCCTGATATACAACAGTTTCTGCTGTTGCTCCCAGGCATCTACCTTAGTGATTTCTCTTTTCCGCTCTTCCTGCGCGTCCATAAGGCTTTTTTTCATGTTATTTTCTGCGTCTCCACGTTTTTTTCTGCTCACTTTCTCTGCATTTTTCTCTGCCGTTTTTGCCTCACTCTCCGCCTGTTGTTTTGCCTGGAATGCCTTCTTTTTCGCTTTTTCTTTCATTTCCTCCGCCTTCTTTTCGGCCTCCTCTTTTAAGCGTGTTACTTCCATTCTCCTTTGATTCTGATGACTGAGTTCTTTCATGTATTCCACTTGCTCCCTCTGCTTTTGTTTTTTCTGTTCTGCTTCTTCCTGAAGTCGTTTTGCTTCCGCTTCCTTCTGCTTTTTCATCTCTTCCACTTCCTTTTTGCGTTCCTGTTCCCGGCGTTTAAATTCTTCCTTCTTCTCCTCTGCTTTTTTCTGCTCCATTTCCTCCTGCTCTATACATTCCTTAGCCTGCGCCTGTTGCACTTCCTTCTTTTCCTGGCGCACCTCCCGCCGCTGCAGTGTTTTTTCGCGCTCTTCTTCACGACGCTCCATACCCTTTTGCATAAGGGCATTCAGTTCCTCTTTCATCTGCTTTTCGGGTGGGATGAGGGGATCGGCCATAATATATTATTTTAGCATAAAATTAGATATTTATATAGTCTGCTCATTTTGCACCCGCTCCAGATTGGTCTGCATTAAAAGAGGATTACTCTTCTTCTATAAACCGTATTCCCAATTCCGCTATCTGCTCCTCGGGCATAGGAGAAGGAGCTCCCAGCATCAAGTCTTTTGCCTTTTGGTCCTTGGGGAAGGCAATAACTTCCCGGATGTTGGGTTCGCCTGCAAAGAGCATGCACACACGGTCAAGACCCATGGCGATTCCTCCATGTGGAGGAGCGCCATACTCAAAAGCTTTTAAGAGGTGGCCAAAACGCCTTTCGGCATCCTCATCGGTAATCTGCAGGACATCAAAGACTTTCTTCTGCAGATCCCGTTCGTGAATACGCATAGAGCCTCCTCCTACTTCCACACCATTAAGCACCAGATCGTAGGCGTTCGCTCTGGCAGAGAGTGGATCTTTTGCGAATACCTCTACATCGTCCGGGTGAGGACGTGTGAACGGATGATGAACAGCTCCAACCGCTCCAGTTTCTTTGCTTTTTTCAAACATGGGGAAGTCTACCACCCACAGGTAACTCCATACACTCTCATCAATCATATTGAGCCTTCTTGCACATTCTTTGCGCACTTCACCGAGTGGAGTGAGAGCATCGGGGAATTCTCCCGCTGCAAAAAAGATGGTATCGCCGGGTTTCGCTCCTGTTTCTTTTACTATGGCCTGCGCTGCATCGCCAAGGAACTTGACGATAGGTGACTGCAATTCATCGGACTTTACCACGATGTATGCCAACCCGCCTGCTCCATGATTCCTTGCTATTTCCGTAAGTTCATCTATGTCCTTACGGCTGAATTTCGCTGCACCTGGGACATTCATGGCATAGACAATGCCTTTCTTTTCCACCACATCGGCAAAAACCTTAAATCCACAACCATGTACGAGCTCTGTGACATTTGTACATTCCAGGCCAAAGCGAAGGTCCGGTTTATCTGATCCATACTTTTCCATTGCTTCCTTAAAAGTAATGCGTGGGAATGGTTCTTTTTGGATTTTCAAGTCAGGCCGTAGCTCCTTTGTAAGCTTCAGAAAGCATCCTTCCATTATGTCTATGACATCATTTTGTTCCACAAAACTCATTTCCAATTCAAACTGTGTAAACTCCGGTTGCCGGTCGCCACGCTGGTCTTCGTCCCTGAAACAGCGGGGAATTTGTACGTATCTATCTACTCCGGCAACCATTAACAATTGCTTGAGTTGCTGGGGACTCTGCGGAAGTACATAAAAATTGCCGTGATAGAGCCGGGAAGGGACCAAATATTCACGTGAACCTTCGGGTGTTCCCTTGATTAAAATAGGTGTTTCTACCTCCAGGAAATGTTGTGCATGAAAATACTCCCGTACAATGCGGCACACATTATGACGTAACTTTAAATTACGTTGCATCCGTTCCCTTCGCAGATCCAAATACCGGTACTGCAAACGTAACTCTTCCCCCACCTCCTTTTCCTGATCTATTTCGAACGGAGGAGTTTTGGACTCGTTTAAGACCTTTACATCGTCTACAAGCACTTCTATTTCCCCTGTGGGGTTATCTTCCCGTGCAGCACCTTCCAGGCGCTTACGCACGGTTCCTGTGATCTGCAGCACCCACTCCGGTCGTACCTTTTCGGCGAGCAAGAAAGCGTCTCCATGGTCGGGATCTATAACTACCTGTGTAAAACCGTAGCGATCACGCAGATCTATAAAGATAAGACCACCATGGTCACGTCTCCGGTGCACCCAGCCACAGAGCGTGGCTGTTTCTTTTACGGTTTTTGCACTGAGTTCGCCGCAGGTGTGGGTTCTGAGCATTGGTAGGAGTAATCGTTAGTGGAAGTATAGAGGAGTGATAAGAACATTGTTACATTGTTACCTTCTTTTCTTAAGGCTCTGAATACCTTCTGTTCTATGCACTGCTTTCATGCTGCAATGGTTACATTGTTACGCAAGCGTTGCGCTAGCCATTCTTTGTTTTATCCTCAGAAACAAGTCCAAGAAACAAGTGCTTAATACAGAAACAGCCTGCGTAACCCTCTGGGAACAATGTAGCAATGTAACCATGTGACAATGTTACAGTCTATCCTAATCAAACAATTTACTCATTTCCTCCTTAAATTCTTCCACGTCCTTAAACTCCCGGTGTACGGAGGCAAAGCGGATGTAGGCGACTTTATCGAGTCTTTTGAGTTCTTTCATCACGTCGTTTCCTATAGTGGAGCTGGCAACTTCCTTCTTGTTGGCACCCCATTTCTCTTCGAGTTTATTAAAGATGCCATCTATTTGATCCTGTGTAACGGGACGCTTGGTGCATGCCAGCCAAATACCACGTTCCAGTTTGGAACGACTGTAGGGTTCCCGTGTACCATCCCGCTTTATCACAATAAGGGAAACGAGTTCCTGTCGTTCAAATGTAGTGAACCGGTGCGTACACTCGGGGCACTCTCTGCGGCGGCGTACGGCTCTGCCGTCATCCGCCAGACGGGAGTCCACCACGGATGTATCTGTAGATTTGCAGTGCGGACAGTGCATAGGGGAAGCAGCATACCTGATTTTTTCCTCTATTTCCTATGCTTTACAGCTATAAAGAAAGGAAATAGAGAATGAACACACCCTATCTACAATTATTCTCTAGGTACCTTTATTCATTTGAGCAAGAACATCCTGGAACTTTCTTAAATTGTCCGGAGTATGTGCTCTTTCTGCCGCTCTTGCATCTATATATTTTTGCCCGGCAGATGTGGGGGTCACTGCATCTGTTTCCTTTGCATCAGTAAGAGTTCGCGCACTCTCTGCAGTAACTATTTGTGTAGTTTCTACAGCACCCTGTGAATTTGTCCCTTCCGGTGGTAATGGCATTTCATTCATTTTTTCCATAACTGTGGGTGGAAAATAAGCCCAGGCATGTAACCAAAAAATTCATTTTTATTCAAGGCTCCTACCTAAAAAATCTCAGGAAAATCTGCAAGTTTCTTTTCGCCTCTCCGCGCACTTCTCCGCCCTATTGGCGGAGAAGAATGGTTCTGTATGTCTGCTATTTCGCAAGGTTACCAGGAATCACATCCTGACTCCTTAGGAGCACGGGATATGCCAGAGAACGGGTAGAATGCTGTACCAATTTCAAACCAGTTTTCTTTACCAATGTTAAACGCGCCTCTCTTTGAATTTCACTTTTCCTGATCATAGAGGTCATGTCAGAGCTGGATGTGCTTACATCCTTTTGTGGTGTGGACATAGAAAAAGGGGGTAAAGAAGACGCCAATCAACACCCTTTCTCCTAAAAAATCAAGGGTCCTTTACGCTGCATTTCCAAATTCCCTCCCACCACACTTACCACGCTGGAACTGGCGTTTCTTTCCAAAACTCCGGAGTCCAGGATGAGATCCGGCTTCTCTGCGAAGGCTTCAAATTGGTCTGCCATTTCTTTCGCTGCATAGGTATTTGGTTCTCCATGCCTATTTGCCGAAGTGGTACTGATGGGTGACCCGAAAAGACGTACAAGCTCGCCGGCAACAGGGTGAGGTGATACACGTACCCCCAGCGTGTCTCCTCCCAGTGGGGTAGGGAAGAGTCCGCTTTCGGGCAGGAGAGGGACAATAATAGTCAGTGGTCCGGGCAGGTGCTCCTGCACGAGCTGGTCTGCCAATGCGTTCCACTCTACAAAAAGTTTTGCCTGCTCCACATGTTCAAAAAGAGCACTCACGGGCATGTGTTCCGGGCGCTGTTTCAGGGCAAACAAGCGCCGCACCGCATCGGCATTCTTTACGTCACACGCCAGACCGTAGCAGGTTTCGGTGGCGTGGCAGACAATGCCGCCATCGTGCAATAGTTCTACCGCCCGGGCAATATTCTTTGGAGTGGGAAGGAGATTTTCCATTTGTTTCTTATCTTACGGTTACGGTTACGGTTAAGGCTAGAATTTCATTCCCTTAACCTTAACCCTGTTATGCGACGGTGGTTTCAAATCTCTTCAGTACCTCTTCAATCTTCTGCTCAAGAATAGTAGACGTATTTATAGTCATAGGAAGCGGCACAATCTGTTCACCAATCTTCAGTTGTGCCTTTTCTTTACCAGGGAACGTTTCCAGGATCTTTTTAAGATCCAAGAGAAGCTTTTTGGGCGCACGTGCCGGGAGCGTAATGGTGTAGACATTAATCTGTGTAACCGAAGATTCCTTGTTCTCTTTTTCTTCCCCATCCACTGCATTCTTTACGTCTTTTAATGCAAGAGCCTTCAGAATCTCCTCTATAGGCATGCCCTCAAGTATCCATTTACCGAGTGGTCCCACAAACTCTTCAGTTTCCCCGGGTTGCTGTATAGTGACTGTTTCTCCTGCTACCACATTACCTTCTTCATCCAGTATTTCGATACTCTCTTCATCTATATGCGCAGTGGCCTTTGCAGTAATACCTTTTTTGGCCGCTTCTTCATCATAAAAGCCGGATGCCTTGGCGTTATCCAGAATGCGGGTGAGAGTGGTGTGTTTTATACTCTCTGCACGCATCTGCAGCTGCCCCGCCCGTAGATCCAGTATTCCTTCTACAACCAGGAACATATCTGGTTTTTCCAGAATGTTGGCAATATCTGCGTATGTACGGGGGAAGAGCGTTACCTCTATTTTCCCAGTGGGATCTTCCAAAAACAGAATGGCCATGGTGTCACCCTTTTTAGTGGTGATCTTTTTTATACCCTCCTGTATACCTGCAAGCTTGATCTTTTTACCCACCTCTTTCTGCGTGAGTTGCTCTATGAGCAATGCCTTCTTTCCGATGTACTTTTTGAGACCTGCCAGCGGGTGGCTGGAAACATACATGCCCAATGTTTCCTTTTCCCACTGCAATTTTTCCAGAGGAGTGGCAGGAACGGTTTCCGGGAATTCTATCGTGGGATCTTCCACCCCGGTTTCCATTTGATCAAAGAGGTCTGTTTGGGCACTACTTACATCTCCGCATGACTTGGCGTAGTCCACTATAGTCTGGTACTGCCCTACGAGTGTTTTGCGTTCCCCGAGAGAGTCCAGTGCACCGGACTTGGCGAGCGCCTCTATAGATTTCTTATTCAAAATTTTTGCAGGAACCCTTCTGGCAAAGTCTGCAATACTCTCGAATTTACTCTCCTGGTCTCGCACAGCAATAATCTGCTGCACCGAACTTTCGCCTATCCCTTTAATGGCAGTAAGACCGAAGCGTATGGCATCACTCTGCCTGCCTTCAGCTTTGGGGATAGCTGTGAAGTGACGGAGTGACTCATTAATATCCGGCGGCAGCACATCTATACCCATGGTGCGGCACTCATCAATTTCTATCATCACCCTATCCGTCCGCTGTGCGTCGCTGCTCAGGAGCGCTGCCATGAATTCTACGGGGTAATTGGCCTTGAGGTAGGCGGTTTCAAAGGCAATACGGGCATAGCCTGCTGCATGAGACTTATTGAATCCGTATCCCGCAAACGGTGTGACCACATCATCAAAGATCTTCTCAGCAAGCTTTTGGTCGTACCCTTTGACTATGCCTCCTCTTATAAATTTTTCGCGCTGCGCATCCAATTCGGACTTAATCTTCTTTCCTATAGCCCGGCGCAGGAGATCCGCTTCTCCCAGGGAATACCCTGCAAACATCTGTGCAATTTGCAGAATCTGTTCCTGATAAATACCAATACCATAGGTGGGTTCGAGTATGGGTTTTAAGTCATCGTGGATGTACTGCACTTGTTCCTTCCCATTTTTTCGCCTAATGAAGCTCGGGATCCATTCCATAGGTCCCGGTCGGTACAGAGAAACCATAGCGGTGATATCCTCAAACTGTGTGGGCTTCAGTTGCTTTAAGTAGCGGCGCATGCCTCCTGATTCCAACTGAAAGACACCCGTGGTATCTCCTCGCTGCAACAGCTGGAAGGTGGGAGCATCGTTGAGTGGTACAGATGCAATATTCAGCTTTTTGTTATGGATACGCTCTATAATTTCCAGTGTTGTCTGAATAACTGTGAGGTTCGTGAGTCCCAGAAAGTCCATCTTCAGCAATCCCAGTGCCTCCAGCGGTTTGGCGGAGCTCTGTGTGATGATGATGTTTTCGTCCTTTGGTGCGCACTGCAGTGCGGTATATGAGGTGGTTGGTTTCTCTGTGATAATGACACCGCAGGCATGTACCGAAACGTGTCGCGCTTTCCCCTCCAGTTTCAGCGCTGTATCAATAATCTTTCGATAGGTTTCATTGCTCTCATAGGCAGCCTTGAGCTCCTGTGTGGCCAGCGCTTCTTCCAGTGTTGTACCCGGGCGCTCCGGAATGAGTTTAGCCAAGGTATTCATTTCCAAAAACGGCACGCCGTATGCACGTCCAACATCTTTTACAGCTGCACGGGCGGCAAGTGTTCCAAACGTGCAGATTTGCACCACATGGTCTTTTCCGTACTTCTCCCGTACGTATTCCAACACTTCATCACGTCTGTTATCCGCAAAGTCCACATCTATATCCGGCATACTGATGCGTTCCGGATTTAAAAATCTTTCAAAGAGCAGTCCGTGCTCCAATGGGTCAAGCGTTGTAATATCCAAACAGTATGACACTATAGATCCGGCTGCCGAACCACGTCCCGGCCCCACGGTAATGCCCCTCTTCTTCGCCTCCCGGATAAAGTCGGACACAATGAGGAAGTAGCTGGCGAATCCCATTTGCTCGATAATATTCAGCTCGTACTCCAGGCGGTCTTTTACCTCCTTTGTTTGCTGAGGGTACAGCCGTTTAAAACCTTCTTCCACCAGATCCCGCAGGTAGACAGTTTCTGTTTTTCCCTTTGGGATGGGGAAACGTGGAATGTGGTACTTACCAAATTGCAGCTCAATGTTGCAACGCTCTGCAATGTGTTTTGTATTTTCAAGCGCTTCCGGTACGTGCGCAAATGCCTTCTGCATCTCCTGGTAAGGACGCATAGAGAAATCTGAGTCCCGCATGGAGAAGCGGCTGGTATCATCTACGTTCGCGTTTTTCTGGATACAGAGCAAAATGTCGTGCGCTTCGGCATCCTGTGCTCTGCAGTAGTGACTGTTGCTCGTAGCAACCAGCGGTACATTCAATTCCTTTCCCCATCGTATCAGTTGCTGGTTGATCTCTGCCTGTCCGGTGACATTTGGCAGGTCCATAAGTTCGAAGTACAGGTTCTCCGGACCCACATAGGACCGGTATTCTTCTACCAACTGCGCAATACGCTCACCATCTTCTGCAAGTGCCGCTTGCGGAATAGCTCCGCTCATAGGGCCGCTGAGGGCAATAAGCCCTTTTCCAAACTGTGAGAGGAGTTCTGCATCCACCCGGGGCTTGTAGTACATCCCCTCCAGTGCCGCCTTGGTCGCAAGTTGTAGCAGGTTTTCGTATCCCTCCTGGGTTTCTGCAAGAAGCACAAGGGGGTAACGTTTGGTATCTATGCCACTTTCTTTATCATGCCGCGTACGTACAGCAACATAGGTTTCCAGTCCCAATATAGGGCGTATGTCGTTCTTCTTGGCGTATTGGTACAACTCAATAAGGCCATACGTGTATCCCTTGTCCGCAAGACCGACGGCAGACTGCCCCAATTCTTTGGCGCGCAGAACTATTTCCTTAGGGCTCGGCAGCGCCTCTAGGAGGGAGTACGTGGAATGGCAGTGCAGATGAACAAAATCCTGCTCTTGCATAGGGGGAGATTGTACCAAAGCTTACCGCAAAGCATGAGGGAGTTTGTCGTTTTTCCGAAAGAACTTTCTACGAGGAGCCGCAGCTGTCCTCCAGTACGGGTGAGCAGATTTTGGTAAAGCTTCCGACCTGATAAATACGGTAGCCAGTGACTACCGCTCCCGTTTGGCTGGGGTCTATGGGAATGTTCACAAGGTAGGTGCCATTAGCAGTAAGCACTGAGAGGTCGTACCCTCCCGCGTTTGTGCAATCTGTTCCTGTGACAGTGTCCTGACATACGGGGAGAGCATTTGTAATACCTATAGGAATACCACTCAGCGTGTTGCCCCGAATAATGTACTGCGTGATGGCGTTCTCCATTTCCCGTATAGAAATTCTCCTGTCCGCCCCTCTCGCATCATTGAGTTGTTTTGTAGGGTTTACAGCAGCAATAACAATGAGAACCAGAATACCAATAATACCGAGCACAACCAGAATTTCTAACAGAGTGAAGCCCGGAGGCAGGCCAGTGGAGTTTTTCTGTCGCATCTTCAAGGGGAGTGTATCAAGATCGGGTCTCTGTAGAAAAGAGAAGGGGATTTCTGCTTTACCATGGTTCTACTTCCGATCTGGTTTTACAAACATCATGCGGGATATTACTATCCCCCACGTATTTTCCGGACGTGTAGGGGAAGCAGGTATCTTCCAGTGTAACCTTTAGTAAGCGGTCCAGCAGCACATTGCATGGGCGGTAGATGCATGTTCTACGGAGGAAGAAGGCAAAGTTTGTCGCAAATTTGCGGACTCCTCTTTCCTTCTTACTTGCAAGCTCATAAAAATTCTGCATTGTTTTCCGTAGCGAAGCTGCCGTATCCACAATCTGTTCGTAGGAATCTGCCGACTGGATAAGCGGTCTTGTTTCCCGGCCGGCCTGTATAACATTCCATGTGCCGAAGTAATTGCGGGCTTCGTCCCGTACGACTCTCTGCATAAAGGCGAAGGATTTTTCCTGTTCCTTTGCATCGGCACGTTGCTGCGAATCCGGCGGGTACTCCGAAGGCAGCGTCCAAAATTCCGCCTGGTCTCTGCGCTCACCCCAACCTGTAAGTACATCGTACAGGCCACGTACAAGTTGGAATTCATTGGTCGTGAGAGAAAAGGGACCCCTTCTTTCCCATGCTGCCGCTCCTTCCGGCCACGCGGGGGGAGTGTTGAAGGCGGTAAAGGGGTCACCGTTGAGGCTGCATCCATTCACCGTATCAATGTGTGTACGCGTAAGAACCTGTGGGAAATCCGGTGAAGAAAGACGATTACGTTCTTCATCCGGCACGTTTCTTCCTATGGCATCGTATATTTTCAGCATCATAGGTCCTATAGATTTTACGGTGTCGCTGGAAAGGAAAGCATCCCGCTTCGTCAGGAATTCCTTCAGAGCATCATATTCCGTACGTATGGACTGGATGGTTGGGTGGTCACGTAAGGAAGGATCATTCAGATGCAACCCTTCCAACACCGTGAGGTCACAGCCGTAGCCTGCAGGAGTAGGAGGAAGATAATCAGAATCGAAGGGACACATGAGTGTGTCCAACTGCAGATTCTCCGGGGGATCACAACCCGGTTGTGCCGCACAGGATTCTGCCGTTTCAAAAGAGAGTCCCGATGGTGCGCCATTTCCCGGATTTCTACACGATTCCTTTGATAACGAAACGCAGGCAGAAGAACCACCCTGTGCGCCCTGTGGGCAACACCAAGTGTCTTCATCAAAACTGAATTTTCGGTTGAATTCCACATCTACATGGTGCGGGTCTCGTGCGCCGGCCAGGAGCTGCCGGTACCGCTCGTTCACAAACCGTATCATTTCCTGAATTTTAAAAATATCGGATATTCGCCTTTCGCGGAAAGCCAGCCGAAGTTCTGTGCGGAGTTGTTCCAGCTTTTCCTGCAGGATGATGAGGTCAAAGTGCAAACAGGGAGTGACTTCATACAAATCCCGCTGCTGCTTCACTACCTGTAAGTCCGTATCTACCAATTCGAGCATGATGGTACTCACGGTTCTCAGCCAGTCGGTGAAGGTAAGATCAAGACTGGTTTCCTGTCCCGAAAGGTTTGCCACACCTGCATTTACACGATCCAGCACTTTTTGTACGTAGTGGCCTGAAACAGGCGAAGTCACATCGGAAATATAAACCTCTATGGGATCCGGTGGTGGAGCTAACGCATATGCCGTTGCTGACGAGAAACAGAGGCCCATGAGGAGAGAGAGATACTGCTTCATAGAGAATCATAGGCATTACGTTTGCACATCTGGTCAGGGAAAGTCACATCTTCCATATTCTGCAGAAGGTCGCTGGCTGAGTGCATCAATTCTTCAAACACACCGAGTGCGGGCCCCAGGTACTGCCTGTACAACTCTGTTCCTACACGTGACCCTACAGCAGGAGCTACCTGACGTAAGAGCCTGTAAGCAGAATCTTGTTCTTCCGGTTGGTTCAGCAAGCTCTGGGCAAAGGGAAGGTACGTCTTTGTAGGGAGGCGCAGGCGCCTGAGCGGGTTGAAGGCGCAGAGGAAGGGGGGAGTGCGGGTGGGGAAACCATTAACCTGGCAGAGCATGGTATCCATTTGTCGCGCCAGTAGTGCGGGGCGATAGGAAGGAATAGGAAGACTCAGTTTTGGAGATGTGAACATAAAGGAGCCATAATTTGGGTCGTTTGCCGCATTGGAATCCCACGGAAAGGCTTCTTCCTGTGTGTTTAACGGCATGCGTCCGGGAATAAGACGATGACTTTCCAGTGATTCTTCCAGGCACTGGCCAATCATACAGGCGTTATTGCCTATGGTATTAATGTAACTTGTTTCACAGGTGGGAGAGCAGACCTGCCGCAGGGAGTTTTTCTGTTTTTGCACCCGTGCATCCAGTTTCTCTACCACCGCAGAGGGGCAGGATTGTGCTATGCCCAGAAAGGAGGACTTCTCCTGCACATTTTTTTCCACTGCAGTCCAAATCTGATTTACACGTGTCTGGTCCATGGTGCCTGGAAAGTCCACACAGGCTTCATCAAAACTTCCCTGTGTGCCACAGTGAAAATTTGTGACCATGCCGGCACAGGTTGTTATATCTACTTGCCCGATAGTTTCTACAACTGCGTTATTTGCGTCTCTGCGGACAACATTGGTGAGCAAACCGTCTTCTGCCATCGCGTTGCATTGTGCCAGCGCAGCGGGGTACTCGTAGGCGCAGCAACCCTCAGGATTTTTCTTTATAGTATTGATCATCGTTTGCCCATTACCATAGGGACTGTCGCATAGTTGCTGCGCATGGACCATTTCATGAATGTAGACATAGGTCGACATGGCAGGTACTGCCGGGTTAAGACAGACTTCTATACGTCCGCTTTCCTCTTTGGCATGTGTCAGTGAGCCATCCGGCGTTCCACAAGGTTCGCAGACCGTATCGACAAAGCAGTTACTGCACTGGTCACGAACCATGGCAATATCCTCCCCTGCGGTATCAGTTGTAGCGGCAGGGTTTGGCGTTTGGGACCAACCACCTTCCCCGCAAATATTGGGTCCGCTCTCTGTCCAGCGTATCCACCTGTTTCCACCTGCCATTTTGGGGGTATCGCATGTAAAGAGTCGAATATCTTCCGGTCCTGTTCCTGCATTTGCCTCGCTCTCGCAGGATGCTGCCTCCATTCGGCGGCAGAGGTACCCCCGCTTTGCGAAGGGCTGTGCGCAAAACCCCGTTCCTTCTGCAGGTTCCCGTAGCACTGCAGGATACGTTCCGCCCAAAATGGCATCTTCTTCACATATCCCTTCCGTCTGTGCGTAACTACGGGTACCGGAGCAGTCTAGCGAAGGGAGAACGGGTTCAAGGTGAAAATTCCACAGAAGTCCAACATCTGCATTAGTTGCCCAGACGGAAACACCTATATCTTTACCGGTGCCGGTGACAAGTTTTTTAGCAGGGAAGAGTACAATTTCGCCGGGCTTGAGGGGTGGTGTATACACAACATTATTTTGAATACTGAGGTAGATGGTATGGAGTTGCTTTTCTATGTCGCAAAAACGTGCTCCCAGGTACTGCAGTTCGGTTCCGTCTCCGAGTGCATTGCGGGAAGTAGTGCAGAGAGGTGGAGAGTTTCGGTCGCTTTCTGTGGTCCAGAACTGAGCGAATCCATTGCGATAGCGCCACACTGCACCTACAAATACTTCACGGTCCTCTTTTGCATTTAGATTTCCGCTCGAATCACCCTCTTTAAGACCGGAAAGCAGGGCAGAAAGTGCGGTGAACGTAGGGTCCGATGCAGCGGGATACACTGCACCCCGCACTTTTCCTTCTATAATAGGGCTTTGAATGGCGTCTGTGTCGCTCTGCCACATATGTGCGATACTTGGGAGTTTTGTCACAATGTCTGTGCGTTGCCCTGAGTACGAAGACATCCCTGTTTCAAAACCGGCTGCGGCAATTTGTAAGTTGCGTACAAACTGGCGCAAGCGGGCATTTTTTAGAACGAGCTGTTCAACCTCATTCAAATATCCCGCACAGGAGCCTTCACTGATTTGTTTTTTTGCAGGGTCCTCTGTTCTACAGACTTCGCCGCTACGTGACTGCAGAGCCTTATCTACATCGGCTGCCTCAAAAAGAGGAAGATTCTCCCTGGGGTAGATTTTTGCTATGAACGTTTCGAGTGTTTTTTCCGACACATTTTCTGCATTTTCCTGCAGTGTCATGGCATGCATTCTGTTATAGAGAGATGCATTTTGTGCATGAGCGATAGGTACACCACATCCGCAGAAAAGGCCCAGGAGCAACAATGCTCTGTAGTGCAGTATGCCTGTTTTGGTACGTGAGCATTTCATTACTGCAACGAGAAGGAAAATGACTGCGAAGATACCGGAACAGAACTGCTGGCAGCTGCGGAAACAGAGGAGAACGAGAACGACTGGGAAGAGAACGAGAACGATTGTGAAGAGAAGGAGAACGACTGAGAGGAGAACACAGAAGTGCTACTGGAACTTGAAGAGGAAGAAGAGGAAGAAGAAACAGAGGAAGAAGAGGACACAGAAGAAATAGAGGAAGAGCTGCGTACAGAGGAAGAGGAAAGACTGCTCTGGCTGGAGCCACCTGAGCTAGATCCTCCACCGGACGTCCCTCCACCGGAAGAGCCTCCGCCAGATGTAGAGCCGCCACCCGATGTAGAACCTCCTCCTGAATTTGAGCCTCCACCCGAAGTAGAACCTCCACCTCCACATTCTCCCCCTTCACAGTCTCCTGCACCGGATCCGCCGGAAGTAGCGCCACCCGGTGCTGTGCCACCACAATTACCCCCCTCACAGTCTCCCGCCTGTCCTCCGCCGGACGTGGATCCTGCATCGGGAGCGCCCCCTCCGGAAGTTGAGCCTGCACCTGGGGAACCTCCGCCGGAAGTGGAACCTCCTACAGTGGACCCCCCACCTTCATCGGATCCACCCGAAGTGGAATCTTCACTCACACAATCATCCCCCTCACAGTCTCCCGCTTGTGCTCCACCCGAAGTGGATCCTCCTGATGTGGACTCATCTCCACCAGAGTTTCCATTTATTCCCTCTACATTTCCTTCGTCTGTGGGAGAGCCACCCGATGCAGCGCCTCCTCCACCTGTGGAATCTTCTACCGACTCAGAATTTTCTTCAGGTGCAGGGAGGTCTCTCAGAGGGTCTTTTATGTCCCAGGCCTTAGGAAGGCACACTCCTGCTTCCGCTGCAAGGGCGAGGCCGTTGCGCAAGTCCAGGGAAGCACGCTGAAGGCATTCTAATTCCGCATTAAGCGGTTCCAGCCTGCTGATACTCCCTACAACAGCGAGTGTTCTTTCCAGCGTTGGGCGTGAGGTAGTCATCTCCAAAGAGATGATGTTTAGCATACGCTGCGCTTCTTCTCCAAGTTGGCCGTAATACTCCATAGCAAGATCCAAGACCAAATCACCCAATGTGAATGTTTTCTTCGTAGGATCCCCTGCTCGTGCCTGTCTTTTGAGGAGGTCTATTTTTAAAGCGACATAAATATTGTGTTGTGCCTCTTTGAGCGCACACTCATACACACGCAGAAACTCAAGGAGCACAATACCTACATCGTTGCGGTCCAGTTGTTCAAAATCTTTTTCGTCCCGCCAGGGGGGAAGTTCTTTGGCCATGAGAGCAAGATAGGATGTGTCTTGTTTAAGGGGGAAGAGCGAATCTTCCAGGCAGGCAGGCGCACTGTTCAGTGGGGGGTTCACGTATTCTTCCACCACTTCATTCACGCGCCTGTGGTACTCCTGTGCCCACTCATCAAAAAGTAACTTGTTAAAAAAGAGATCCGCATATTCCTTGTCTGTTGTGGAGCAGGATTCCAGGATAGGGTAAGACTTCCACGGGTCTTTTGCAGCAAGTGAAAGGCTGTTCTTCCCTATCAGAAGGGCACTGAGGCTCATTATGGCAAGAACACAAACTCCCACAAGAAGTGGAGTAAGCCAGTTGCCGTTGCGGAACCGGAGGGAGCGCATGGGTTATTGCTGAGGGGCAGAAGGCGGTGGAGATGCGTCGCAACTGGAAAGGAAACAGGGAATGCGGTTAAGCGATCCAATCAGGTTGGTCATCTGGCGGAGACTACTGATAATAGGAAAGCGGAATTCCTGCAGGAACAGGTCAAAATTCCCTGCCAGTTGTAAGAGTGTGCGGTAGGCAGCATCGTATTGCACAACCATTTCCGTCGTGGCCATTTCCTGTTCTATGAGATCATCAGTCACGCTCGCACAGTACGTTGTGACATCTGTCTGTTCGGAAATACTATTGCCGTCTCCACTCGCAAGCCGGCAACTTTTAAAGGTTTCTGTTGGCCAATCTATACAGCCGGGAGTGCGTGCAATTATTTCCAGAGGATCAGTAGGTAGTTTACCCACGGATTGCCGTACCACATTGCAAATAAGATCCACCCGACACTGCAGAGCACGCATGCTCTGGCCCATATAAGGAATGAGATCGGAAGTAGTGACCCGCTTTGTTTCCAGTAATCCTTTGCGTGCAGGAACCTGTGACTGAATACGCATCTCCTCATCGGTTTGTATACCCCCTCCGTTTTCCGCTACTGTTTGCCATTTATTAGCAGATTCCTTGTACCAGGCATGGCCGTTTTTGTCGTATCGTACCTCTCCTAATTTTGCATCTTTGGTGAGAGAAAGACCAAAGATGACTGACCGAAATATTCTCTGTTCCCGCGCCAGTGCACCATTTATTTGATCCCGGCAACCTTCGGAACCTATGGCTAATATTTCTTCGGGGGTGAGTGTGGGTGCACTCTCTTGTGCCCTTGCCGTATTTCCTCCAACTGCATACAGGGTCAGACCCATAGAAAGAAGTACCATGCAGAAGAAGCCAATACTCATATATGAACGTCTCATGGATTAGTCGAAGAGGAAGAAGAAGATGAGAAGGAGAATGACTGAGAGGAGAAAGAGAACGATTGCGAAGAGAAGGAGAATGACTGAGAGGAGAACACAGAACTGCTACTCGAACTTGAAGAAGAGGAAGAGGAAATAGGGGAGGAAGAGGAGGATGACACGGAAGAAGTACTTAATGGACGACTGGAACTTGAAGCTGAAGAGAGAGAACTACTTACAATACTGGAACTTCCGCCTCCACTTCCACCCCCTCCACTTCCACCCCCTCCACCTCCACTTCCACCCCCTCCACCTCCA
>PFDR01000047.1 GCA_002772545.1 Candidatus Peregrinibacteria bacterium CG10_big_fil_rev_8_21_14_0_10_49_10 | reverse complement strand
GATGTGATTCTCGTTGGAGAAATTCGTGACGGGGAAACCGCAGAAATAGCCGTGAACGCAGCGCTCACCGGTCACCTGCTGTTTTCCACCTTACACAGTAACGACGCAGCAACTGCCGTCCCCCGCCTTATAGAAATGGGATTGGAGCCTTTCCTTCTTGCTTCCACGCTCGAGGTAGTCATCGGCCAGCGTCTTGTACGTCGCATTTGCCCCTACTGCCGCTACAGCTACAGCGTAACGGGGCAGGAGGCACGTACTTTCTTTGCGGGTGCAGAAAAGTTTTTCCAGCGTGGCAGTACCACTCTCTACAAAGGGAAAGGGTGCGACTCCTGTGGCAACACCGGATACAGGGGACGTATCGGTATCCATGAACTACTCATAGTCACGCCGGAAATTGAGGAACTCATTATCAAACAATCCACAAGTACAGACATCAATCTCCTTGCCCGCAAGCAGGGTATGAAACTTATGTTTGAAGACGGTTTTGCAAAAGTGATGGCCGGCATGACCACCATAGAAGAGCTGATTCGTGTGGCCGCACCTCCCGAAGTTATTTTTGAAAGACATGATTAAGAAGCGTTCGCCATCAAAGGCTGCCAAGTCAAAAAAGCAGAAAGCGAAGAAGGGTGCTGAAAAATCAACCGAAGTGCAACTCACACAAGACAAGAATTCTCAGCAGGCAGCGGAGAAAGCAAATCCTTCTCAGGCATCTGCTCCTCCTAAGGAAAATAGTTTTGGCAGTCGTACGCAGGCAGCTACAGGTAAAGTGAAAGAAACAAAACAGGTGGCGGAGGAGCCCAAAAAGGAAGCGAAAGAACAGCCCAAAAAGAAAGGATTTCTTGCCCGTTTCATAAAGAAGAAGGAAGCAGAAAAACCAACGGAACAAGCGGCAGTCATTCCCGAAAAAGAGGGGAACTTTCTCATAGAAGTAAAAGAGCGGAAAAAGAAGGGGTCTCTCACCACATTCTTCCAGACACTGAATTACCTGGGGATGGGCAAGTACAGGCACCTGTTTATTCAGAGTCTGTCTACCATGTTAAATGCAGGCCTGCCACTCCTGGATTCTCTCCGTGCCTTTCAGGAAGAAGTGCGGTCGAAGCCGGTAAAAAAAATGGTTGAAAAAATTTTGGTGGCTGTGGAAAACGGCAGTCCCATGTGGAGGGCGATGGAGCAAACATGCTTCTTTACGCCGTATGAAGTAGCTCTGGTACACATCGGCGAAGATGCCGGCAACCTTGCCCGCAACATGGAGTATCTCTCTGTCCAACAGGAGAAGGACCATGCCCTGAAGCAAAAAGTAAAAATGGCAATGATCTATCCCACCATTGTTCTCTCCATGATGTTTGTTATAGTTATGGGTTTGGGCCTTTTTGTGCTTCCGAATCTGGTGCAGGTTCTGTTTTCACTGAACGTGGAACTTCCCCTCACAACTCGCATTGTCATCAGTATTACCCATCTCTTTGAAGCGTATGGCATGCAGGTCGTCCCTCTTCTCATTGTGCTCTTCATAGCTCTGGGACTTCTCTCGAAATTTACCCGCTTTAAGGCTGTGACACAGTGGTTTATGTTTCGTATACCGGGTATTGGTCGGCTGGCTAAAGAGGCAACTATTGCTCGTTTCGGTGTCATTATGGGTGGGCTCCTCAAGGCAGGAGTTCCACTGGTGGAATCTCTGGAGTCTTTGGTAGAAGTGACACAGGTATATTCCTACAAAGTTTTCTACGCACATCTGCTCAAGCGCATAACCGTTGGCGACTCATTTGCCAAGGTTTTTGCTGCCACTACACATGCAAGGAAACTTCTGCCTGTGTCTGTCCAGCAATTAGTTGTGACGGGAGAACGTTCAGGTACACTCTCGAATACTCTGCTGAAGATAGCCGATATTTACGAAAAAAAAGCCCAGGAGACAGCTGAAAAACTTCCCATCATTTTAGAGCCGATGCTTCTTTTGTTCATAGGAGGGCTCGTCGGCACCATTGCTTTTGCTATTATTGTACCCATCTACAGTGTTGTTGGAAATGTTGGCGGGTAACAGCACTTCTTCCTCTCTTCCTCCATGGCAAAACACAGGGCATTCACAGCAATAGAGACACTGCTTACACTGGGCATTATTGCCGTGACAACCGGTCTTTCGGTTCCCATGTACCGCAACTTCCAGATTCGCAATGATCTGGATTTGGTCACGGAACAAACCATTCAGGGTTTGCGACGTGCACAGGTTCTTGCACAATCCGGTGAGAGTGACTCTGCCTGGGGTTTTTATGTGCAGGATGGTGTGCTGTATCAGGGCGAAGCGTATGCAGTGCGAGATGCGGAGTACGACGAGCATTACCCCGTTCCCCCTACCATTAACACATCCGGACTTTCGGAAGTTTCTTTTTCCCGCATAGAGGGGTCACCCAGTCAGACCGGTGAAGTTATTATTCAGGCCATAAACGGCGAAACACGTGTAATAGTGGTAGGGCTTGACGGTGTGTACTCCTCTACGGGCATACAGGATGCAGTGGAGGAGGGTTCTTCCGGTGGAGGCTCCACTTCCGGAGGAAGCACATCGGGAGGTTCCACATCGGGAGGTTCCACATCGGGAGGTTCCACATCGGGAGGTTCCACTTCCGGAGGGAGTACCTCAGGAGGAAGCACATCCGGAGGTTCTTCGAGTGGCGGTTCCGGTTCCGGCGGATCTTCCAGTGGCGGTTCTTCCGGAGGTTCAGAACCTAGCTGCGAAGATCGTTTTGCTGTTGCAGATGACGGGCAAATTACGACCACAGGAAATGTGAATGCAGTCTTTACTGTGCTCGGATCTCAAATTACCTACGGGGCAGGCGGACCGGAAGTGCAGGTTCATGTAGATGTAAGCACCAATGGCGGAACAACCTGGATGTCACTCTTTAATGGGGCAGATGTGGATGGGGGTGAAACAGAAACTGTTTCCAACATTCCCAATGGCAGTCAGGTTTTGCTTCGGGTCAATGGTCGGTATTCATGGCTCTTCAATAAAACATATATATCCAATAATTCCGACGGTCATATAGAAGTTTTGAGAAATGGCGATCTCCCACCAGACTACGAGGCATTCGACAACCAGAATGACCTTGCAAGTTTCCTCGGCACCATTCTTCAGGATGGCGTTGTAGGTATTGGGGAGTACGATGCTGTTTTTCTGGCAGAACTGGGAGACTTAAATGAGAGTTCCGCAGATTTCCAGGATGCGGTTATACAGGTGACTTTTAGCCAGCCGGAAGGGAGTTGCTCCACCTCAGACGACCCCCGCTTTAAAGTGCATTTTAACCGTGTGGAGAACGTGGGTCAGGGTGATGCGCAGAACAAAGTGTATGTGGGAGAACAAGGAATGCTCTTTGGAGAGGATGAATGGATTCCACTTATAAATAGCGGGGTTGTTCTTGTAGATAACTTCCTTTCGGAGGATGTTCCGGGTCTCGCAGCCTGGCGGAGTAACGGCTATCTTCGAGTGCTTCTTCATGGTTCTCATAGTCTGGGGAGTAAAGAAATCGTGGATGCAACGGTCTCCTTCCAAAATGCAGGAATCACTTCTGTGGAAAACGACACAGGACAAAACAAAACAGAAAATCCGTTTGATAGCATTGTCAATGATGGAGCCGGTGGAGATGAGGTCACTGTTGCTGCTGACAATCTTTCAGTTTCGTACCAGGCACGTGTGACTACCGCTGATGATGGAATTTTTATTCACTGGGAAGAGCAAGATGGTGCAGGTGTGGATGAAGGCGGTTCAAGTGGAGGTAGCAGCAGCGGAGGGAGTGATGAAGGTACGGGTGGAGAGAGTGGTGACGAGAGTGGAAATGATGCGACTGATAGTAGTGAAGACAGTGATAGCGACAGTGGTGGCGGTGATACGGATGAGACGCCGGATCCCTGCGCAGTTGCCTACACCATTACTTCCGACGGTAAAATTACCATCAACGAACCGGCAGATGTAACATTCCGTGTACGTGGTTCCCACATGACCTATGGAACACGTGGCCCGGAAATTCGGTCCTATGTCAGTGCGAGCTTTGACGGGGGAGAAGGCTGGCAGTCCCTCTTCGGGTTCCGGGATGTGGACGGAGGAGAGCGCCAGACGTTTACCGATATCGCTTCCGGTTCTCAGTTGGTTCTCCGTGCAGAAGGTCGGTACTCCTGGCTCTTCCGCAGTCATTCTGAGAATGGTGACGGCACGGGACGTGTAAAAGTTCTCAAACGCAAAGATCCCCTACCCGGAACAACGCCATACAGTAACGTAGGAGACTTAAAAGACTTTATGCGTTCGCTGATAGATGGAAACAGAGTGAATATAGGCAAGACGTCGCTGCTGCTCCTCTTTGAGTTACAGGATTTAAGCAGTGATTCCGATTACCAGGATCTGGCGACAGAAGTAATTTTGGAAAAACCTGCGGGCGGGGGCATTTGCGGATCATCCGATGATGGAGATGAAAGTGGAGATGAAGGAAGTGGAGGTGATGATTCCGCCTCCGGAGAAAGCTCTTCTTCGGGTGGTTCTTCCGGGAGCAGTTCATCGGACGGTTCTTCCGAAGGAGACAGCGGTGAGAAGATGACGATTTGTCACTTCCCTCCCGGAAATAAAAACAATCCACAGACCCTTTCCATTTCCTCTTCTGCCTGGAAGGCACACCAAAAACACGGAGATCGTGAAGGAGCCTGCGAGAGCGATGCCGACGGAGATACCATCGCAAACAGTCAGGATCTCTGTCCCGATACCTACACCCCGGAGGAGGTGCCGACTGCGTACATGCTCTTTAAGAAATTTGCACTTACTTCCAACAGTCCCATATTCCGCAAAGGACCTCGAAAAAAGGTCAGCGAATTTACACTCGAAGACACACGGGGGTGCAGCTGCGAACAGCTGGTGGATGTTGCTGAGGGAAAGAAAGCCTATCACTTCGATCAATTCCCACGTCTATTACGTGAGGTACAAAGCCTCTTCCCCTTTTACACAGAGGGTGCTCGCAATTACGGATGTGGAATAGCAATCATACAGATGGTGAAGAACTTTGAGTAAGTGTTGTAATGGACAGTGTTAAGTCTTCCATGAAAAACAGTGATCAGCGACCAGTGGACAGATAGGTGCCATTGGTCGCCGGGCGCTATCCGTTTATTGCTTTTCGCTGGTAGTATACGAGGCACGGTGCACCTTTTTCCTTCTCAACATCGGTATCATAAGGGCTTCATGATGCTTGATGCCCTTATAGGAGTAGTAGTATTTGGACTTTTTATAGTGGCTGTGGGAGCGAGTCTTCTCTTTAGCCAGCGCGGATTTTTGGCAAGTGGCGACCACATGCGTGGTGCATTTTTGGCAGAAGAATCACTGGAAGCACTTCGCACCATACGCGATGCGGATTTTATTCTTCTCACTGCAGGTACATACGGTGTGCAGGTGGGTCCGGCCGGTACTTGGCAGCTAGCGAGTTCCGGATCTACAACATCAGACGGCTATACATCCATCGTAACCATTACCCTTCCGCAAGAAGATACGGTACAGGCGACGGCACGTACGAGTTGGAATCATGGGAATGGTCGTTCGGGCAGTGTTCTCCTTACCACAGAGATCACCAATTGGCAGGTGGAGCAGCCTATTGGCAACTGGAACAGTGTTTCCCAACAGGGGGCTTATACCGATATTGGAGTCCTGTTCACAAAGGTCATTGTGAAAGATGAGTATGCGTATGTGACCAGCGGAGACACAGCGGGTCTGTATATTTTTGATGTGTCCAATCTCAGCAATCCGGTTCGCGTAGCCAGTTCTTTTTCCCTTGGGGCGGCGGGGTATGATCTTCTCACTATCGGTGATGTGCTCTATGTACTGACGGCAGATACATCTGCAGAATTGCAGTCCTATAATATTTCTTCACCTACTTCCCTTTCTGCCGGAAATCTCCTGGATCAGAAAAATATTCCCGGTGATGACCGTGCCCGCTCACTTGCCTACTTTAACGGTACCCTCTTCGTAGGGGCCAGAGAGGATGGGACAGAACACGAACTTTATTCCTATAGCGCGTCTGAAGGAACTCTTTCCCTGCTCGATTCCCTGGATAATGCAGGAGGTTTTATGGATTTGAGCATTCATCAGGCCTATGCCTATTCCGCCAACACCCAAGATGTATCGGAATTGCGGGTAGTGGATGTGTTCGATCCTGCTGACCTCAGCGATGCTCCGGGGGTAGGGTACAATGTGACGGATGTATACGATGGCAATGCTGTTGCGACCTACGGCACTGCGGCATTTTTGGGAAGATTGGATGGTTCCAGCATAGAAGAACTCGTGATGTTTGATATTGCAGATAGCATAGTTCCCTCTCCACCGCCGGGGCCGTGGTACTACGAGGTGGGTGGGAATGCAGAAGACATTGCCGCAGAACCGGGTGGCCGATATCTGTTTTTGGCATCCAGTCATCCCAGTAAGGAATTACAGGTTATAGATCCCACTCTTCTCTCTCACGGCCAACCTGCAGAAATGACCTACTACGACAGCCCCAACGGAGCAGCAAAAGGAGTATATTACGACATCCTAAAAGACAGAGTGTTTTTAGCCACAAATGATGCATTTGAAATTATTCAGCCAGGTCCATAATGCCCCTGTGTACTTTCCAGAATCCGGCTGCAGATAAAAAATATCCTCCATCTTCCGTGGGACATACGGGATATATTTTTCTTCTCAGTGTTTTGGTAGTGGGCGCTATTTCCCTCGCCATTACAACATCTGTCTTACTTCTTTCCACCTCTGCCGCACGCACAGGACTTTCCCTCCGGAATTCCACCGAGTCTCTTGCTCTTGCGCAGGCATGCGCCGAGCATGCCCTGCTCGCCTTACGGAGCGATAGTGGTTATGTGGGAAATGAGACTCTTGCCATAGGGAATGGGACGTGTGAAATCCTTTCGGTAGGAGGAACAGGAAACGAAAATCGCACCGTATGTACGGAGGGGGTACGAGGGGATACGGCAAGAAGACTGGAGATTCTCATTATAAGACTCCTCCCCCGTGTCACCATTACCTCATGGCAGGAAGTAACGGATTTTGTTTCCTGCTCCTATTAAAATGCACAATCCCTTTCGCTACAGATCCGGCACATCACTTGTAGAACTCCTGCTCTTCATTGGTTTTTTTGCACTGGTCTCGGGTGTGGTGGTTGCGCTTCTTTTCTCTTCCAGTGAACAGCGTATTCGACAGCAGAGTATCGCCCAGGTGGATCAGACAGGTATTCAACTTCTCCAAACACTCACCCGCCGCATACGACGGGCAGAGCGCATTCTGGATCCTGCGTTAGGCGAAACAGGTGCTCTTCTTCTTCTGCAAATGGCTCAGGATGGAGAAAACCCAACCATTATTACACAGGGAAATAACGGCATGCTTGTGGCAGAGGGTACCACTGTTCGGTCTCTGACCAATTCAGGCAATACGATTATTTCAAACTTTGTTGCTCAGAATACTTCTCCAAGCACTACGCGGCAGAGCGTACACATTTCCTTCCGCATTTCCAGAACGGTGCCTCTTCCCACCAATCCGGAGTATGTACGCGTGTTTGATACTCTTGTTACTCTCTTCCCGGATGATCAGGAAGAAGGAAATTGTGGTTGTGGTGCCGGTACGTGCAGCAGTACGGGCAGTTATTCCTGGGGGTACTGTGATGCAGGTTCTTGTCTAGAGGCAAATACCACGCTCTCCTGTACACAATAGTTGTATCTATGAGTATTGATCACGATGATATACACGAAATGGGTCAAGGCAAACATGCTGTACTGCAATAATATTTGGTACAATGGGCTCCAATTAAAGGATTACTCTTTCCTTAAGTCCTTTCTTACCACCCTTCCCC
>PFDR01000073.1 GCA_002772545.1 Candidatus Peregrinibacteria bacterium CG10_big_fil_rev_8_21_14_0_10_49_10 | reverse complement strand
CCACCTCCACTTGTTCCACCCCCACCACCTCCCCCTCCTTGACTACTTCCTCCACCACACTCTTCACCCTCACAGGCATCTCCACCACACTCTTCACCCTCACAATCTCCCGTGGGTGCCACACCTTGATCACATTCCGTTCCTTCACAGTCCTCTCCGGTAGGTGATGGAGCCGGCGAAAATGGAGAGGTAGGGATCAGCACTTCTCCTCCCCGTACTTCGAACGACGGTATGATTTCACTGGGGTTTACAAAGAAGCGAATTCTGTCTTCTACACTCACACCTTCCTGTAGCACTGTTTCTTTAAACATTTTCTGCCGTAATTCAGATAGAAGTGCCTGCTGTGTTGTTTCATCCGGTAAATGTATACCCCAACCCTTTTGCGTGCCGTAGGTTTCCTGGTTGAGCTGCTGACAGGCCCAGTCTTCCCGGGGGCAGACATCAAAGTCTGTTTCTGACCGGTTTATAGGTCTTCCTCTGCTTCCAAAATCTTCCTGTAACAAAACCCCCGGTCGTGCACACATACGTGTGAACCGTTCCAGCAGGTCCATTTCTGCGTGAATGCAGGGCAAGGAATTAAGAGTAACACAATCTTCTTCGGTGCCGTCTTCCACTTTCTCCGGCTCCAAACGGAGACTTCCCCAAAATTCGTCATAGGTAACATTCATAATATACAGAATAGTACCAACATCATTGAGAGCAGTTCTGCCGTCTGTCCTGCCCTCATCTTCCTTTATGAGCGGAGCGGGATTCGGAAAAAAACTTTTAATAGTTGGCGGTTGTTGCTGCGGCGTGAGCGCAGTGGGGTCCGGGAGTATGTCGGGCAAATTTGCCGTGACCAGTGCATGGATGGAGGGGACAGGTGGCAGTTTAGGGAGTACCGGAATAGTGAAGTCACTCGATTCCGGACTGGGAGGGTCCAACTCAAAGCGGGCAATACTGATTTGAATGGGTTTTAAAACAGGAAAATGGATTGCACCGGTTGCAGTACGTAGTTGTGAAAAATCCAAAACAACATCCGCCGGTACATTTACAGTGAAGCGAGGAAAGCAGTTTGGGTCAGTAGTCGTTTTTTCTTTATCCAGACATCCGTCCAGTGGAGCAGTTTCTATACAATGCTGGTTTGGATCCTGGCTACCATCGTCACATCCCTCCGGTAATCTCGTTGGTCTTCCGGGGAACCAGTTATCAAGAAGGGAGTAGATAGGCAGAGTAAAACGCTGGTTCATACACCATGGCATGTTTGTCTTATCATGGAAGTCACGGTACAGAAACTGTGCCCCCTTCCAGAGACCCTGTAAGTTTGCCAACTGGTCCACGCTTTCCTGAAAGTCCTGGTAGTCTTGCGCATTTGTCTGCAGCCATTTTCCTATGGCAGAAATCATCTTCTCCTGCCTTTCTAAAAGAGAGGCCTGGTACTGAGCCAGCTCTCCACGGAGTGCACGGTAGGCATCCAGCTGGTCTGCATACGATTCCAGGCCACGTATAAGATTTCCTATTTCACCGGGGGCACTCTCACATTCAAGTACCTCTTCTTTCTGCATAAACCATGTGCACCATGCATGCGCTTTTGCACGGTATTCTGTGGGGTTTCCAAGGGGCACGACCAGAGGGACAGCTTCTTCCTGGAGGTGTATAAGCAGGGAGCGTTCCATATATGCCGCTACCTCTCCAAGTAAGTCCTCCTGCACCTTCAGCTGTACTTCCAGAGGTTCGGTCCGGGGGTCTTTATCCTCAGGGGGGTTCTGCGCATCCGGGAATTTTGGAGAAAAGAAGGGATCCAGAGGATCCAGGCCTACGGTCCATATGGGAGGGAGAAGTAGGCGAACCTGTGGAGGACTAAAGAGCTTATAGGCTTCTGTTTCCAGTTCCTGCCACCACTCTGCTATGGGTCTGCGAATATCGCCGTTGGCATCCTCATACACACTATCTTCAAATGCCCTTATGTATGCTCCACTGGAGTAGGGTTGTGCTTCTGTAAGTTGGGGATAGGACTTCATTTTGGTCATGTCCGGAGACAGAAGTGCATACGTAAAGTTACTGCCGTAGGTGTTCTTCCATACATCCCTATTCAACAGAGAAAAACCTCCGCTGATTTCCGGGTACCACAGGTCTTTGGCACTATCGAATGTGCGTTCCTCTTCCGTATTTTCCTCATCTGGAAACTGCCGCACGATTTTATACGCATTCGATGGAGGGTCGAGCCACACGAGAGGGTCATTCTCCGTGGCATCTTCATCGTCCGTATTTTCTTTGTAGTTCTTCTGTCCGTATTCCACATTTCCAAGACTCATATCCACTAGCTGTGTTTCTGGCATCTTTGCAAAGCTCTGTTCTTCTCCGTAGGTGTTGGCAATAACACACCTGTGCTGCCACCACTGCGTCACTTTTTCTTTTGGGTCGTACTCTCCGTATTCCTTTTCACCAAATTGCATAACATACTCTCCATAACAGGAGACAGGAATATCCGTGCGCTCATGATCATCTTCCGGCGCTGCACTTTCCAGAGCGTCCCGCTCACAGGAACCCTTATAACGCCGATAGTAAGAAATATACGGACGGTCCTGCCAGCCTTCGTTGGGCATTTTCCGGCTGCATTCTTCTCCTGTGCAGGGTTTGCAGTTTGTGTTCACCTCTATGACGTCTGTAGTTTCATTCGTGTTTCCCTCTCCATTCGTTACCTCCCGAAAATGTGTTCTTGGCATGTTGGTACAGCAGTACATTTCCCTTTTTTGCATGGAATGACGGACGTTGCACTGAGAAAAGACATTATTGGGCTTTGGTTGAGGCTCCTGCGTGTCTCTATCGTAACAACCGGTGAACGGGTGAGTAAACTCATTGTAATCTGTATGAACATTTCCATTTTCATCGGTGTACTGATTTGTACAGGTCTCAAAATACTGGTCCCAGATCCACCGGCGGTTTAAATCCTCACAGAGGGCATCGCAGGTCCAAAGAACACTGTCCGACTCGGGATCACTTTGTACAGCATTATCTGTGAACTGGGGCCCCCTGCTCGGAGACTTAAAAATTTTAGGGCCGTCAAAACCTTCTATTGTTCCCGCTCCGGCCGGGCGTTGGCAGGGGAGAAAGATTTCATAGAATCCCGGAAAGCCGGGTCGGCATGCGGTCGTAAAGCCCTGTGTATCATCCGGGTACTCAAACTCATTTGCTCGCTCAGCCATTCCGGACTCTATCTGACCAAGCACGTCCTGTATAGGGTGGCCCGGGACTCCGGAAACTTGCGGGATGAGCCCTTTGGAATCCGGATCGTTTATGCTTGGTAGAATACTTTGGTTCCAGAGCCATCCTCCGCATTGGGCATTTTCCAGATCAGCTTCTATATCTCCTATAGCAGCTTCTACATCCTTAAAGTCATTGGGCTGGTAGCGATTGGATTGTAATTGCAGCGTGAGTGCTTCCCCGGGCAGAACGAGCATCACCATCCCCAGAAGAACAGGCAGAGAAATATGCCGCACTACGGAGTACTTTTTAAAAATACAATAAGGGAGGAAAGGTGTAGATGTATGGTAGCTTTTTGCGCTTCTGCATTCCACAATCACTTTACGGAGAGTCCCCAAAAAATTGTTATAGCACACTGAGGATTTTTTTCTGCAAGAGAAGATTGTTGCCGTGAAACAAAACAGGTGTACCATCGTACACGTCCTTCGTGGCATCCTTTACTTCTATTTACCCTTTGCAGCATGTATTCCTACAATCGTGTACACATCATCGGCTACCAGACACAACCGGTAGAACTTCGTCAGACCCCCAGTGGGACAAGTGTGACGGATTTAAATTTGGTTGTTCCTTACAGTTTCACCGGAGATAACGGTGAACAAATTCAGGGCAAGGGCTTCCACACAGTAACCTTGTGGGGGCCTATGGCAGATATTGCCAGTCAGTTTGTGCGTCCCGGATCACAACTTTTTATTGCAGGGCGTCTGCAAACAGACACCTGGGAAGATCAGCAGACGAGCGAACGTCGCAGCAAAACAAAAATTGTTGCGCTGGATATGATCTTACTCGATCCACGTGATGGCCAGCTCCCGGCCCTGGAAGGAGCATCCAGTATGAACCACTGCACCAATCGTGTGGATATTGTGGGTAATGCAACACGTGATCCCGAGCTCCGTACCACCGGTTCCGGGCAGCATGTACTTACACTTGGCATAGCTACCAATGATCGCTGGAAAGATAAATCCAGTGGCGAAGACCGTGAACGCAGCGAATTCCACAACGTTGTTGTATGGGGTGACCTTGCAACCGAAGTGGAGAAGCACCTGAAAAAAGGCAATCGTGTGTATGCGAGTGGCCGTGTGCAAACACGCAGCTGGGAAGCGCAAGATGGCAGCAAGCGGTATACCACAGAAGTGGTGGCCGACTCCGTACTGCTCCTTGGCATAGCAAATAAGACAGCTATGGAGTCCGTCTCGGCCGATGCCAAGCGTGCTCCTGCAGAGCCAGCCGCTTCTTCCGACGTGGAGGCAAGGCAGCCTGTTGCAGCCGGTGTTTCTGTTCCTGAAGTGCAGTACACATCCGAAATTAAGGCGGAAGATTTGCCTTTCTGACCTCTCTGTATACAGCCGCACCTATGAAGAGGTGCGGCTTTTTTGATCGGTAGCTGCATCCCTTCGTGGGTGCGGCTACCGGGTGCTTTCTTCTATTTCTCTCACCCTTCCATCCTGCTCTACCAGACGCATTTCCACTTCCAGTGGGGCATTTACCGTTTGTGTCACCTTTTCTACCACCGAAACAACATCTGCAAATGTGGCGGTACCGTCATTTAACAGAAAATTTGCGTGCTTTTGCGCTATTTCCACACCTCCTATTTTTTCTCCCCGCAAACCTGCCGCATCTATCAATTTCCATGCAGGCGTACCTGCTACTGCCTTAAAACAGGATCCTGCTGTTTTACTATGCGGCTGCGTTTCTATTCTTTTCTGAAGAAGGCGCTCTACTTCTTTCGCTATTTTTGCAGGTTCTTCTAAAGGAATAGTGAGTGACACTTCCCAGAGGATGGGAGCAGGATCCATACGTTTGAACAGGCTTTCCCGATACAAAAATCCACACTCACTCTTTGGGTATGTTCTCCATCTTCCGGCCACCAATGCCGTTACGGAATTTACAAAGGAATCCATCCAGATGCCCGTTGGTCCCTGGCCTGCATTCCCAAACAGTGCTCCTCCCACCGTACCGGGTATACCGGTAAGAGGGGATAGGTCCAACCCCTGTTCTGCCAGTTCGTTTATGAGCATGGCAAGGTTCTTCCCGGTTTGCACCCTGAGCGTATTTCCTTCCCTTTCCACAGTATCTGCTTTTATTCTAAGAATAAGGGCTTGTACTTCACCATCCGCGAAAATTGTATTCGATCCGCTCCCGAGCACGAAGTAGGGTATGTTCTTCTCTTCTGCAAAGGCAACAGCCTCTTCAATTTCTTCTTGTGAAGTGGGTTCGGCAAAGTAACGTGCGGTGCCTCCAATGCGCATGGTCGTTTTGGGTGCCAGTGGCACATGCTCAGCTATTTCCATGATTCTTATTTCGAGAGGAGCGATGTGAGTCGCTCCATAGCTTCTGTAATGTTATCGGCTTTTTTCCTTCTCTTCACACGGTCCAGTAGGGCGGTGAGAATGACGATTCCTACGAGGACTCCATCTATCACAATAAAGTCTTTTGCCATGAGCGTAACGCCGAGCATGGGCAGGAGAATTTGAAGAAGAGAAAAGCAAAACACACCCATTAAGACGCCGCTTCCCAGCGTGACAAGTGTAAATTTTGTCTGGCTCTCCCGGGAATCCTGCGGTGCGCTGGCCAGCGACGTAAGCAGTTCACTATCCAGAATAATGGAATCACTGCCTGAATTTTTAAGGATGTTTCCGAGTTTTCTCTCCAGTACCAGTTTGACAAATGTAGAGAACGGGACACTCGTTTTGCCTGCAATGATAGCTTTGGAGCCTTCGTGCTTTAGTTCCACTTCTACGTCGGTGTGGGCGATTGGCATGCACTCATTGTACTTATTTTGAGGGATTACACCAGAAAACATTCTACTGGTGGCTTTGTTGCCGGTTGCCTTGTTACTTGTTGCTTGTTCCCTAACAAGAAACCAGCAACCAGTAACATCACACATTTTTCTGCACTTTTCGCAGTCTCTCCAGCGTCTTCTCTTTCCCCAGAACCTCCACTACTTCAAACGCACCGGGGCTTTTCCTGAGGGGCAAACCTGCGGTTTTCCCCTCAGGGTCACCCCTTTCCCTTTCCAAAGAGTCGCTCCAGCGAAAGCAAGCTTCCGCTTCGCGACTTTTATACTTATTTCTTCATACCTTCGGCCAATTCTTTTGCTTTTTGGAGTCGCTCCAGTGTCTTCTCTTTCCCCAGAACCTCCACTACTTCAAACGCACCGGGGCTATAGGGGAGTCCGGTTAGAATGGCGCGGAGCGGCCACAGATATTGCCCCTTTGTGTATCGCCCTGATTCTGACTCAGTGGATATGTCAATTCCGTCTTTGAGTTTGATAGAGAGATTGAGGTTTGCTGACTCGAGCACATTTTCAATCCTTTTGATTTGCCAGTTTCCATCGTTATCATCAAGCGGAGAAAGAGCTTTGATCAGAAAATCAATAATCCCTGGTACCATTTCCACTGTCACCTTCTGCTTCTTACTTGCGACAAGTTCCATATTAAACACGGGTTCTGTGTAGTAGTAACTCAGCATTTCCGGTGCTTCTGCAAAGAAGGTGATGCGCTCCTGAATGAGCGTTGCTTTTTTCGCAAAGTCCGGGTCATCTGCTGCAGCGGGATATACCTCCTGTACTGTGGGACGAATGCGACCGGTAAACTCTTCCGGAGAAAATTTGCGCATCCACTGCCCCTGAAGCCAGTCCAATTTTTCGGTATCGAATACCGCTCCGCCCTTCTGCACTCGCTCCAGACTGAACTGCGTTATGAGTTCTTCCATAGTAAACAATTCCTGTGTTCCGCCCGGGTTCCATCCGAGCAATGCAAGAAAGTTTAAAAGTGCCTCAGGCAGGTACCCCTTTGCAATAAAATCAGAAGCTGCCACGTCACCCTGGCGTTTGCTGAGCTTTCCTCCTCCTTCCTTATTTAAGAGAAGCGGTACGTGCGCAAATTTAGGAGCCTGCCATCCAAAGGCCTCGTAGAGCAAAATGTGTTTAGGAAGAGAAGAAAGCCATTCTTCACCACGTAACACAAGGTCAATGTCCATGAGGTGATCATCCACAATGTTAGCAAGATGATAGGTAGGGAAACCGTCACTCTTTAAAAGAATAGCGTCATCTACCGTGTGTGTTTTAAACTCGACTTTCCCACGAATTTCATCCTGCACCGTTACTGTCCGGTTCTCCGGTACTTTCAGACGAATGACGTACGGTTCTCCTGCGCTCACCATCTGTTCTACCTCGGTAGCATCCATAGTAAGGGCATTACGCATACGCAGGCGCACTGAAAGGTCGTACTTAGGTGCGGGATTACCTGCTTTCTGTGCCTCTTCACGCATCCTATCAATTTCTTCCTTGGTATCGAATGCGTAGTACGCTTGGCCGGCATCCACCAATTGCTTTGCATAGTCTTTATATATCTCTAACCGTTCAGACTGAATGTATGGGCCCTTCTCACCTTTTTGGATAATTTTGCCTCCTTCCAGCATCACGCCTTCGTCAGGATGCAACCCTGCCCAGTGGAGTGTTCCCAGGATATTTTCTACCGCTCCCTCCACACTCCGTTCCCGGTCGGTATCCTCTATCCGCAGCAAAAAATCACCATCACTCTGCTTTGCAAGAAGATAGCTAAAGAGAGCAGTACGGAGTCCACCCACGTGGAGCATACCGGTGGGGGAAGGAGGAAATCGGGTGCGCATACAGATGTAGAATACGGGTTCTATGGGTTTTGGAAAGTGAGAACACAATACTCTTCTTCTTGTTTTCTCATTTGATTTGCCACCTTTGTCCGGCGACAAAGATGGCGCCAAAACGCCGGTGCGCCAAAACTCCTCCACTCGGCCATGTGTCTCCTCGTCGAATCCTTCAGGCATTCGGATCCGACTCGTCGACACGCTGCTGCTTTCGGCAGCAGCAGGGCCT